>JAFSWC010000063.1 GCA_017444665.1 Oscillospiraceae bacterium
GGGCAATCGTTGAATTCTACTCCGTTTCCGAATGCCTTGCATTCAAAGCATCAACAAGGACATTGATACTTTGATATGAGTCCTCTGAATCGTCCCACCAGCGGAATTCGGAATTCTCCATCATCTTCAGAAGAAATGGAGTGTAAACCTTTTGGATGCGGTAGTTCTCGATGTATGCTGACCGCATGATGATTTCAATATAGTGTCTGCTGTGGCGTGGGCGACCAATAACTACGATGTTTTCATATCCATCGCCCCAATTAGATGGAGCCATATATACTTTCGCGCCCGGTCGAAATTGTTTTGTTCCAGTCAGAAGAATTTTGTTCTCTCCGAACTCATGGGATTCAACAATGTTGCCGACAAGACACCACACCCATGTTTTTTCCTTCGAATCGTCGAACATACAAATCCCCACTATCTCAAACGCTATGTCATAAAGTATAGCGCGTATATCTGATCCTGTAAAGAAAAAATAGGATTGCTATTTTTGTTAAAATAGCAATCCTTATCTGGCGGAGATGGAGAGATTCGCTTGCATCAGATTTTCCCTTGCGGGAGACGGGAAAATCTGATAAAAGTATCGACCAGTTTTTGAACTGGTCGATGAACATGCCACCGGCATGTTCGGACATGATTCGAATCTCTCCATGCTTTATGAAAAACACATCCCCCACCTTACGGCAGGGGATGTGTTTTCATGGCGGAGATGGAGAGATTCGAACTCTCGAAGAGCTTTTGACCCTTACACGATTTCCAATCGTGCGCGCTCGACCAACTACGCGACATCTCCACGTGTTTGCTCAAGAAGACCGTATCAACTTGTCAGCTTGCCTATTATAATGCACGCCAATGGCAAAGTCAAGCATGATTTTCCCTGCTTCCCGCCTTTTTCTCAAACCGCGTTTCCGCGCAGGGACGGCGAAGAGAAAAGCCATGATTTGACAAAGCGCGCGCGGCGGACTATAGTGTTACCGTCGCCCGTGCACGATGGCCCGGACGGCACACGGATCCCATACGGTCAGAGGGGGAAAAGCAGTTGAAAAAAAGTTTGATCATCCTGCTCGCCGCGCTCCTTGCGCTGCTGCTGTGCGGCTGCGGTGCCGTGCCCGGCGTACAGGAGACGCCTGCGCCGGAGGAACAGGAGGCGCCCGCGGTCACGATCGGCGCGCTCGTGCTTGACGGCGAAAGCGTTTCGGCCGACCTCGGCGGGCTTTCGGACGGGAAAGACGTCGCGATCCGACAGCTGATCGAGAGCAGCGCGTCGCTCACCTCGCTCCGGGAGATCTCGCTCGGCGAGGCGCCGGATCATGCGCTGTACGCGGCGCTGTGCGAAGCCTTCCCGGCGGCGCAGATCCGCTATGACCTGCAGCTCTTCGGCGAGAAGCTGGACGGCAGCGCGCGCGAGTTGGATCTGCACGCGATGGACCCCGCCCGGACGGACGAGCTTTTGGCCGTGCTGCCGTATCTCACAGCACTGGAAAAGATAGATTTTGTCTCGGAGGACGGCGCGTGCGCCTTTTCGGTCGACGAAATCCCCCAGCTTGACCGCATCCGCGCGGCTGTGCCGGAGGTCTATCTGCGCGTTGCCTTCGACCTCTTTGGCCAGCGCGTCAGCTCGGAGGACGAGCGGATTGAGTATTATCTGGTGCCAATCGGCAACGAGGGCGTGGAAACGGTACGCGCCGTGCTGCCGTATCTGCGCTCGTGCACGTATTTTCTGATGGACGGCTGCGAGGTCGACAACGAGGTCATGGCGCAGCTGCGCGACGACTTCCCGGAGACCAAGATCGTCTGGCGCGTCTGGCTGATCGAGCCCTGGTACAGCTCGCGCAAAATGATGCGCCGCGGCAGCTTTCTGACGGACACCGAGCGCCTGCGCACGACGCTGGTAAAGCCTGAAAACTGCGACGTGCTGAAATACTGCACCGAGACGAAATACGTTGACTTCGGCCACACCTTCTGGATGAACGACTTTTCCTTCCTGGCCTATATGCCCAAGCTGGAGGCCTGCATCATCGCGATCTCCCACGTGTCCGATATCTCGGCGCTGGCAAACTGCCCGGAGCTGGAATATCTTGAGGTCTTTACG
The DNA here is from genome assembly GCA_017444665.1 of Oscillospiraceae bacterium. Taxonomy (GTDB): domain Bacteria; phylum Bacillota; class Clostridia; order Oscillospirales; family Oscillospiraceae; genus Limivicinus. The sequence goes on from JAFSWC010000063.1 coordinate 2,093, forward strand.
ACGGACATCACGGATCTCAGCCCGCTGACGAACTGCAAGAAGCTGGCGTATCTCAACATCAGCAACTGCAAGCAGCTGACGGACATCACGCCGCTTTACGAGATGACGAGCCTGAAGGTGCTGCGCATGACGGCGACGCTGAAGGTGCCCAAGGAACAGAAGGAGGAGCTGGCCCGGCGTTTGCCGGATCTGACGATCCTCAACATCGGCGCCGACCCGACCGAGGGCGGCTGGCGCACGATGCCGCGATATTTCCTGCTGCGCGAGCAGATGAAATACGACGAGGACTGGCGCGAATACGGGATCCCCTGATACGAAAAAATGAAAAAAACGGAACGGAAAAGCAACGCTTTTTCCGCTCCGTTTTTTATTTCAGGCGGATAGTTTCCGCGCTTTCGGCAGACAATAGAGGATGAAACGAAAGCTATCGGGAGGAACAGCCGCCATGAAAATGACGAACGAGGAATACAAACGCTATGCCGAACGCCGCGCGCCGCGCTCGCAGACGGGGAAGGACTTGCTGCGCGCCTTTCTGTACGGCGGGGCGATCTGCTGCGTCGGGCAGGCGTTTTTGAATCTTTACACATTGTTCGGCCTGGACGCCGATACGGCGGGCACGGCCTGCTCGATCACAATGGTTTTCCTCGGCGCGGCGCTGACGGCGGCGGGCGTGTATGACGACATTGCCAAGCGCGCCGGCGCAGGGACGCTGGTGCCGATCACGGGCTTTGCCAACTCGGTGGCCGCCCCGGCGCTGGAATTCAAGACCGAGGGCTTTATCACAGGGACCGCGGCCAAGATGTTCGTCATCGCCGGGCCGGTCATCGTCTACGGCGCGAGCGCCAGCGTGCTCTACGGGCTGCTGCTTCTGCTGCTGCGCGCGGTTTAAGAGAAGGAGAAAGAACGATGGGAAAGAAAAAAGAGAAGGCGGCGAAGGAAAAAGACAGGCGCCGAAACCCGCCTGTTGAGACGGCGCTGGACTTTCGCGCACGGGAGCGGAGCGCGGAAGAGCAGACGCGCGCGGAGGATGTCCACGCGCCCGACGGCGTCAGCGGCAGCTGGAGATAGTTTTTAGTTTTTAGAGAACGCGGGCGGCTGTTGGCCGCCCGCGTTCCGTATCCCCTGTCTCCTAAAAACTAAACGCTAAAAACTAAAAACTACTCCCGGTACATCGCGCCGATCGTCGCGCGGGTCGAGCGGACAAAGCTGCGCAGCATCTGCTCGCCCTGCCGCTTCGCGCTGATGATCAGCCCCAGCGAGCGAAAGCCCCGCGGCTGCAGCGGCAGCGCGCGCGTGGTCGTCTGCATGCCCTGCAAAATCAGCCGTGAGAGGATCGTCAGCCCCAGCCCGTGCTCGATCATCGAGATCAGCGCCGCGTCGTCAAGATTGGTGTAGCGCGTGCTCGGGATCACGCGGGGCGTCGCGGCGGTGAAGAGCGGGGAGATGTCCCTCTCGAAGCCGAGCGAGGGCATCAGGAAGTCCGCGCCGGAAAAGCGCTCGACCGGGAAGGCGTCGCCGCAGAAGGGATGATCCGCCGGAAGGACGGCCATCAGCTCGTCCACATGCAGCGGAAACCAGTTCAGCCCCTTCATCAGCGCGGGCTGATAGCTGACAAAGGCGCAGTCGAGCGTCTCATCCTTGACGCCGTCGTACATCTGCTCGATGCTGCCGGCGGAGACCTCGGTGTCCGCCTCCGGGAATTCGCGCAGGAAATCGGACAGGATCGCGGGCAGCCACTGGCGCGAAATACTGGAATATGAGCCGATGCGGATCGCGGCGGTGCTCTCGTCGCGCAGGAGAGAGACGCTGCGCTCCAGCGCGTCGGCCGCGGCGACAAAGCTCTGCATCCCGGCGAGCAGCCCCTCGCCCGCGTGCGACAGCTTTACGCCGCCCTTGCCGCGGATGAGCAGGCTGATCCCCAACTCGCCCTCCAGCGAATTCATCATCTGTGTCAGCCCCGCCTGGGTATAGCCGAGCTCCGATGCCGCGGCCGTCAGACTGCCCGATTTTACCGCCGCGAGAAGGGCTTTGACCTTTTTGCTTTCCATGTTAATTATTTCACTTTCTTATAATTACACGCATATATAACGATTGCTTATATATAATATAATAATATACAGTTATGAAAAAGACAAGGGGAATGTTATAATTTGTTCATAATCTGGTAACAGATCATCACTTTATGGGAGAGAGGTAAGTATTTATGGAAAACAATCGCGGATCATGGAACAGCAACATTGGCTTCCTACTGGCTGCCATCGGTTCTGCGGTCGGTCTCGGAAACATCTGGGGCTTTCCGTACAAGATGGGCAGATCCGGCGGCTTCACGTTCCTGCTCGTGTACATCTTCCTGGCGGTCTTCGTCGGTCTGATCATCATGGCGTCCGAGCTTGCCCTCGGCCGTAAGACCAGAAAGGCTCCGATCGCGGCCTACAAGGCCGTATCGAGCAAGTATTCCTGGCTCGGCTGGCTTGCGGTGATCTCGCCGTTCCTGATCATGACCTTCTATTCGGTCCTCGGCGGCTACTGCATTTACTACATCATCATCAATATTATCGGCCTGTTCGGCGGCATGCCGGACGGCTCGTCCTTCGGCGTGATGCTCACCAGCATCCCGGCCTCTGTCGGTGTGCTGCTGGCCTTCATGGCGATCTGCTTCATCATCGTTGCGGGCGGCGTCTCCGGCGGCATTGAAAAATTCAACAAGGTTGGCATGCCCGCCCTGTTCGTGATGCTTGTCATCATCATCATCCGCGCGCTGACGCTTCCCAACGCGGTCGAGGGTCTGAAATTCATGTTCGTGCCCGGCTACGCGGTCAGAGGCGGCTTCATCGAAGAAGCGCCCAGCCTCATCACCATTCTCGGCGACGCGGGCGGCCAGATGTTCTTCTCGCTGTCGCTGGCCATGGGCGCCATGATCACCTATGGCTCCTACCTCAGCAAGGAGGAAAACCTGGTCAAGAACTCCGGCATCATTGTCTTTGCCGATACGCTTGTCGCGCTGCTGGCCGGTATCGCGGTCATCCCCGCGGCGGTTGCCAACGGCATCAACAACGGCATCCCCGTGAGCGAGATTTCTCTTGGCGGCCCGAAGCTCCTGTTCGTCACGCTTCAGGACGTGTTCCACAACATGGGCGCGCTCGGCGGCGTCTTCGGCATCATTTTCTTCCTGCTGGTGCTGCTGGCCGCCATTTCCTCCGCTATCTCGCTGATGGAAGTGCTCAGCGCTCACTTCATCGACAAAGCGGCGGAAGAGGGCAGAGAAATCAGCCGCAAGAGCGTCGTGCTTAAGGTCAGCGTCGTCATCACGATCATCGGCGCACTCGTCGCGGCCGACGGTCTGGGCTCCAACGGATTTGCGCCTGTCGACCTGCTCAAGAATGAAATGGCAGGCTGGAACGACTGTTGGCTCGACTTCTTCGACTGCTGGTCCGAAGGCATTATGATGCCGCTCGGCGCCATGCTGATGGCGCTGATGATCGGCGGCGAGATCGGCCCGAAGGTCATGCTCGACGAGATCCACAACGGCGAGCACAGCCCCTTCTTCTCCAGGTTTTACCGCTTCTGCGTGATTTACATCGTGCCCGCGGTCATGTGCCTGGTCCTCGCCGGCCAGCTGACCGGCTTCTTCGGCAACCAGATCGTCAGCTACATCATCTCCGCCGTCTGCTTCATCATCTTCACCTACCACACGCTGATCCCCGACTGGAAGAAGCTTGGCCAGGAAGGCAACGAATAAGAAAAGAAACACTCAACTTTCACTCATCCTATAATCACTCGAGCAAGACGGGAGCTTCCGAAAGGAAGCTCCCGTTATTTCGATGCGAAACAGAAAAAGGGCGAAAAAAAGGATTTGTAAAAAATACATATTGCACCTTGTCCATACAGCGATTATAATATTGTCTGAAAAATAAC
>JAFSWC010000007.1 GCA_017444665.1 Oscillospiraceae bacterium
AGCAGGGCGAATAGCTTGTGAGCGTCTGCGGCAGCGTCTCCTCGGGGATGATCTGGTCGATGAACTTGCCGATCATCGAGTGCTCGGAGGTGCCGATCAGGTACAGGTCCTCGCCCTCGATCTTATACATCATCGCGTCCATGTCGGTCTGGCTCATGACGCCCTCGACCACGTTTCCGTGGATCATAAACGGGGGGATGCAGTAAATGAAGCCCTTGCCGATCATGAAGTCGCGCGCGTAGGCCAGCACGGCCGAGTGCAGCCGCGCGACGTCGCCCATGAGATAATAGAAACCGTTGCCGGATACGCGCCCGGCCGCGTCCATGTCGACGCCGTCAAAGCTCTCCATGATCTCGGTGTGGTAGGGGATCTCAAAGTCGGGGACCTTCGGCTCGCCGAAGCGCTGCACCTCAACGTTCGCGCTGTCGTCCGGGCCGATCGGCACGGAGGGGTCGATGATGTTGGGGATGTTCAGCATCAGCGTGCGGATGCGCGCGGCGCAGTCCTCTTCGATCTGTTCCAGCTCGGCCAGACGATCGGCGTTGGCTTTGACCTGCGCCTTGATCTTCTCGGCCTCGGCGAGCTTCGAGGGGTCCTTCTTGGCCTGGCCCATCAGCATGCCGATCTGCTTGGAGAGGGAATTGCGGCTGGCGCGCAGATCGCTGGCCTCGGTGATGGCCGCGCGGTTTTTCGCATCCAGCTCCAGCACCTCGTCCACCATGGGCAGCTTCTGATCCTGAAACTTCTTTTTGATGTTTTCCTTGACGAGCTCCGGGTTTTCCCGGACAAACTTGATATCCAGCATCTTTCTTACTCCTTACCGGCCTGGTTGCGGCCTAAGCTTTCCAGTTGTCTGATCAGCGCCTCGCGGTCGTCGGCGTCATAGTATGCCAGTTCGATCCGCCCCGCGCCGTTTTTCTCGCGCAGGCGCACGCCGCGCCCCAGCGCGCTCTCGAGCGCGCGCTCGACCTCCGCGGCATAGTCGACCTCCGCTGCGGCGGAGGGGCGCTCTTTTCTGCCGCGCAGCGTCCGCGCGGCCAGCAGCTCCGTCTTGCGCACGGACAGGTTTTTCTTCAGGACCTCGTTCGCGGCGGCGAGCTGGGCCTTTTCCTCCGTCAGACTCAGCAGCGCCCGCGCGTGGCCCGCGGAGAGCTTTCGATTTTCCACCATCTCCATGACGGGGGCGCTCAGCCCGAGCAGCCGCAGCGAGTTCGCCACGGCGGGACGGGAGCGGCCCACGCTCTGCGCGGCCTCCTCCTGCGTCAGACCGTAGTCGTCCATCAGCGCACGGTAGCCGCGGGCCTCTTCGATGGGATTGAGGTCTTCGCGCTGCAGGTTTTCCACCAGCGCCAGCTCCGCCGTGAGACGGTCGTCGGCCTCGATGACACGCACCGGGAGCTCGCTTAAGCCCGCGAGCCTCGCGGCGCGCCAGCGGCGTTCTCCCGCGATGATCTGATAGTAGCCGGAGGGCAGCTTTCTTGCCGTCACGGGCTGGATCACGCCGTAGCGGCGGATCGAGTCGGCGAGCTCCTGCAGCGCCTCGTCGTCGAAGACGCTGCGCGGTTGGGTCTGCCGCGGCTCGAGCCGGCTGACGGACAGCATTTTGAGCTCGTTGGGATCGCCGTAATCCTCTTCTCCGAACAGAATGCCCAGTCCCGTTCCGAGCCCTTTCTTTTTCTCTGCCATCGCTTGTCTCACCCCTCGCATCTTGCAATGAATTCCCGCGCCAGATCCATATAGGCGCGGCTGCCGCGGTTGGATTTGTCGTAGACCACGCCGGGCAGGCCGTGGCTCGGCGCCTCGGAAAGGCGCACGCTGCGCGGGATCACCGTCTCATACACCTTGTCGCCGAGATAGCGGCGCAGTTCTTCGGCCACCTGATTGGTCAGATTCATACGCGCGTCGTACATCGTCAGCACGATGCCTTCCACGTCGAGGCGGCGGTTGAGACGCTTTTTGCACAGACGGATGCTGGTCATCAGGTCGGCCAGGCCCTCGAGCGCGTAGTATTCGCACTGCATCGGGATCAGCACGCTGTCGGCGGCGACGAGCGCGTTGACCGTCAGCAGCTCCAGCGAGGGCGGGCAGTCGATCAGGATATAATCATAATCGCTGTACAGCGTCTGCAGCGCTTCGCGCATCACGAATTCGCGGCGTTCGACGCCGATCAGCTCCACCGATGCGGCGGCGAGCTCCGCGCCCGTGGGGATCACGTCGCCGAACGCCGTGCGGACGACGCAGTCCGCGGCCGGGACGCCGCCGACGAGCATGTCGTAAGTATTCGGGCGCGCGCTTTTGGACACGCCCATGCCGGAGCTGGCGTTGCCCTGCGGGTCGCCGTCGACGAGCAGGACCTCTTTGCCCAGCAGGCGCAGCGCACAGCAGAGATTGACGCAGCTGGTGGTCTTGCCCACGCCGCCCTTCTGATTTGCAAAAGCAACGATTTTTGCCATAAAAAGCCGCCTGTTTTGTTTGATGGAAGTCATTATAGCAGCAAAAACTCAATTTTTCAATGCCACAAGAGCAGTTTCTAGTGTCCAGATTCTAGATTCTAGTAAAGCGCGTCGGTTTTTGTTTCACGTGAAACGTTTTTGTTTCGTGCGCCTGTTGTTTCACGTGAAACACTATCCGACCAGGCCGTCGATCTCCTCCACGGACAGACAGGGGTGCAGGGCCAGGTTGATCCCGTAGGCGATGATGCGCGCGCAGGCGCGCACGGACGAATCGATGTCCCGCGGCGTGACGAACAGACCGCGCGCGCCCTCCTCCCCGGGAGCCGCGGCGTCGGTCACGGTCGGCACGCCCACGGCCGTCACGGGCACGCCCAGCAGCGCGCGGTCGATGCGCGCGCGGTCGTTGCACACGCCCGCGCCGGGCGAGATGCCGCTGTCGCAGACCTGCACGCTGCGGCAGAGCCTGTCGGCCTCCGCGCCGGCGAGCGCGTCCACGACGATGACGAGCGCCGGCTTTACGGCGGCGCAGATCGCGCGGATCTGTTCGGCCGACTCGACGCCGGAGGTCCCCAGCACGCCGGGACGGCAGAGACTGACGGAGGAAAAGTCCCGCCAAAGCGCGTCGCCGCTCAGCTTGAGATGCCGCGTCGCCAGCACCTGCGCGGCGCACAGCGGGCCGAGCGCGTCCGGCGTGATGTCCGGGTTGCCCAGCGCCGCGACGAGCACGCCGCCCTCCTCCGGCACGCCGCAGCGGCGGATCAGCTCCGCCACCGCGCCCGCAAGCGCGGCAAAGGAGGTGTCCGCGCGGCGGAAGTGCGCGGGCAGCTCGAGCGTGTAATACTTCCCTGTCGGCTTGCCCAGACGCGCGGCGGCCTCGCGCCCCGAGATTTCCACGGCGAGCAGCGGCGCGCCGCCCAGCTCCTCACGCCGCAGGGAAACGCCCTCGAGTCCGGCCCCCGCGCCGCCGAGATGCTCGAGGGCCTCGGCGGCGAGGTCGGTGCGAAAGGGATCCGGCATGAAAAAACCTCCCGAAACAAACTATATATGGTATAGCTTATCCCATTGCGCCACAAGAAATACAGCGCCGAAAAAAGCCGCCGGACAAATTGAAAAAAACTCTTGATTTTCAAAGAACGCTTTGGTATAATCCATCAATGCGATGTGAAATCTTTATAGGAGGAGGTGGCGAATCAATGGCCAACATCAAATCTTCTGCCAAGAGAGACGAAAAGTCCAAGGAGCTCCGTGCCAAGAACCGTGCTGATAAGACCGAGCTCAAGACCATGATGAAAAAGTTTGACGCAGCCGTTGCCGAAGGCGACAAGGACGCAGCCGTCAGTGCCTATAAAGTTGCTGTTAAGACAGTCGATCACGCAGCAGGCAAGGGCCTGATCCACAAGAACAACGCGGCGCACAAGAAATCCTCGATGTCCGCGAAGCTCAACGGGATGGAGTAATCCGAACAGCAATCACAGGGACGCATGAAGATGCGTCCCTTTTGCTTTTTATCGACCTGCAGGGTGCCCATTTTCTCTTTGCTCGTGCAAAGAGAAAGTGGACAAAAAGAGAAAGCACGCCAGGGGAGGGGATTCCGTCTTTCCCCTCCCCTGGACCCCACCCTTGAATCGGCAAAGAAGGGGACTTGCACCACCTTGCCGCAAATGTCAATAGCGAGCAGGCAGTAAACCTGCTCGCTATTGACGCGGCTGCGGAAAATACGCCGTGCCTTTTTCTGCCCCCGGCAGCGGCACGGTGTATTTTCCCTCCTTTGATTCACCCCGACATTGTGCTGATTTGGTAAATGATAGCCAAAGAAAAACATTTCCGCAGGGGCTGCAGCCGCAGCCCCTGTTTTTGCATCCGGTCGGATCGCGTTTTCAGGGGCGGCTATTGCCGCCCCTGCGAGAAAAGTTGTTCGGCGGCTGACTGGTTTCATGTCAGCACAGCAGAGGGGAGATTTGAAAGAGGGTTCTCCCACCTTGCGGTTAGGCGAAAAACGCTGCGGGCTTACGCTGATCCTTGCGTTTTTCGACCGCTGCGGAAACAGCGCCGCGCCTGTTTCTGCCACCGGCAGCGGTGCGGCGCTGTTCCCCCTCTTGAGGCGTTTCAATTAGGGTGGGTCAAGAGAATTGCGGCTTTGCACCGCCGGGGGCGGATGAAGCAAAGCCGCAATTTCCGCAGCCGCACAAATACAGGGTCGCCATATTAAGGCGGCCCTGTATTTGTATTCGCGGCAAGGTGTTAGGAAGAATTCGCAA
>JAFSWC010000064.1 GCA_017444665.1 Oscillospiraceae bacterium
GGCTCGAACTCGCTACCTCCACCTTGGCAAGGTGGCGCTCTACCAGATGAGCTAAGGCCGCAGATGGTGCCTCAGGCCAGAGTTGAACTGGCGACACGCGGATTTTCAGTCCGCTGCTCTACCTACTGAGCTACCGAGGCATATGGATATGGTGGGAACAACTGGACTCGAACCAGTGACCCCCTGCTTGTAAGGCAGGTGCTCTAACCAGCTGAGCTATGCTCCCGCGCGACAGCTTTGTTATCATACTAAAAAAATCCAAAGTTGTCAATATCCCAAATCAAATTTTTCTTCTCCCCGCGGCGGAAGTATGCGCTTCCGCCGCGGGGAATGCCGCGTTATGCTCTCTCTTCCCCGGCCAGCGCCGCGATCTCGGCGGGGGAGAAGGAATATACCTTGTCGCAGAACTGACAGCTGACGGAGATATCCCTGCCCTCCGCGGCCATGTTGCCCAGCTCCTCGCGGCCGATGCTGCGCAGCGCGTCCTTGACGCGATCGTGCGAGCAGTAGCAGCGGTATTCGATTTCCTTTTCGCCGACGATGTGGTGCTCAAGCCCCTTCAGCACCTGCTCGAACACACGTTCCGCGCCGTCCTCGTCCAGGATCGTCGTCAGCTGATCCATCATAAAGATGTTCTCCTCCAGCTTGTCGATCAGCGCGCTGTCCGCGCCGGGCATCAGCTGGACGATAAAGCCGCCGGCGGCCCTGATGCTGCGGTCGGTGTCGACCAGCACGCCCAGCGCACAGGCCGAGGGGACCTGCTCGCTCTCGGTGAGATAGGCGGTCATGTCCTCGGCAATCTCGCCGGAGACCAGCGCCGTTGAGCCTATATAGGGCTCCTTCAAGCCGATATCGCGGCTGACCGTGACCATGCCGTCGCGCCCGACGGCGCCGCCGACGTTCAGCTTGCCGTCGCTGCGCAGCGGCAGCTCGACAAAGGGATTTTCCACATAGCCGCGCACGTTGCCGCCCGAATCGGATACCGCGACGACGCTGCCGATCGGCCCGCCGCCATTGATGCGGATCGTAAGACTGCCCTTTTCCTCTTTCATCGCGTCGCCCAGCAGCGAGGCGGCGCACAGCGTGCGGCCCAGGGCCGCGGCGGCCGTGGGGCTGCAGCCGTGAATGCCGCGTGCGCGCTCGACCGTGTCCCGCGCGGTCACAACGGCCATCTTGACAAAGCCGTCGGCCGCGGTGGCCCGAATGATTTTATCCATTGTTGATTGTCTCCTTATTCTTCCCGTTTTGCACAGACAAAGATGCGCCCTTTTTCGCCCTGCGGCCCGTCGGCGACAAAGCGGACGGCGACAAAGCCGTGCTCCTCCAGCTCGCGGCGGAGCTGCCGGCGCGTATGGGCGTATTCGACGTGCTCTTCGCCGCTGCGTCGCCACAGCGCCCCTTCGCGCTCGAACAGATCCATGCCGTAGACGAGACAGCCCTCCTCCTCGTCAAAATCCGCCCGCCAGAGACAAAGCAGATCCTCGTCCTCGTCGACGGACACACTGCCGTCCAGCGCGCGCAGGCTCTCCGGCGACTTGATATCAAAGATCAGCAGCCCGCCGGGGCGCACGAACAGATGCAGCCGGCGGAACACCTCGCCCAGGTCTCCGCCTGGGAGATAGTTGATCCCGTCAAGCGAGCAGACCGCGGCGTCGACCGTGCCGTACAGATCAAGCTCCTGCGCGCTCTGGCACAGGAACAGCGGCGCGGGGGAGAGCGCGGCGGCTTTTTCGCGCGCTTCCATCAGCATTTCCTCCGACTGGTCGGCCGCGATCATCTCATAGCCGCGGCGGCACAGCTCGGCCGTCAGCGTCCCCGTCCCGCAGCACAGATCGAGCAGAAGGCGGAATTCGCCGCCGTCGCGTGCAAATTCCGCCTCATAAAAGTCTGCGAAGCTGCTATAGGGGATATCGCCCGTCAGCGTGTCATACCACGCCGCAAGCGGACCGTAGCAGTTCATTTCTCCTCGCCCTCCGCCGCGGCCAGACGCGAAAAGGCGATCTCATAGCCGCCCTCGCCGTACTGCAGCGAGCGGTTGACGCGGCTGATCGTGGCGCTGGAAGCGCCGGTCTCGGAGAGAATGTCGTTATAGATCATGCCCTTGTCCAGACAGACGGCCACCTGATAACGCTGTTCCATGGCCATCAGCTCCGACACGGTGCACAGATCGTCAAAGAATTTCATGCACTCGTCGACGTCGCGCAGGGTGAGGATCGCCTTATACATGTTCTCATTACGGGGCTTTTTCGAGAGCTTGTTCATGTCTACCTCCATCTGTTCAACAGCCAATTTACTTTCATTTCCATCTTATCACTTTAATCTGTAAAAGTAAAGAGAAAAATCCCTTTCCCGCCATGTTTTTTCGTCGCATTTGCATAAAATAACAGAAAAACCGGCCGCGGGCAAAAAAAGCAGAACGCCTCCCGCGCGCCGTGCGAGAATCCCCTTGCGTAAACGCCGCGGAGAGGATATAATAATAAAAAACGGAAGGAGGCGTTTGATATGTTCGAATTCCAGGGCGGCATGACGGCCGTGTGGGTCGTGCTGATGATCGTGTTCCTTGTCATTGAAGGGATCGTGCCCGGACTGGTGTCGATCTGGTTTGCGCTCGGCGCGCTCGCGGCGCTGATCTCTGCCATGCTCGGCGCGCAGATCTGGCTGCAGGCGCTGTGGTTCGTCGTGATCTCGCTGCTGGCGCTGCTTGTGACAAGGCCGCTGGCGAAAAAGTACGTCAACTCGCGCACCCAGGCCACGAACGCCGATATGCTCATCGGGCAGGAATGCATTGTAAGGGAAACGATCGACGCGCTTCACGGTACCGGGGCGGTCGCCGTTGCGGGAAAAGAGTGGACCGCGCGCAGCGCTTTGCCCGAAGAGATCATCGAGCAGGGAGCCGTCGCCGTGATCGAACGGATCGAAGGCGTCAAACTGATCGTCAGAAAGAAATAACAACACCAAATTCATAAACGGAGGGACCATTATGCCTGTCATCATTATTATCGCAATCATCATCATTGCCCTGATCATCGTCAACATCCGCGTCGTCCAGCAGGCGAGAGCGTTCGTTATCGAGCGTCTCGGCGCATACAAAGAAACCTGGAACGTCGGCCTGCACGTCAAGATGCCCTTCATCGACCGCGTGGCCAAGATCGTTTCGCTCAAAGAGCAGGTCGCCGACTTCCCGCCCCAGCCCGTTATCACCAAGGATAACGTCACCATGCAGATCGATACGGTCGTCTACTTCCAGATCACGGACCCGAAGCTCTTTACCTACGGCATCGAGCAGCCCATGGTCGCCATCGAAAACCTGTCCGCGACGACGCTGCGTAACATCATCGGCGATCTCGAACTGGACCAGTGCCTGACCAGCCGTGACATCATCAACTCGAAGATGCGCTCGATCCTTGACGAAGCGACCGACCCCTGGGGCATCAAGGTCAACCGTGTCGAGCTGAAGAACATCCTCCCGCCCAAGGAGATCCAGAACGCGATGGAGAAGCAGATGAAGGCCGAGCGTGAACGCCGTGAAGCCATCCTCCGCGCCGAAGGCGAAAAGCGCGCCGCGATCCTCGAGGCCGAAGGTGAAAAGGAATCCGCGATCCTGCGTGCCGACGCGAAAAAGCAGCAGCAGATCCTTGAGGCCGAAGGCGAGGCCCAGGCTATCCTGAAGGTCCAGACCGCCACGGCCGAAGGCATCCGCCTGATCAACGAGTCCGCCCCGTCTGACGCCGTGCTGCGCATCAAGGCGCTTGAGGCCTTTACCGCCGCCGCGAACGGAACGGCGACCAAGATCATCATCCCCAGCGAGATCCAGGGGCTGGCCGGTCTGGCTGCCGGCGTGATCGAGGCCAACAAGGAATAAAACGCAGGCATAATAGCACAGCGGCAATGCCGGCAGCGCGCTGCCGGCATTGCCCTTGAACGGAGAGAAAGACATGAAAATGACCGCGCAGGAATTCCTCATCCGACACAACATGTCGCCGGAGCAGATCGACCCGGCGTTTTACGGCCCGCAGATGGCGAAGAGCATGGAAGAGGGGCTTGAAAAGGACGGCTGCATGCTGCCCATGATCCCCACTTATCTGAAAAACAGCGGCGAGGTCCCGCAGGACGTCAGCGCCGTCGTCATCGACGCGGGCGGCACAAATTACCGCTGCGCGCTCGCACGTTTTTCTTCCGGCCGCTGCGAGATCAGCGAAATGAAGAAAATGCCCATGCCCGGCATCGGGAAGAGCGCCACGTGGGAGGAATTTATCTCCTTTGTGGCCGACAGCATCATGTCGTATATGGACCGTGCGGACAAGATCGGCTTCTGCTTTTCCTATTCCGCCGTTATCACGCCCGAGATCGACGGCCGCGTCATCCGCATCGACAAGGAGGTCGTCGTCACCGGCTCGGAAGGAAAGCTGGTCGGCGCCTCGCTGCTGGAAGAGCTGGAGCGTCGCGGCTGCACCGGAAAGAGAGTCGTGATCTTAAACGACACGGCTGCCGTGCTGCTCGGCGTCTCGGCGACGCTGGAAAAGGAAAAATACAGCGATTTTATCGGCCAGATCAACGGCACGGGCAGCAACACCTGCTGCATCGTTCCGATGAAGAAGATCGGCAAGCTGCAGCGCGAAGGCGAAGACGGGATCATCGTCAACATCGAATCCGGCCTTTACGACGGCCTGCCGCGCGGCGACTTTGATCTGGAACTCGACTGCGAAAGCAACAATCCCGGCTCGAAGCACCTCGAAAAGCTGACGGCCGGCGTGTATCTCGGCTCGCTGTGCCGGATCATGTTCGAGGCCGCTGTCAACGAAGGTGTCCTCTCGGCCGAAAGCGGTGAAAAAATCGCCGAGCGCGGCCGCTTTGACGCCTCGACGATCGACCACTGGGCCGGCGGAGAAGACCTTGACGGACTTGCCTCCTGCGAAGAGGACGCGGCCTTTATCCGCGATATCTGCCTTGCTGCGATCGACCGCTCGGCCAGATGCATGTGCGTCAACCTCATTGCGATCGCGCTGCTGGGCGGCGCCGGCGCAGACAAGCCGATCTGCGTCTGCGCAGAGGGCTCTCTTGTGCAGAAGAGCCGTCATTTCCGCCCGTTGCTCGAGAAATATCTCGAGCAGTACGCCCACGGCGTGTTTGGCAGAAAGCTGGAGCTCATCGTCGGATACGAGACGACGCTCCCCGGCGCCGCGGCTGCTGTGCTGCTCAATACATAACGCTGCTGACGGAAGACAAAATCGGTTTACATAACATATAAAAAAGCAAGTCGAAAGACTTGCTTTTTTTCCCGTTTTTTTGCATTTTCTTATAGCAAAGCACAAAGGGCTGTGTTATAATAACAGCAATCACACATCATCGGGGGAGAAAGAGATATGAAGTGCCCGTTTTGCGGTTATTCCGACAGCAAGGTCATTGACTCGCGTCCGGCGGAAGAGGGCTCGACCATCCGCCGCAGAAGAGAGTGTCTGGCCTGCCAAAAGCGTTTCACCACCTATGAGATCATCGAGCGCCTGCCGCTTGTCGTCATCAAGCGCGACGGCAGCCGCCAGTCCTTCGACAAGGTAAAACTCATCAACGGAATGGTCCGCGCCTGCGAAAAGCGCCCCGTCACCCTCTCGCAGCTTGAGACGATCGCGGACGAGATCGAGCAGGAGCTTCAGAGCGGGCTTGAGCGAGAAATCAGCACGGTCGACATCGGAGAGATGGTCATGGCGAGGCTGAAGAATGTCGACGAGGTCGCCTATGTGCGCTTTGCCTCGGTCTACCGCAGCTTCAAGGATATCAACACCTTCATGGAAGAGCTCTCCAAGCTGCTGACGGAGAAGTAAAGAGGCGCTCTTCAGAAAATGCTGCTCAGGCGCAGCGCGTCCATCCGCTCAAGACTGTCGAGATGATAGAAAAGACGCAGATAGTCGTCCCGGCTTTGCTTTTCCTCGTCGCGCAGGGAGGCGGACAGATCAAAAAACGCTTCCGACACGGCGTCGATTTCGCTCTGACGGAGAAAAATATGGGCATAGTCCGCCGCTGACTGCCACCGCTCCATCGCCGTCTCCAATTCCGAGACGGCGAGTTGTGTGTCACCCCTCTCCCATGCGGCGCAGGAGCTGCTGACAGCCTCCTCGATATCCTCGACAAGGTTGTCAAGGTAGCGGATATTGCCCAGCAGAATGCCAAGCAGCAAAATCAACAGCACAATGGCAATCACTTCCCGTCTCATTTTACAAGCTCCTTTTTTACACAATAGACCTGCGAGGCGTCGTCCACGGTCATCAGAAAGACCCCGGCGAGCTCGACGCCATGCTCCGAAAGCTGCCGCTGCAGCCAGGTCATGTCATGGCCGCTTTTCTGCAGGTTTTCATGGATCAGCCTTCCGTCGCTGACGAGAATGCGCGGAAAGCCGATGTTCTCCGTCGGAATGTTCATTTTTTCCGCGCTGGGCGGCTGCTTGCTGGTGTAGAGCAGGATGCTCAGCTTTCCGTTGGTCTCCAGAAAAGCGTATTCGACCTCCGCAAGATCGCGCACGCCCTGCGAGCGCATCTCCTGCATCAGCTCGTCGAGCGTAAAGCGGTTTTTGGACATTTCCTTCTGGTCGATCTTCCCGTGGGAAATCAGCATGCTCGGCTTGCCGAACAGAAACGAGCGCAGGCGGATGCTGCGCATCGACAGCGATGAGATCAGCAGCTCGCAGCAAAACAGCGTGACGATCGGGATCAGCCCGTTGAGTATCGGCATGCCGATATCCTGCAGCGGGTTGGCCGCCAGGTCGGCGATCAGCGAGGCCACCAGGAATTCCGACAGCTCCATCTCGCCGAGCTGTCGCTTGCCCAGCAGCCGCAGAAACATCAGCAGGGAAAAATACAGGATCAGCGTCCGGACAAAAATCACAGCCAAGAAACAATCACCCCGGACAATAGTATTTCCAAAGCCCGAAGCAATACTCGAAAGGGAGAGGAAAAGCTTTGAAAACCGTATCTTTGCCGCGGGAGGAAAGCATCCGCGCCGCTGCGGCGCACATTCTTGCCTGCGTTGAAAAAAAGAAGGATGCGGTCATCGCGCTCGGCGCGCTGGACGAGGAGCTTGCCGTTTGGGACGAGGTTTGCCGTATCGCAAAGAACGGCGGCGTCAGTCTTGCGGCGGCGCGTTTCTTCGCCGTCTGTGAATTTGAGAGCGAGGCCGGCAGCGGCGCCCTCTCCGTGCGGGAAAGACTGCTCTCCCATCTGTTTGCCAAATCCGACGCGCGCGAGGAAAACCTGTATCTCCCGCATGCGGAAAAGTGCGCGGAATATGATGAAACGATCGCCGCGCTGGGCGGGCTGGATCTTGCGGTGCTCGGCCTTGGGGACAACGCCCGCATCGGCTTTAACGAGCCGGCCACCCCTTTCGATTCCGGCACCCATTTACAAAAACTGACAAGAAAGACCCGCGCCGAGCTGGCGTCCCTTTTCGGCGGCGAGGAAAACGTGCCTGCGCGCGGCGTAACGCAGGGCTTTCGGACGCTGTGCTTTGCGCGCGATATCGTTGTGATCGCCCACGGGGAAGAAAAAGCCACGGCGCTTTACCGCATGCTCTACGGCCGGAATGACAGCGTTTATCCGGCTGCCTTCCTTCAGCTTCCCGCGAGCGTCACGGTCTATGCGGACGAAGAAGCGTCCGCAAAGCTGGAATAAAACGATGGATACCGTCATTTTGTTTCAGGACAGCGAGGTCCTGGTCTGCCTCAAGCCCGCCGGCGTCCTTTCGGAGACGGGCGGCATGCCCGAACGTCTGGAAAAAGAGACGGACGGCAGCATCTACTGCGTCCACCGGCTCGACCGCGCCGTCGGCGGCGTGATGGTGTATGCCCGGACGAGGGAGGCCGCGGCCGCGCTCTCGGCCTCGATCGCGGCGGGGAGAATGGAAAAACGGTATCTCGCCGTTGTCTGCGGCTGCCCGGAAGAGGAGCGGGCGCGGCTGAAGGACCTTTTATATCACGACGCGTCGCGCAATAAAAGCTATGTCGTGCGCCGGATGCGCCGCGGCGTGCGGGAGGCGGAGCTTTCCTACGAACGCCTTGCGACCGCGGAGGCGGACGGTAAAACGCTCAGCCTGCTCGGCGTCACGCTCTTCACCGGAAGAAGCCACCAGATCCGCGTTCAGTTTGCCTCACGCGGTCTTCCGCTTGCGGGCGACGGCCGGTACGGCAGCCCGGTCCGGGACTGCGAGATCGCCCTTTGGGCTTCAAGCCTTGCCTTTCCCCACCCCGTGACGGGGAAAGAGATGCGCTTTTCCGCCCCGCCGCCGGAACGCTTTCCCTGGATACTATTCAAATGATAGACCGCTGTCTGCGCCGCCTCGCGCGGCAGCGCCAACCAGTATAAGGAGGATAAACCCCGCATGGAAATTTCCAACATCATCTCACTTCTCGGCGGAATTGCCCTTTTCCTGTTCGGAATGGGGCTGATGGGCGACGGCCTGAAAAAAGTTGCCGGCAGTCAGATGGAGATCATACTCTACCGTCTTTCCGGCACGCCGCTGAAGGGACTTCTGCTCGGCGCGGGCGTGACGGCTGTGATCCAGTCTTCCTCGGCGACCTCGGTCATGCTGGTCGGCTTTGTCAACTCCGGCATGATGAAAACGCAGCAGGCGCTGAGCGTGATCCACGGCGCGCTGATCGGCACCAGCATCACGGGTTGGATCATCTGTCTGTCCTACCTTGGCGAGAGCGGGGGAATTGCCTCGCTGCTGTCGACCTCGACGATCGCGGCGCTGTTTGCCATTATCGGCATCCTGGTGCGCATGACGGCAAAGCGGGCCGCAACCAGACATACGAGCGATATCCTCCTTGGCTTTACGGTGTTGATGTTCGGCATGCAGACGATGAGCGGCGCGGTCTCTCCCCTGAAGGACAGCCCGGAGTTTATCGCCCTTCTCACGACCTTTTCCCATCCGCTCATCGGCATCGCGGTCGGCGCGGTCTTTACGGCGATCCTGCAGAGTGCGTCAGCCGCCGTCGGTATCCTGCAGGCCCTCTCCGCGACCGGTGCGATCAACTTTACCGTCGCTTATCCGATCATCCTCGGCATCGCGGTCGGGGCGTCGGTGCCTGTCCTGCTCTCCGCCATCGGCGCAAAGGTGGACGGCCGCCGTACCGCATTCCTGTACCTGATCGTCGAGGTCGTTGCCGCGCTGCTTTTCGCGGCGCTCTATTACGGGATCGACGCCGCGGTGGGTCTGGGGATCGGCTCATGGAAAATGGACCCCTTTACGATCGCGGGCGTGAACACGATCTTCCGTGTTCTGACAGCCGTTTTCCTGATGCCTTTAAACCGCCAGTTTGTCAAACTGACCGAAAGACTGATCCGCGTCAGCGAAAGCGAAAAGAGCGAAAATGCCTCGCTCGAGCGTCTTGACGAGCGCTTTCTCAGTCATCCCCAGCTTGCGCTGGAGCAGAGCCGTCTGACCGTCAACGACATGGCGAACATGTCCGCCGGCGCCTTCGGCGCGGCTGCGCAGCTGGTATGGAAATACAGCGCGGACGGCTACGGAAAAGTCGAGCGCATGGAAAACCTGATCGACGAGTTCGAGGACAAGATCGGCACCTACCTTGTAAGGCTCAATACCAGCGAACTGAACGTAAAGCAGAACGAGGACGTCTCCAAGTTTCTGCGCTCGATCAGCGACTTTGAGCGTATCAGCGACCACGCGATGAACACGGCCGAGGTCGCCCAGAAGATGAACGAGAATAAGGTCAGCTTTTCCGGCGACGCGGCGGCCGAGCTGCGCGTACTGACCGCTGCGGTAGAGGAGATCCTGTCGCTTGCCATCGGCGCTTTCACAAGCGGCGATTTGGAAAAGGCCTATGCGGTCGAACCGCTGGAGGACCGCATCGACAATCTCTGCGAAGCGATGAAGCAGCATCATGTCACCCGCCTGCAGAGCGGCGTCTGCACGATCAACCAGGGCTTCCCGTTCAACGATCTGATCACGAACTTCGAACGTGTGGCGGACCACTGCTCGAACATCGCCATCGCGATGATCGAGCTCAATCAGGATGACTTTGACATGCACGGCTACCTGATCGACCTCAAGGAGCAGCACTCCCACCGCTTTGACGAATACTACAAGGCCTACGCCGAAAAATACAAATTCTGAAAAAAACGAAAACCGGCAGTCGAAAGACTGCCGGTTTTTCATGGAAAAGGGACGTCACAGCGGCGGCTGAAAACCGCGCGCGGGATCAAGCGCGCACGAGGCCATCAGCGTGTCGGCGCAGGCGGTAAACTGCGGCAGATCGCGCGCCTTCGTCAGCGCCTTATAGGGCTTTGCGCAGTCGGGGAAAAGGGTGTGCATGTAAAACCACAGCTCCTTCATCTTTCCCACGGTAAAGGCCGCGCTCAGGCCGGAAGAAAGGTGCGCCTCGATCAGCGCGCCGTGAAAGTCGCGCAGCTCGCCGACGGAAAGCGCGTCGCCGCCGCGGATCGTGCGGAACAGCGCCGGATCGGCCGCCGCCCCGCGGCCGAGCATCACGCCGCCGAGCGTTTCAAAACGACCGGCGACGGCGCGATAGTCTTTGGCCGTAAAGATATTGCCGTTGTATACGACGGGGAAGCGCGACTGCAAAAGCGCGCGGGCAAAGGCGTCCGGGTCCGGCGCGCTGCGGTACATCCCGGCGCGGTCGCGGGCGTGGACGATCAGCTCGTGGATCGGATAGCGCTCGAAAATCGGCATCAGCGCGTCAAATTCCGCCGTGGAGGAAAAGCCCAGCCGCGTTTTGACCGAAACGGAGATCGGCGTACGGGCGTAGACGTCGGCCAGAAAGGCGTCAAGCCTGTCCGGCTGGCGCAGCATGGCCGCGCCCTTGTGCTTGGACACGACCGTAGCGGACGGACAGCCGATGTTGAGATTCACTTCCCCATAGCCGAGATCGGCCAGTTGGCGCGCAACGTGCAGAAAGGCCTCGGCATCGTTTGCGAGGACCTGCGGCACAAGCGTGATCGTTTCATTGTTTTCGGGCAGAATATCGCGCAGCCGGGAGATCTTGAATTCACCCTTGCCGTCCGGCGCGATAAAAGGAGCGTAATATTTGTCCGCCTGCGGGAAAAAGGCATGATGCACCCGCCGGAAGACGTGGCCGGTCACGCCCTCCATTGGAGCGAAGGACAGCGTCATAGTTCATCACCATGCCGATCTTACCACAGCTTTGCCGATCCGACAAAGATTTTTTCGCCGCGTACATGAT
This sequence comes from Oscillospiraceae bacterium, assembly GCA_017444665.1. Classification (GTDB taxonomy): domain Bacteria; phylum Bacillota; class Clostridia; order Oscillospirales; family Oscillospiraceae; genus Limivicinus. The sequence goes on from JAFSWC010000064.1 coordinate 11,210, forward strand.
TTTTTCATAATCATCCTGTATAATACTATGTTTGAAAAGAAAACCAGTCTGGCAGCTCGGAGGGGATCGATTTGCGCCATCCTGCCCTGACGCGCTTTTTCGCCGCCTTTCTCGCAGCGATCAGCGCGATCACGCTGCTCTCCGGCGGCATCTGTGTGAAAAAAGCCGCCGACAGCAGAGAAAAACAGAATACCTACGTCGACACGCTCCTTGCCAAAACCGACGAGGCCGCGCTCCTGCGCGAAGAGATCGACGCGATGTTTGTCGACTTTAACGACGCCGAACAGACCTACAACGCGATGGATGAGCAGTACAACAAGGACATGCAGACCTATCGCAAGGATCTTGCCGTCTATACCGCAACCGAGGCGGGTCTCAAGCAGGGCCGCGCCCAGATGGAAGAGGGTTATGCCGGGCTGCGTACCGGCTGGATCCAGTACAACAACGGCCTGAAGGCCCTGGAAAAAGCCGAGGCACAGTTCAAACCTGGTTACGAGCAATATCTGGAAGGAAAGGCACAACTGGAAGAAGGACGCAAACAGCTGGAACAGGCCGAGGCGCTGAAGGAACAGCTGCCCGATACCGACCTGATCCGCGCCGGACTTGAAGCGGCCGAAAGCGCCGCCGAGCCGATCTCCTCTACGGTCGATTCGATTGCCGCCGTCGTGCAAAACCCGCCGACCGACGCCGAAACCGGCGAGGTCGACCGGGATGCGCTTCAGGCAAGTCTCTCCGGCTATCTCTCAACGCTCTCGAGCCAGCTTGCCGGCGTCGAAAGCGCGCTGGCCGGCACGTATTCGCCCGAGGAGGTGCAGGCCATGCTTGCGCCGGCGATTGCTTCGGTCAACGCCCAGGCGGCCGCGCTGGCCGACGGGTCGAAAACAGCAGAGGAGCTGCTGGCCGAAGCGCAGGCGATGATCCCTGCCCAACAGCAGATCCCGTCCTCGTTCGACGCGGCGGTCGGCCAGGTCGAACAGACGCTGACAATGCTTGACAATCTTCCGGAAATGCGCGCCCAACTTGACGAGGCGCAAAAAGCCCTGGAGGAGAGCGAACCGATGATCCTCAAGGCGAAGGCCGGCTTTGACGAGGGGAAAAAGCAGCTTGAATCGGTCAAGCAGATGCTGATCCAGGGCGAGGCCCAGCTCAACAAAGGCAAACAGGAGCTGGAGAAAAAAACGGCCGAGCAGGAAGATACACGCAAAGACCTTGACGCAAGAAAGCTGCAGCTTGAAAGCACCTCCGCCGAGCTGCAGGCGCGCGGCGAGCAGATCCGGGAATACACCGACAGAAAGGAACGCTTCAATACGCTGCGCTATGCGCTCATGGCCGACAGCGGCGTCAAAGCGCGCGTGCGCGACGGCGCGGATCTGATCGGCGGCGCGCGCTCGGAACTGGACGCCCAGCACGCGGCGGCGGAGCGGGAGTTTTCGCTGCGCCTTGCCGCGGCGGTTTTGATGATCCTGGCCTCGCTGGCCGGTATCGTCACGGTCGCCGCCGCCTTCCGCGACCGCCAGGGGCTGCGATTGCTGCTGCCCGCGTCCCTTGCCTTTGCCTTTGCCGCGGCCGGCGAGGGGATCAGCCTTTACGCCGGGCGTGGCCTGATCTACACGGTGCTTTTCGTCGGCATTTTTGCAGCGGGCGTCATCGGTCTGAATCTGAAAAAAGCATGATGTCTATAGATAAAAGGCGATCTCCGATCTTAATCGGAGATCGCCTTTTTTATGCGCATGGGAGCGCGCGCGGCTTCTTCCTGCGGCACGCTGTCCAGCGCGCGCAGGATCTCGTCCGTCCGCGCCTCCCAGGTGTTTTTAAGAGCCTCTGTGCGCAGCAGCGCCTTGTAAGCCGGATCGCCGCGGTAGAGGAGCAGCACCTCGGCCTTCCTTAAAAAGTCCTCCGTACCGGCATAGAGAGCCACGCTGCGGTAGCGGCGGCATTCGGGCATGCGGGAGCAGAGGACCGGCTTTTCCGCCGCCATATACTCAAACAGCTTGACCGGCGAGGTCGAGTTGGTGATCTCATTGAGAACAAACGGGATCATGGCCAGATCGAACACGCGCAGAAACGACGGAAGACGCGCATACGGCTGCGGCGGGATCCACAGCACATTTGAAAGCCTCAGCAGTCCACTTTTGGGGAGCGATCCGTCATAATCCATCCCCACAAGCAGAAAAAGCCAGTCCGGCCTTGCCTTTGCCGCCTCGATCAGCAGGGGATAATCAAACCACTTTGCCAGCGCCCCGTAATAGCCGAGCGTAAAACGAAACCGCGCGGCGGCGCGGGCGGCCTCCGGTGCGGGCGCGGTGGCTGCGGTCGCATGAAAAAAGGCGTAGTCTCCGGCGTTGGGGCTGTATATCGCGCGGCGGGCGACGGCGCGGGCCTTGCCGTACAGCGAGCGGGCAGTGCACACCGTCAGATCCGCGCGCTGCAGCAAAAAACGGTGGTCGCGCAGCATCGCGCGGTCATAGCCGTCAAAGATCTCCAGCTCGTCGATATATTCATAGATCACCCGGTCGGGCCGCAGCAGGTCGAGATAGCGGCGATTGGCTGTCCAACTGAGCGAGACGACGGTTTCCGCCGCGCCCTCCAGCTGCGCCGGGAGCATCCGCGCAAGCGCGGCGTTGACAAGCAGCAGCGTATCGCTCAGCGCCTCGACGGCCTGCACGCTGTCGTGCGCGCTGTTTGCCGTGAGGTAGAGCACAAGCGTGTCTTCCTTTTCGCTGTAGGCGCGGGCAAGTTGCTGCGGCCGCTGATAGAGCGGCAGATGCCAGTCGAGCGTGGGCGGAAAGACGATCACCCGGCGGCCGGCGACGCGCCCGTCAAGCGCCCTTTTCAGCACACGGGCATGCCGCAGGGCGCGCAGCGCCTCCGCCGGACGCCGCAGAGCGGATTTCAGTTCGCCCGCAAAGGCGCCGAAGCGCAGATGGAGCAGATGCGACGCAAGACGCCGCGTCCATCGCCACAGACGCAAGAACATAGGCAAAACTCCTTTCACAGACCGGAAGCGGCCAGATACGCGCGGCAGACCGTATCGCTCGGCCCGTCCGCACGCAGCTCGCCGTGTTCGAGCCAAAGCGCGCGCGGACACAGCTTGCGGATCTGCTCGACCGAGTGGGAGACGAACAGCACGGTCGTCCCGCCGCCGATCAGCGAAAGCATTTTCTCCTCGCTTTTCTGCTGAAAGGCGGCGTCGCCGACAGACAGGATCTCGTCCACGATCAGGATCTCCGGCTCGATCTGCGTGGCGATGGAAAAGGCCAGGCGCGCCACCATGCCGGAGGAATAGTTCTGCACCGGCACATCAAGAAAATCGCGCAGCTCGGCAAAATCCACGATCGCGTCAAAGCGCTCGGTCAGAAACGGACGGGAATAGCCCATGATCGCGCCGTTAAGATAGATGTTTTCCCGCGCGGTCAGCTGCGGATCAAAACCGGCGCCGAGCTCGATCATTGGGCAGACGCCCCCGCCGCAGCGCACTGCGCCGCAGGTGGGCTTCATCACGCCCGCCACAAGCTTTAACAGCGTCGATTTGCCCGCCCCGTTGCTGCCGACCAGTCCGACCACCTCGCCGCGCCTGATCGAAAAGCTGACGTCCTGCAGCGCCCAGAAGCTCTCCCGCCTCCGCCGTCCGCCGCGGCCGAGATCGACAAACCACTGCTTGAGCGAAAAGCCCCGCTCGATCCCCAGATCGAAGCGCATCGAGACCGCGTCGGCCTCGACCATGATGTCGTTGTTCATTTCCATGTTTCCGATCCGTCAAATGTAATAAATAAACCGGTCCTGCCTGGCGCGAAACAGCGCCGCTCCGCCGATCAAAACGGCGGCCGCCGACAGCGCGCACAGCAAAAACTGCCGCGGAGCGGGCGTCGTGTGATACAGGATGATCGTGCGTGCAAAGTCGATATACTGATACAGGGGGTTGCACTTCATCAGCGCGATCAGCGTCGTGTTCCCGACGGCGGAGAGATCGTACATGATCGGCGTGAGATAGGTCCAGATCGTCAGCACGATGCCGTAGATATAAAACAGATCGCGCAGGAACACCGCGGCCGCCGACAGCGCAAAGCCCATCCCCACGGTAAAGCCGAGCAGGCAGACAAACGCATAGGGCAGCAGCACGTGCTGCCAGCAAAGCCCCGTCCCCGTCAGCAGGATCACGGCGTAAAGCGGCAGCAGCGTCAAAAGAAAGTTGATGCCGACGAACAGGCATTTTGACAGCGGAAAGATATATTTCGGCATATAGACCTTGCGGATCAGGGCAAAGTTTGCCACAACGCTGCTCATGGCAAGGTTGGACGCCTCGGAATAATAGTTGAACAGCGTCAGCCCGGTCATCAGATAGCAGAGATAGTTTACCCCCTGCGTTGTAAAGCGAAATACGTTTTGAAACACCAGCGCCATTACGCACATCATCATCACGGGGTAGAGCAGGCTCCACAGCATGCCGAGCGCCGAGCGCTTGTATTTGACCTTGAAATCGCGCGCGATCAGTTCCTGCAGCAGAAAACCGTATTTCCTGGCGCACAGCGTCAGCTGTCCGATCATCCCGCCGCCTCCCCGGCGGCAAAACGCGCCGCAAGGATATCCGCGATCCTTTCGCTTGCGTGGCCGTCGCCGTAAGGGGAGACGGCGCAGGCCATTGCCGCGCGCTCGCTTTCGTTGTCAAGAAGACGCGCCGCGGCCCGAAAAATGCCGTTTTCCGACGTCCCGGCCAGACGCACGCCGCCCGCCTCCACGGCCTCGGGCCGCTCGGTTTCGCCGCGCAGCACCAGCACCGGCACATGAAGCGCGGGCCCCTCCTCCTGCAGCCCGCCGGAATCGGTCAGCACAAGCGTGCAGCGGGCAAGGAGGTTGTGCATGTCAAGCGTGTCCAGCGGCTCGGTGAGCGTCACACCCGGCACCTTTTCCAGCAGCGGCAAAACGATCTCCCGCACGGCCGGATTGGGATGCACGGGATAGACGATGCGCAGATCGGGGTATGCCGCGCACAGGCGCTTCGCGGCGCGGCAGATCGACGCGATCCCGTCGGGGATGTTCTCGCGGCGGTGGGCGGTCAGCAGCACGGTGCGGCCGGAGAAGAGCGCGCTGTCGCGCAGCGCGCCTTCGGAAAAGACATAGCCGGGGCGAACCGTCGTGCGCAGCGCGTCAAGGCCGGTGTTGCCCGTGACATAGATGTTTTCCGTGATCCCTTCGGCACGCAGGTTTTGCGCCCCTCGCGCGGTCGGCGCAAAGTGATAGTCGGCAAGGTCGGCCGTCAGACGGCGGTTCATCTCCTCGGGAAAGGGGAAATAGCGTCGGTAGGTGCGCAGCCCTGCCTCCACATGCCCGACGGGGATCTTCGCGTAAAAGGCGGCAAGCGCCGCGGCGCAGGAGGTGGAGGTGTCGCCATGGACGAGCACCACATCCGGACGGCTGCTGCGCAGCACGTCCTCCATGCCGCGCAGCACCCCGCAGAAAATATCGCTGAGCGACTGGCGGGAGCGCATCACGTCAAGGTCATAATCGGCCTTTACCCCGAAAAGATCGGTCACGCCGCAAAGCAGCTCGCGGTGCTGCGAGGTGAGACACACCTCGCTTTCCACCCCGGGGCGGCGGGCCAGCTCCAATACCAGCGGGCACATTTTCACGGCCTCGGGCCGCGTTCCGAATACGCTTAAAACCTTCATGGCAAAACTTCCCAAACAAAAAGATACGGGAAAATTCTTCCCGTATCTTTTAAAAAGTATTCTGTTTTGTAAGTACGCTCTAAAAGCTAAAAGCTAAAAACTAAAAACTAAAAACTACTCCTCGCCGTATCCCATCGGGTTCTTCGACTGCCAGGCCCAGGTGTCGCGGCACATATCGTCAAGGTTGTACTGCGCCTTCCACCCGAGGAGCTGTGCGCTCTTGTCAGGGCTGGAATAGACTGTGGCCAGGTCTCCCGGGCGGCGCGGCGCGATCTCATAGGGGATCTTCACGCCCGTCACACGCTCAAAGGCCTTGACCATGTCGAGCACACTGTAGCCCTGGCCGGTTCCAAGGTTGAACACGCTCTCGCCGCGGTGGGTCTGCATATACTCGATCGCCGCGACGTGCCCGCGTGCCAGGTCGACAACGTGGATATAGTCGCGCACGCCGGTGCCGTCGGGGGTGTTGTAGTCGTTGCCGAAGACGTTCAGATGATCCCGGCGGCCGACCGCGACCTGGGCGATAAAGGGCATCAGATTGTTCGGGATGCCGCGCGGATCTTCGCCGATCAGACCGCTGCTGTGTGCGCCGATGGGGTTGAAATAGCGCAGCAGGCTGACGGAAAAATCATCCACCGCGTGGGCGGTGTCGCGCAGGATCTGCTCGGACATGTACTTGGTCCAGCCGTAGGGGTTGGTGCAGTGACCGGTCGCCGAGGTCTCGCGCAGCGGCATCTCGTTGTCGCCGGAGTAGACCGTGGCCGAGGAGGAGAAAACGATGTTCTTCACGCCGTGGTCGCGCATCGCCTCGCACAGGCGCACGGTGGAGAAAAGGTTGTTGTCATAGTATTCCAGCGGCATCGCGACCGATTCCCCCACGGCCTTCAGCCCGGCAAAGTGGATCGCGCAGTCGATGTTGTGCTTTTCAAAGATCCTGTCGAGCGCCGCACGGTCGCGCACGTCGTTTTCATAAAAGGCGACGTGCTTGCCGGTAATCTGCTCGACGCGCTCGACGGCCTTGTGGCTGGAATTGACCAGATTGTCAATGACGACGACCTCGTGGCCGCGCTCAAGCAGCTCCACGCAGGTGTGGCTTCCGATATAGCCGGCGCCGCCGGTAACGAGTACATTCATGTTCCTTCTACTCCTTATTATTTAATCTTAATCTAATAGCGTTTCGGGATAAATGCCGCGCTCACGCAGCGAGGCGATGTAGTTCACCACGTCGGGCAGGTCTTCCTGATAGGTGATGCCGTGCCAGACCTCGCGGCAGGGGAGCACGCGCACCGTGGCTTTGCCCTCTTCGATCAGCGCGTTGGCGACCGAGGGGAGAAAGTATTCGCACTTGAGCGGGTTTTCCTTGACGTTTTCCGCATACCAGGCGGGGAAACGGTCCACCAGCTCGCGCAGCATCTGCTGCCCGAAGCCCCAGCAGTTCATGCTGACGGGACTGTCGCCGGAGAGGGGGACAAAGGTCTCGCCGTCCTCGGTATAGGCGGCGTCGCCGCCGCGCTTTTCGATGTGCGTCCGCTCCGTCACGCCGGCAAGAAGACCGTCCTCCACCCGGCAGACGCCGCGCGCGACCGAGCCGTTTTCCGTCACCGTGTTGCGCAGCAAATAGGCGACCATGGCATGCTCGTTCTCCGGCCGCTCGCTGACGAGATAATCATAAAGCGCCCGATACGCGCCGGGACCGTAAAAGTCATCGGCGTTGATCACGGCAAACGGCCCGTCGACCGTTCCCGCGCAGCAGGCCACGGCGTGGCCGGTGCCCCATGGCTTGACGCGCCCCTCGGGGACGGCGCAGCCCTCCGGCAGCCTGTCAAGCTGCTGAAAGACGTAGGAAACGTCGAAATACTTTTCCATCCGCCGGCCGACGGCGTTTTTAAAGTCCTCTTCGATCTCGTGCTTGATTACGAAAGCGACCTTGCGAAAACCGGCGCGATAGGCGTCGTAAAGGGAAAAGTCGATGATGGCGTGTCCGCGCCCGTCCACAGCCTTGATCTGCTTCAGCCCGCCGAAGCGGCTGCCCATCCCGGCGGCCAAGATGACAAGGGTAGGTTCCTGCATGTCTTGATCCTCTTTTTTACAGTTTCATAGCCTCGCGGCAGTAATAGTTGAACATGCGCTCGCGCTCAAGCGTGGTGGAGTCCATATGCCCCGGATAGACCTCATAGTCGCCGGGGAGCGAGCAGATCCGCTTGAGCGAAAGCATCTCCGTTTGCGCGTCGCCGCCCTCAAGATCCACGCGCCCGCAGCTGCCGCGGAAGAGCGTGTCGCCGGTGAACAGCGCGTTTTCACAGCGGATCGTCACGCCGCCCGGCGTGTGGCCCGGGGTGGCGATGATCTCAAAGCGCAGTCCGGCCTCGTCGATCAGATCGCCGTCGTCATAATCGACGCCGCCCTGCGGAAGCCGGTACGGCAGGTGATAGGAGCGCCCGCCCTTGTCGTCGCGAGTGTTCATATAAACGGTGGCGCCCGTCTCCTCAGCGACGGCGTCGGCGGCGCCGACGTGGTCGTAGTGGCCGTGCGTGATCATGATCGCGCGGCAGGTCAGGTGATTGCTTTCGATATAATCCAAAATCGTGTTGCTCTCGTCGCCGGGATCGATCACCACGCACTCGAGCGTCTTTTCGTTTGTGACGACGTAGCAGTTTTCTTCCAGCTGCCCGACGGGCAGGGTCTTGATCAGCATCTTTCAAAGCTCCTTTGTATCGAGAAGAATCGTGACAGGGCCGTCGTTGACGGAGGCGACGAACATTTCCGCGCCGAACTGCCCGGTTTCGACCTTGAAGCCGCGCTCGCGGCATTCACGGATGACCAGCTCGTAAAGCGGGACGGCCTTTTCCGGCCGTGCGGCGTGGGAAAAGCCGGGGCGGCGGGAACGGCAGTCGGCAAACAGCGTAAACTGGCTGATGATCAGCATTTCCGCGCCGGCCGGACCGGGGGCGATGTTCATTTTGCCCTGTTCGTCCTCAAACACGCGCAGACCGCAGATCTTGTCGGCGATCTTTTTCGCCTCCGCCTCGGTGTCGTCCTCGTGCACGCCCAGCAGGATCAGAAAGCCCTTTCCGATCTCGCCGGCAATGCTGCCGCCGATCTCGACGGAGGCGCTGAGAACGCGGGTGATGACTGCTCTCATATCGTGAATCCTCCTTACTTCCCGTTTCTGACGACCTCGGACACGCCGGGAATGGCGTTCAGACGCCCCATGACGTATTTCAGCTCGGCCAGGTTCTTGATCTCCAGCGTGATCATGGTGATGGCCGTGCCGGCGTTGTCGCGCGCCGAAAGCGTACGAACCTTGGCGTTGAGCGAGTTGAGAACCGTCGCAATATCCATGACAAGGCCGGAGCGGTCCTTGGCGATGATCGTAAGCGTCGTGACGTAGCTGTCGGTGATGTGATCAGACCAGGAAACGTCGATCCAGCGGCCGTCGTTTTCCGGGCTTGCGATGCTGTTGCGATAGTTTTCACAGTCGCGCCGGTGGATCGAAACGCCCTGCCCGCGCGTGATGAAGCCCACAATATCGTCGCCCGGTACAGGTGTGCAGCAGCGCGAAAATTTGACCAGACAGTTGTCCAGTCCCGCGACAAGCACGCCATGGATGGGCTTGCCGGTCTGCTTGGCGGCGGCCTGTTCACGTCTCTCGGCCGCCTCGGTCAATTTATCGACGGTGGTCTTCCGGTCGGGCTTCTGCACGCGGGCATACTCGTCCTTCAGCCGGTTGGCCGCCCGTGTGGCGGTCATGCCGCCGTAGCCAATCGCGGCATAGAGATCCTCGACGTTCGAATAGGAAAGCCGCCGCAGGATCGGCGCCATGACGGCGTCGTCCATCACTTCGTCAAGACTGAGCCCGTTGTGCTTCAGCTCGTCGTCAAGCATCTCGCGGCCGCGCATGACGTTCTCCTCGCGCCGCTCGCGTTTGTACCACTGCTTGATCTTGGTGCGCGCGCTGCCGCTTTTGGCGATGTTCAGCCAGTCGCGGCTGGGGCCGGGAGCCGACTTGGAGGTGCGGATCTCGACGATGTCGCCGTTTTGCAGCACATAGTCAAAGGTCACGATTCTGCCGTTGACGCTGGCGGACACCATGTGGTTGCCGACGTCGGAGTGGATCATATAGGCAAAGTCGATCGGCGTCGCGCCCGCCGGAAGGTTGATCACGTCGCCCTTCGGCGAGAAAACGAACACCTCGTCGGCAAACATGTCGATCTTCAGATTGTGGAAGAAGTCCTGCGCGTCGGACTCCTGCTGGCTTTCCAGCAGACGGCGGACCCAGGCAAAACGGTCCTCGTCGCCGGCGCGCAGCACGGCGCTGCTGTCGCCCATCTTGTATTTCCAGTGCGCTGCGATGCCGTATTCGGCCGTGTGGTGCATCTCCCAGGTGCGGATCTGCACCTCGAAGGGGATGCCCTCGCTGCCGATGACGGTGGTGTGGACGCTTTGGTACATGTTGGGCTTGGGGGTGGAAATATAGTCCTTGAAACGCCCGGGAACCGGCTTGAACATGTCGTGGATGACGCCGAGCACATTGTAGCAGTCCGGGATCGTGTCTACGATCACGCGGAAAGCGCACAGATCGAAGATGCCGCTGATGTCCAGTTTCTGGGCGTACATCTTGCGGTAGATGCTGTAAACGTGCTTGATGCGGCTGTAGATCGTCGCGCGGATGCCCTCCTCGTCAAGGCGGCGCTGGATCTTGTCCTCAACGGCGGACATAAAGGCCTCAAGCTGGGGCATGCGGCTTTCCAGCGAGTCGGTGATCTCCTTGTACCCCGCCGGGTCGAGATACTGCAGCGAAAGGTCTTCCAGCTCCCACTTGACACGCTGGATACCGAGACGGTGCGCGATGGGGGCGTAGATCTCCATTGTCTCCAGCGATTTGGCGCGCTGTTTTGCCGTGGACTGATAGGCCATCGTGCGCATGTTGTGCAGCCGGTCGGCGATTTTGATGAGGATGACGCGGATGTCCTTGGCCATCGCCATAAGCATCTTGCGGATGTTCTCCATCTGCTCGTCCTCAACGCTGGTGTACTGCACCCGCGTCAGCTTGGTAACGCCCTCGACAATGTCGGCGACGGCGGTGCCGAACGAACGGGCGATGTCGGCGTGGGTCAGCGCGGTGTCCTCGATCACGTCGTGCAGCAGCGCGGCGACGATCGAATCCTCGTCCAGACCCATATCTACCGTAATATCGGCCGCTGCGACGCAGTGCGTCACATAGGGCGAGCAGCCGTCCTTGCGAAGCTGTCCGGCATGCGCGCTGCGCGCCATCTCATAAGCGGCGCGGACGCGGTCAAGGTCGACGTTGTGGCAGTTGCGGCGGATCTTTTCCTCCAACTCGGCAAACATTTTATCCGGGTCAAGAGGCGTATTCTGCAGCTTTTCTTTTTCGGCTTCTTTCTCCATGGTGATATTCCTCAACAAGCTTTCAATGCACGGATGATATCGGAGTTTTCAAGATCGGCCTTGCCTTCGATCTCCACCTTTTCTGCGCCGTAGATCCCGCCGCCGTGCGAGGAGAGAAGACCGACGTCGCAAAGCACGGCAAGACACAGACAGTAGGTCTCCTCCGCCATGCCGGGAGGCACGGAGGAGAGGATCTCATCCGCGTCCGCTCCGAGACGAAAACCGCTCTGTTCGGCCAGATGCCAGACGCGCACAAAATCGCCGCGCTCGGGGCAATAGGCCGCCGCGGCCCAAAGCGCGCCGCGGTCGCCGTCCAGGATACGCTCGCACAGCGCGCGCCCGTCGTGGATGCGAAGCGCGCTGACAAGCAGCTGGACCGAGACATGACCGTGAAATTCATTGATCTGCGGGGTGAAGGCAACGTCCACCGTGTCGCCGCTGCGGAGCGAAAGCTCTGCCGCGGTGTGGGAGAAAAAGATCCCCTCAAAGCTTTCGCGGCCAAGGCGGACGCGGATACGCAGGTGTTTTCCGCCGCCGACGTCGGAGGCGTTTTCCAGCTTTACGCCGCACAGACACATCGTCGGCCGGGGATTGGCGTTGCCGAAGGGCTCAAGCAGGTCGAGCGCTTTGACGTTGTCGATGCTCAAAAGCGCCGGGTCGCAGATCAGCAGATCCGGCTGCACTTCCGGCACGGGAGCGGGTTTGTTTTCATGGTAATAGCGCGCAAGCGCGGCGCGGAAATCATCCAGCTTCTCGCCGCGGATGTTCAGCCCCGCGGCCAGCGCGTGGCCGCCGAAGCCGATCAGATGCTCGCTGCAGGCGGAGAGCGCGTCGAACAGGTTGAACCCGCCGTAGCTGCGGCACGAGCCCTTGCCCACGCCGCCGCTGAGACACACCATGATTGCGGGCAGCGAATACTGCTCGGCCAGACGGGAGGCGGCGATGCCGATCACGCCCTGGTGCCATTTGTCGCTGGCCAGCACGATCGGCGCGTCCGGCTCGGTCTCGGCAAGCATTTCGTTCGCCTCGCGCCAGATATCTGTCTCGATGCTTTGGCGGGTGCGGTTCAGCTCGCAAAGCTCCACGGCCAGGGCGGTCGCCTCGGCCGGGTCGCGGGTCATCAGCAGCTTCTCCGCCGTGGCGGGACAGCCGAGTCGCCCCGCGGCGTTGAGCCGCGGCGCCAGCGAAAAGCCGATCGTGGAGGCGGTCAGCTTGCGGCTGTCGACGCCGGCCTCGCGCAGCATGGCGGAGATGCCGGGAAGCGGCTGCCGTTCGATCTTGTCAAGGCCGCGCCGCACGAAATAGCGGTTTTCCCCGACAAGCGGCATCACGTCCGCGACCGTGCCGATGGCCGCGAGATCGCAATAGCGGTCTATCATCGCGCTGCTGTCGCCCTCGCAGGCGCATACAAGCTTCAGCGCAACGCCGACGCCGGCGAGATAATGGTTGGGATACGGCTCGTCCGGCCGCTTGCAGTCGACGACGGCCGCGGCGTCGGGCAGCGGGGGATCGCCGCACTCGTGGTGGTCGGTGATGATCATGTCAACGCCGAGCGAGGCGGCAAAGCGCGCCTCTTCGTGTGCGGTGATACCGCAGTCGACCGTGATGATCAGCCCCACGCCCTGTTCGTGCAGCGCGGCAATGGCGCTGTTGTTCAGCCCGTAGCCCTCCTCGCTGCGGTCCGGGATATAGGACAGGCATGTCAGCCCCTTTGAGCGCAGATAGTCTGTCAGCAGGCAGGTGGAGGTGATGCCGTCCACGTCATAGTCTCCGTATACGGCAACCTTCTCTCCCGTCTTAATGGCACGGTGAACGCGCGCGACCGCCTTGGGCATGTCGGTCAGCAGCATGGGATCGTGCAGCAGCTCTTCGCCGCCGTGCAGGAGCGCGTCCATCTCTTCGCGCGTCCCGACCCCCCGCAGCGCCAGCACCGCCGCAAGCAGCCTCGGACAGCCCGCGTCCAGCAGCTCCTGCGGGAAGGACGGCCTGTCATAAGGGATCTTCCATTCTTTTTGATTCATAACATTTTTCTTTACCTTATTTTTTTAATAACTAATCATACCAAATAATTCCCAATAATTCAATAACGATTCTAAGGCGGCGAAGGGTCAAAAAAGCTTTCTCAGGTTTTGCCATGGATCCATGCGCATCTGTCCCGAATGCAAAAACATGCTCCGGGAAAGAGAACTCCCGGAGCATGCCGTTCTTACTTGGCCCAGTTTTCGACGCCGCGCGCTGTCCCTTCGTCTGCGGCAAGCGCGGCCGCAAGCGCCGCTTCCGGCGTGTCGCACAGCGGCAGAAGCGCAAGCGCGTCCCGCGCGGTAAAGCCTTTTTCGATCGAATCCGCAATCAGCGCATAGAGCGCGTCATAGTATCCGCAGGTGTTGAGCAGCACGATATTCCCGCTTTGCCGCCCGAGAAGGCGCAGCGTGAAAACCTCGAAAAACTCCTCCAGCGTCCCCACGCCGCCGGGAAGAACGATAAAGGCGTCCGCAAGCTGCTCCATTTTGCTTTTCCGCTCGGCCATCGTCTCGGTAAACACAAACGCGCCCTGCTCTTTGAGCAGCACGTCGCCTTCATCGAAAAAGTGCGGGGCGACCCCGACAAGACCGCCGCCCGCGGCGATCACGCCGCCGGCGCAGGCGCCCATCAGCCCGGTGCGGCCGCCGCCGTAAACAAGCGTGTGTCCGCCGCGGCCGATCAGCTCGCCAAGCCTCCGCGCCGCGTCGTAATAGTCCCGATCCAGCCTGTCGCTGGACGCGCCGAAAACACAGATGTTCATGCCGTACCCCCCGTGTGAAATAAAGACAAAAGCATTGTAATGCGACGCGGAGTGCCTGTCAACGAAGATTTCCTTGCAAAGAATGCCGGCGTGTTGTAAGATGGTCAGCATGAAACGCTTGCTCTCTGCGCTGCTCGCCGCGGCGCTGCTCTTTTCTTTGACCGCCTGCGGCACGCAGACGGCGGAAGCGGCGAAGGAAAAACAAAATAACGGCCCGGTCGTTGTCGCCACGCTCTTTCCGGCCTATGACTTTGCGCGCGCGATCACCGGCGAACGCTGCACGGTCACGCTGCTGGTCCCGCCGGGGGCCGAGTCGCACAGCTACGAACCCACGCCCCGGGATCTGCTGCGCATCGAAAACTGCGATCTGCTGATCGCCAACGGCGGCGAATCGGAGGAATGGCTCGAAACCCTTCTGGACGGTACCGCGCGCGGCTTTTCCGCCCTGTATATGCTCGATTGCGTCGACGCGCTTGAAGAAGAGGAAAAAGAGGGCATGCAGGACCTGCACGAGGAAGACGACGAAGGCGGGATCGAATACGACGAGCACGTCTGGACCTCGCCGCGCAACGCCGTAACGATCTGCCGCGCGATCTGCGGCGAGCTGTGCGTGATCGACCCTGACGGAGCGGCACATTACCGGCAAAACTGCGACGACTATTGCGCGGAACTCGAAAAGCTCGACGCCGCCTTCCGCGACATCGTCGCGCAGGGCCGGCTCGACTGTCTGATCTTTGCCGACCGTTTCCCGATCCGTTACTTTGTTGAGGAATACGGCCTTGACTATTACGCGGCCTTTCCCGGCTGCGCCGACGACGCCGAACCGTCCGCCCGCACGGTCGCGTTTCTGATCGACCGGGTGCGCGACCACGCGGTCCCGGCGGTCTTTACGATCGAATACTCCAACGGGAAGATGGCGGACGTGATCTGCGAGGAGACCGGCTGCGAAAAGCTGCTGTTTCACTCCTGCCACACGCTCAGCGCCGACGATCTCGCCCGCGGCGAGACTTATCTCAGCCTGATGTGGGCCAATACCGAAAGCGTAAGGGAGGCGCTCGGCTGATGGCGATTCTGAAATGTGAAAACGCGTCGTTCTCCTACGATGGCGTTACGGTGCTTGAGGGCGTCGATTTTTCGCTGGGCGCGGGGGACTACCTCTGCATCGTGGGGGAAAACGGCTCCGGCAAATCGACGCTGATCCGGGGGCTCCTCTCGCTGAAGGCGCCGTCGTCCGGCAAAATCGAGCTTGGCGACGGGCTGAAGAAATCCGAGATCGGCTATCTTCCCCAGCAGACGAGCATCCAGCGCGATTTCCCCGCGAGTGTGTGGGAAGTCGTGCTCTCCGGTTGCCTCAACTCGCTCGGCGCGCGTCTTGCCTACAGCGCCGAGGATAAAAGGCGCGCGGCGGCCAATCTCGAGCGCATGGGGATCGAAGAGCTGAAGGACAAGAGCTATCAGGAGCTCTCCGGCGGCCAGCAGCAGCGCGTGCTTCTGGCGCGTGCGCTGTGCGCGACGAAAAAGCTTCTGCTGCTCGACGAGCCTGTCACCGGGCTTGACCCCGTCGCGGCGGGGGAGATGTATAACCTCATCAAGCTCATAAACCTCTGCGACGATATCTCCGTCATCATGGTCACGCACGATATCCACGAGGCGGTGCGCTATGCCACGCATATCCTCCATCTCGGCCATCGGCAGCTCTTCTTCGGCACGGCCGCGGAGTATAAAAAGAGCGCTCTTGCGCGGCGGTTTTTGGGAGGGAGCGGGATATGAGCGGACTTCTTTCCATGTTTTCCTATCACTTCATGCAGCGGGCGCTGCTCGTCGGCGTCCTTGTCAGCCTGTGCGCGGCGCTGCTCGGCGTTTCGCTGGTGTTAAAGCGCTATTCGATGATCGGCGACGGCCTTTCCCACGTCGGCTTCGGCGCGCTTGCGATCGCTTCGGCTTTCCACCTTGCGCCGCTTGCCGTTACGGTGCCGGTCGTCGTGATCGCCGCCGTGCTGCTGCTGCGCCTGCGCAGCGACGGACGCGTCAAGGGCGACGCCGCGATCGCGATCATTTCCTCCAGCGCGCTTGCGATCGGCGTTGTCGTGGTGTCTGTCACAAGCGGGATGAACACCGAGGTCTCCAGCTATCTTTTCGGCAGCATCCTGTCGCTGAGCAGGGGAGATACGGCCTTGAGCGTTGTCCTGTCGCTTGCCGTGCTGGCGCTGTTCCTGCTGCTGTATCCGCGGCTCTTTGCCGTTACCTTTGACGAGACCTTTGCCCGCGCCACCGGCACGCGCGCCGATCTGTACAACACGCTGCTCGCCGTGCTGACGGCGGTGACGGTCGTGCTCGGCATGCGGATGATGGGCGCGCTGCTGATCTCCAGCCTGATCATCTTCCCGGCCCTGTCCGCCATGAAGGTGTGCCGCAGCTTCCGCGGCGTGGTGATCTGCGCGGCTGCGATCTCGGTCGTGTGCTTTCTCTTCGGCATGACGGCGTCCTATGTCTTTGAAACGCCCAGCGGCGCAAGCGTGGTCGTCGCGGACCTTATCGCGTTCGGCTTCTGTTCGCTGTGCGCAAAACGAAATTAAACAGACTGTCAAATCCGGGGTAAAGCAGACGCTTTGCCCCGGATTTTTGCATAAAACAATAGATAAATAGTGAATATTCAAGAAGAAATGAATAAAAATAAGTATAATCGCAAAAAATAAGAATATTATTTCAAAAATTGCTTGACTTTTCCATACGCTTGTGCTATTCTCACAAACGTCAAGAACAATTCTTATGGCATCTGACGAAAGTGAGGAACAATACGATGAAAAAGATGAGTAAAATTTTGTGCATGCTGCTGAGTGTCGCCATGCTGCTGAGCCTGGCCGCCTGCGGAAGCAGCGCGAGCACGGCCGCAAAAGGCGAAGCCAATCTCGCCGCCGCGTATGACAAGTATCTTGCCGGCTTCAGCACGAACGGCACGAACGGAACGCTGACGGTCGCCATGTCGCCCGACTTCGCGCCGCAGGAATTCTATGACGTGGCCAAGAGCGGCGACGACGCGATCGTGGGCTTCGACGTGCTGCTGTCCAACTATCTGGCCCAGGAGCTCGATATGAATCTTGTGATCAAGCCCATGTCCTTTGATGCTGTCCTGGCGGCTGTACAGACCGGCAACGTCGACATCGGTATCTCCGGCTTTTCCTGGACCTATGAACGCGCGCAGAATTACGAGATCTCCGATTATTATATTGCCGGCGACAACGAGACCGAGCAGTCCATCATCTGCCTGAAGGAGAACGAAGGCAAGTTCACCAAGCCCGAGGACTTCGTCGGCTCCAAGATCGGCTATCAGGGCGCTTCGCTCCAGCAGATCCTGGTCGAAGAGACCTTCGGCGATCTGGACGTCGACATCAGCAATGTCTTCAGCGATCTCGGCACCGCCGTCGAGGCGCTCAAGGCCAAGCAGATCGACTTCCTGGCCGTCGCACACGGCAACGGCGAGTCCATCATCGCCAGCGCAAACGATTCGATCGCCTTCACCGGCTTTGACTTCGAGGTCGACGAGATCTATAAAAACAACGTCTGCCTGCTCCAGAAGGGCAACACCGAACTGCTGGAAAAGGTCAACGCCGCGCTTGCCAAGGCGCTTGAAAACGACTACTACACCGGCTGGTACGACGCCTGCAAGGTCTACGCCGGCGTCTCGACGCTCGACGAACTGGGCTTTGACGACGAGGGCAACAAGATCACCGAATAATCCCGACAGCCACATCACACAAGGGAGCTTCCGTCCATGACATTTCTTACGAACATCGCCAACATCCTGGCGAAATACTGGCAGGTCTTTCTGATCCAGGGCATCGGCTATACGCTGCTGCTGTCTTTGATTGCCGTGGCCGGCGGCGCCTTCTTCGGCTCGCTGCTGGCGCTTGCCAAGCGCTCAAAACTGAAGATCCTCAAGGCGATCGTCACGATCATCGTTGAGGTCGTCAGAGGCACGCCTGTCCTGCTGCAGCTTTACATCGGCGTGTTCGTATTTCCCATGATCATCCCGAAGCTCTCGTCGATGCCGTACATCTATTCGGTGTCGATCGTGCTGATCATCAACTCCAGCGCCTATGTTTCCGAGATCATCCGTTCCGGCATCGAGGCGGTGGACCCCGGACAGATGGAGGCGGCGCGCTCGCTGGGCCTGACCCACACCACGGCCATGCTCTCCATCGTCCTGCCCCAGGCGGTCAAAAACATCCTGCCGGCCCTGGGCAACGAGTTCATCATGGTCGTCAAGGAGACCTCGCTGGCCTCCACCTTCTTTGTCGGCGAACTGATGACGGCGTATCTCAAGGTCAAGGGCTATACCTATCTGACGATGGAATGTCTTGCGATCGTCGGCGTGCTGTACTTTGCATTGACCTATATCCTCTCCAAGATCCTCAAGTCGCTCGAAAGGAGGATGAAGGCTCATGCTTGATATCAACAATATCTACAAGAATTTCGGCGACCTCCAGGTGCTCAAGGGCGTTTCCACCCATGTCGAAAAGGGCGAGGTCATCGTGATCATCGGCGTATCCGGCTCCGGCAAATCCACGCTGCTGCGCTGCATGAACCTGCTCGAAGAGCCCACCTTCGGCGAGGTGTGGATGGAGGGCAAGCTGATGACGCCGCCCGACCCCTACCTGCACTTTGACGTGATCCGCGCGTCAAAGACCTATCAAAAGCTTGTCGGCGGCGGCCTTTCCGACGACGAGGCGATCCGGAAGATAAAGGACGAAGACCTCCTGAAGGAAAAGCATCCGAAGACGGAGGGCCCCACGTATGCGGCGCTGCTGAAAAAGATCTACGACGAAAACGGGATCGACATCAACCTCGGCCGCCAGAAGATGGGCATGGTGTTCCAGAACTTCAACCTGTTCAACAACAAAACGGTGCTGGAAAACATCACGCTCGCCCCGATCAAGATCGGCAAGCAGCGGCTCAAGGACGCGAAAAAGCGCGGCGAAGCGCCCGACAGGACGCCGGACGACGTCGTGCGGGAGGCAAACGAAAAGGCCATGAAGCTCCTTGCGCGCATTGGTCTGCAGGACAAGGCAAACGTCTATCCCTCCACGCTCTCCGGCGGACAGAAGCAGCGAGTCGCGATCGTGCGCGCGCTGGCCATGGAGCCGGACGTCATGCTCTTTGACGAGCCGACCTCCGCCCTCGACCCGGAGATGGTGGGCGAGGTGCTGGATCTGATCCGTGATCTGGTCAAGGACGGCATGACCTCCGTCATCGTGACGCATGAAATGGGCTTTGCCAAGGAGGTGGCCGACCGCGTGATCTTCATGCACGACGGCGTGATCGCCGAGGAGGGCACGCCCGACGAGGTGTTCAACCATCCGAAAAACCCGCGCTGCAAAGAATTTTTAAGTAAAGTTCTGTATTGAGAAAATGAAAAAGAGGCGAGGGCGGAAACTATCTCGATAGTTTCCGCTTTTGCTTAAGAGGTGTCCGTATGAACGAAAAGAAAGCTGCCGCGCTTGCCTTCATTGACGAGACGGCGGCAGTTTATCAGAAGATCGCGGATAAGATCTGGGAAAACCCGGAGCTGTCCTTAAAGGAATACAAGTCAGCCGCGCTTTACTGCGAGGAGCTCGAAAAGCAGGGCTTTGCCGTGACAAAGGGGCTCTGCGGGATCGAAACGGCCTTTTGCGGCAGCTTTGGCCACGGCGCGCCCGTGATCGGCATCCTCGGCGAATTTGACGCGCTTTCCTCGCTGAGCCAGGCGGCCGGAAAGACCGAGCCGGAGGCCATCGTCCCCGGCGGCGCGGGGCACGGCTGCGGCCACAATCTGCTCGGCGCGGGCTCGCTTGCCGCGGCTGCGGCCGTAAAGCATTATCTCGAGACGAGCGGAAAGAGCGGCACCGTGATCTTTTACGGCTGCCCCGGAGAAGAAGGCGGCAGCGGCAAGGCCTATATGGCGCGAGAGGGGTTGTGGAAGCAGCTTGACGCCGCGCTCAGCTGGCACCCCGGCGACGTCAACCAGGTCGAGACCGGCACGAACAACTCCTGTATCCAGGTGCTCTACAAGTTTTCCGGCGTGGCGGCGCATGCGGCGGGCGATCCCTACAACGGCCGCAGCGCGCTCGACGCGGTGGAGCTGATGAACATCGGCGTCCAGTTTCTGCGCGAGCATATGACCGACGACTGCCGCATCCATTATGCGATCACGGACGCGGGTGGGGTTTCGCCCAACGTCGTCCAGGCCAAGGCCTCCGTCCTGTACATGGTGCGGGCCAACAAGGTGGCGGATTCCGTCGCGCTGCAAAAGCGCGTGGACGACATTGCCAAAGGTGCCGCGCTGATGACGGGCACGAGCTTTAAGCGCGTGTTCATCGACGGCACGGCCGAGCTGCTGCCAAACTATACGCTCGAGGACGTGCTCTACCGCAACATGGCCGAGATCGGCGTCCCGAAGCCGAGCGCGGAGGAAACGGCCTTTGCCGCGGAGATGAAAAAGACCTTCCCGCCCGAAAAGGGACTTCCCGGCGTCGGGGCGCGCGGCGACGCGGCGATCGCGGCGCAGGTGAGAGAGTGGAGCGAAAACGGGACCAGACCGGTCAACGACTTTCTCGCGCCGCTCTACCACGGCACGCTCTTCACCCCCGGCAGCACCGATGTGGGGGACGTAAGCTGGCTTACGCCGACGGCGCAGATCAATACGGCAGCCTGGCCCTCGGGCATCCCCGGCCACAGCTGGCAGGTCGTGGCCTGCGGCAAAAGCAGCATGGCGCACAAGGCGATGCTCTATGCCGCCAAGTCTCTGGCCGGCGCGGCGATTGACCTCATTGAAGATGCTTCTCTCCTGGACAAGGCCAAGGCGGAATTTGCCGAAAAGGCAGCCTCCGGCTATGTCTGCCCGATCGAGGACGGCGCTGTTCCGATCGCGCTGTAACACGTTACAGCATTTCGCCCGCATGCCGAAAGGCATGCGGGCTTTTTCGACATAATGTTAGCACTCAATGGCAACGAGTGCCAACGTTAACAGTTTGTTCATAAAATAGAGGATATTTGTTCAAAAATGTTTGGTATTTTATATACACAAAGAAACGAGAGACATGTAAAGCCTCTCAGAATTGAAAAACAATTGGAGGTATTCATCATGTTTGAAATCATTCCGTTTGATCGTCATATTCGTCATCTTGCCGCTATGGATCCGTTCCGTGAGTTCGACGAGCTCGAACGCAGCTTCTTCGGCAGCAACAGCAGCATGGTTTCCGCCTTCCGCAC
>JAFSWC010000065.1 GCA_017444665.1 Oscillospiraceae bacterium
GAAATGGATGTCACAATCGGGGAGTCTTTTGAAGAGATTTATAAGAACTGGGTCATTTGGAATACAGAGCTTTATGAAAAATCGGGGCTCCGTTAATTCACGTCGCCTGGAACTGAACGCACCTTTTCTTTGTACTTTCTATGATTCCGTCCCTTTTGGGCGCACTTACACATAAAAGGTAGGTAATTTTGATAGAATTACCTACCTTTCCTTTTTTACCCGAAACGATTGATTAACGGGAAAACCAGCCGTTTTCCATACGTTTTCATCAGGATCCCGATAAGCTGACGCCGCTGTGGAGCTATTTCCACAGCGGCGTTTTTGCGTTTATTGGCCTTCTGATTTCCTTCCCTCGGAGAAATCGTCCTCACAGAGGGGTATCGTTCAATTTAGTTGCGGACGTTGACTTTCAAACCATGCTTTAGATAGTCGAACGCCTCGGGAGAAGTATTCTATTTACAACTGCATCCGGAAATGGTAAAACAAAAGTGGAAAAACAGCTGTAATGATAAAGAGGCACCCGCCGGATCTGCTCCCGGAGAACCCGCCAGAGTAGAGCGACCGGGAGAAAGCCTTCATGTATGGGATGATTTTGCCGGACGGAATGCAGAACAGGGGGGTTCTAAGGTGAAAATGGAACTGACAAATAACAAAACAAAGATAAGGCTGATCATCGCCAGCGGAGTATACCTGCTCCTCTTCATCTGCGGGATCGTGTTTGTCGGAATCAGAAAGACGACGAACCTGCCTCCCATTTACGTGATCAACATAGGCGTGGATCTGTTCGGCATGCTGATGGGCATTGTCCTGTTCATCGCCTGCATTATCGACGTGCAGAAGACGGGCAGCGATCAGCGATATTTCCTTGGCCTGCTGGGCATCGCTTTTCTGGGACTCTTCACGG
This sequence comes from Oscillospiraceae bacterium, assembly GCA_017444665.1. Taxonomy (GTDB): domain Bacteria; phylum Bacillota; class Clostridia; order Oscillospirales; family Oscillospiraceae; genus Limivicinus. Next base: position 905 of record JAFSWC010000065.1, read on the forward strand.
ACCTCACCGCCTGGCTCGTGGACGAGCTGCCGGCGCTGCGCACGATAAACATCCTGGACAACACGCTGTACTATATGTGCACGCCGATAGAGGCCTTCTTCTTCTGGCGCTATATTACCAACATCCTCAAGTCCGACACGAAGCAGACCCGCGTTATGGACCGTGCCATGAGCGTGATGCTCGCGGTCTCCATCGCGCTGCGGATACTCAATCTGTTCAACGGGATGTACTTTACCGTGGACGCCGCGGGAGTATACCACAGAAGCCATTTGTATCCCCTCTCGCCTGTGTATTCGTATATAGCGATGCTGGTTTCCGGCATTGAGATAGTAGCGCACAGAAAAAAGCTCAAGACGCATCAGATCGTAACGCTTCTCTTCTATGTTGCCGTACCCACCGCCGTGAACATATTCAGAGTGGCGGTGTTCGGCCTTTCCCTGAGCTTCGCGGCGATCATGCTGCTGTTGCTGCTAATGTACTGCGTGGTGAATATCGATCAGGGTCGCGAGAAAATGCTGGCCGATCAGGAGCTTGGCACAGCATCCCAGATCCAGGAAGGTATGCTGCCCAGCATTTTCCCGGCGTTCCCGGATCGGTCCGGTTTCGACCTCTATGCCTCTATGGAGCCCGCGAGAGAGGTCGGGGGCGATTTTTACGACTTTTTCTTCATAGATGAGGATCATCTGTGTCTGGTGATAGCGGACGTCTCCGGCAAGGGAGTTCCGGCCGCGCTGTTTATGATGGCATCCAAGATTATCCTGGCCAACAATGCCATGTCGGGCAAATCCCCCGCGCAGATCCTTGCCGACACCAACGCCGCCATCTGCTCCAACAACCGGATGGAGATGTTCGTCACGGTATGGCTGGGTATCCTGGAAGTCTCCACCGGGAAACTGACGGCGGCGAACGCCGGCCATGAGTATCCGGCACTCAAGCGTGCCGACGGAGGCTTCGAGCTGCATAAAGACAGGCACGGCTTTGTCATCGGCGGAGTCGACGGTGTGAAGTTCTCGGAGTACGAGCTGCAGATGGAGCCGGGTTCAACGCTCTTTCTGTACACGGACGGGGTGCCCGAGGCGACCAACGCAAGGGACAACATGTTCGGCACGGACCGGATGCTCGAAGCGCTCAACCGGGAGAGTGGCGCTTCTCCAAAAACGCTTTTGAATAACGTGAAAGCCGCAGTGGAACGTTTCGTGGACGAAGCGGAGCAGTTCGATGATCTGACCATGCTCTGTATCAAGTATACCGGGGAGGAGAAGGCTGCTCCCGTATGACCGGCGGCGAGGGATGCTGCCTCGGATATCATATGCATAGGGCAGCTTACACAATTTGCGCCCTCCTTTGCACCCACCCCTCATTTGTCGGCAAGATCCGCCGAATTGTATGATTACTGGTGTCCTGACGCACATTGGTGCACAGGCTATGATACAATAGCCTGTGTACTTTTTTGCGTATCTGCCCGGGAAAACCCTTGATACAAGGGCAAAGCGAGACAGGTGGGTGCAATCATGCATCTTCCTGTCTCGCTTTTTCGATTTAGTCGACTTTTTGTCTCAGGTTGCGCATTCTGAAATTGCAGCCACTCCTATACTTGTGGCGAACTCAGATATATGTGCACATATTGGCATTCGTTACTGTCTTTTGATAGTGCTTACCCGATGAACACCAACGCGGCAGCAATCAGAAACTGCCCGGCGTAATAAGTGATATAGTTCATCGCAAGGTCAATCGGACGCTCCTTGCCTGTGCCGAAGTAAGTGCCGCTAAGGATCAGATCGGAGATCGCAAAGGACACACCGCCGATAAAGAGCAGATTCAGAGGTGTTTTCTCCCAGCCGTAATAGAGAGCTTGGCTTCCGGCAATCAGCACCATGGCGAACAGGAGCACACCATAGGCGATCACAACCGGCTTGAACTTTCCGTAGCTCAGCTTCATCGGTTTCTCCAGGACAGCATTTCCGATGCTGAGTACAAGGGCGAGCAAGACCGGAACGATTACTGTCATGGGCTTGCCTGAGGGATAGTAGGTCAGCAGCATACCGATGATATACAGAATGTGCCCGACGCCGAATACGCAAAAGCCCGCATATGTGAAAGGCGCATCTTTTTCAGGGAAGACATATTTGAGATCCAGCCAGATATCACCCAGCAGTCCGCACAACAGGCCAAGCAGCACGAAGGGGCAAAGCAGGCTGGCGATTCCCTTCGAAGCGGCGAGCCAGGTCCCATACACACCTACCGTGAGGAACAGCGCCGAAACAATTGATTTGAGCAGAACCGCCTTTACCGAATAGGCCCTGACCTTTTCGCGGACATACACAAACAGCATCACCGCGCCGCACACAAGCAACAGAGGATACAGCATAATAAAGCCTCCTTGTTTCCTTTCTCCATAACTCCCGCTCCGACAGTTTTCATGATTATTGTATCAGAGAGAGCAGAGGGTTTCAAGAAAAACGCGAGGTGTGGCGCCTGCTCATGTCAGAAATATCGACACATGCGATCCCCAAAAGCAAAAGAGCCGGCGCGGCGTATTTATCCGCGCCGGCTCTATTATTCATCACCGCACCCCCCAAAAAAACAGCATCATAACCAGTAAGCTTTCTGGTCCTTTGAAATCCTTTCGGCCTTCCCATTTGCGCCAAATTCGAGCCGTTGTTTTTTCAGATCGTCTGGGATAGTATCAAACTAAACAGATAGCGATTTAGCGTTTAAATAAAAACTGTACGGGCCTTTCAGGCATATCATGCAAACGGCTACGGCGTGGAGGCGGACGCGTCCGGCCTGCGCTGCCTGCTGTTTGGTCAACAGACCCATGATTATGCGAAGACGAGTTCCAAGTTACATCGTCCGGCTGGCTTTACGGCGCCGGCAAAAAGTGTATGATAGAGCCGATCCCGAAACCCCGCTTCCGGGTTTTCGGGAAAAACGGTTGCTGTGGAGGCCGCTATGGATTACGCGAAAGAATCACTGAGAATGCACTATGAATGGAAGGGCAAGCTGGAGGTCACGCCGCGCGCGGCGGTGGATTCCGCCCAGGCGCTGAGCCTTGCCTACACGCCGGGCGTGGCGCAGCCCTGCCTTGAAATTCAAAAAGATATCGACAAAAGCTATGAGCTGACGAGACGCTGGAACACCGTCGCCGTCGTCACGGACGGCACGGCCGTCCTCGGACTCGGCGACACCGGCCCTGAGGCGGGCATGCCCGTCATGGAGGGCAAGTGCGTCCTTTTCAAGGCCTTCGGCGACGTGGACGCGATCCCACTGTGCGTCCGCAGCCACGACGTCGACGAGATCATCCCGGAGGACGCCAAAGCGGGCGGCGCGGCGGTAGTATCGACCGGGCGCTCGGACTATCCCAACCAGGTCAACAACGTGCTCTGCTTCCCCGGCATCTTCCGCGGCGCGCTGGACGTGCGCGCAAGCGACATCAACGACGCGATGAAGCTTGCCGCGGCCGCCGCTATCGCCGGGCTTGTCAGCGATGAGGAACTCAATGCCGACTACATCCTGCCGAAGGCCTTTGATGCGCGCGTGAAGGACGCCGTGGCCGGGGCGGTCATGTTGCAGCGAGAGAATCCGGGGCAGCGAGGATATAAATAAAACGACTCCGCTGTCCGTCGGTGGGGCTTGGCCTTTTCTGTACGGTATGAAAAAACACAGCAGCCCGGGGGTGCCCCCGGGCTGCTGCGTTTTTAAGTTGTGTTATCCCTCGCGCAGCACGGCGCTGGTCTGCGGATCGAGCGTCAGCACGCTGCCGTCAAGGGTCGCGCCGCCCTGGCCGATCGAGGCGGCCAGAACGGAAAAGGCATGGCCGCCGAGCGAGGAGAGATCATAACGCTGTTCGCTCGTCGAGGCGTTGTGCAGCACGCATACGGCGCTGCCCTCCCACTCGGAGACAAAGCCGCCGAGCTTGCCGCTGCCTTCAACGGCGTGATAGTCGCCGCGCGCGATCTCGGGATTGGCGTGCCGGATCATCAGCAGCGTCTTGTAATAGGTGTACAGGCTGTCGGGGTCGGCGACCTGCTCCGCCGCCGTCGTGGTCAGACGGTTCTGCTCCGGATAATCGGCGCCGGGCGGGTCGGCCACGGCGTCGCCGTCGCCCCAGGGCATGGCGAGACGGCGGTTGGCGTCGGTGTTCGATCCGCCGCGTGAGCCCTTGACGCCCAGTTCCTCGCCGTAATAGAGAAAGGGCGAGCCGGGACCAAGCAGATAGAGGTTGGCCGCCATCTTCATCCTGCCGTTCGAAACGGGCAGAAAGCCCGCCGCGCGGTCCATGTCGTGGTTGGAGACAAAGGGGACGATCGTCGCGTCGGCGCGCAACGCGCGCACCTTGTTCAGGTAGCTTTCGGTATAGCTCGTCAGACTGCTCACGCCGTTGCCCGCGGCGGCTTTTGCAATCAGTCCCTCGGCCTGCGACAGGGTAAAATCAAAGCAGTTGAGCGCGCCGTAATACTGGTCCGTGACGCCGTCGACGTCCCACACCTCACCGACGGCGTAGACGCCGCCGTCGATCGCGCGCAGCTCGTCCATATACCACTGCCAGAACGCGGCGTTCGAGCCGTGATCGCCGAGATAGACGTACTTCACCGCGTCGAAACGGAAGCCGTCCACGCCTCGGTCGAGCCAGTATTTTGCGACCGCAAGCGTTTCGGCGCGCACGGTTTCACTGTCAAAATTCAGCTCGGGCATATCGCCGGAGAAATTGCACTCATAAGAATCGCCCGTCCCGTCGATCGGCCGGAAGGTGCGGCCCGCGGGGATGCTGTCGGACCTGCACCAGGAGTAGAAATCGTAATACGGATCGTTTGCGTTGCCGGCGCGGTGGGCGGCTTCGAACAGGGAGAACCACTTGTTCTGCGACCCGGTGTGGTTGAGCGGCAGATCAAGGATCAGCTTGACGTTGCGCGCCTCGCACAGCTCGCACAGCTCACGGAGATCTTCCTCCGTGCCGAAGGCAGGATCGATCGTGTAATAATCCGTTACGTCGTATTTGTGATAGGACGGGGAGGAAAAGACCGACGTCAGCCAGATGCCCTCCACGCCGAGACTCTTGCCGGAGTTGGGATCGCCGTCGTTGAGATAATCCATCCGTTCGATAATGCCGCGCAGATCGCCCGTGCCGTCGCCGTCGCTGTCGGAGAAGGAGCCGACGAAGATCTCATAAAAGACGCGGTCGTTGTCCTGACAGACAAATTCCGACCGCAGCGCCGGATCGTCGAGACGCACTTCACCGTCCTCTTCTTCGACCTCCGGCGCGGCGCCGCAGCCTGCCAGCAGCGAGCAGACGAGAAGCAGTATGAGCGGCAGAGATATCGCCCTTTTCATCATCCAGACCACCTTTTTTCACAATCTTATGATAAAAATAGTACTAAAGCGTCCGCGGATTGTCAAGGAGAAAAGGGGCGGAGAGAGCCTGCCTTTGCCATTGCGAAGAAAGAGAATTGTGATATAATCGTCACTGTAAAAGTTTTCCCCGGCGCCGCCTGCCCGGCTGCGCTTGAGAAGGAAAACAAAACGGGAAAGACCGTTTTCCCCGCGCTGTGCCTTGCCCGTGCGCTGCCGGGGCTGAAGGAATAATCAGGAGAAAAGCGATGGAAAACCATAAACGACTTGCCGCCGCGGCGATCCTGGCTGCGGCGCTGCTGCTTGCGGCCTGCGGAAGCGGCACAACGTCACCGAAGGAGGAGAGAACGGCCGTGAGCTCCGATTCGCTGTATGTCAAAAAAATCGAAAACCTGCCGGAAGACTTCATCCTCGGCATGGACGTATCAAGCGTGCTGGCCGAGGAGCGCAGCGGCGTGAAATATTATGATTTCGACGGCACGGAAAAGGACCTCTTTGCGATCCTTGCCGAATACGGCATCAACACGATCCGCGTGCGCGTCTGGAACGACCCCTATGACAGCGCCGGCCGCGGCTACGGCGGCGGCAACAACGACGTCGACGCCGCCGTCGAGATCGGACGGCGCGCCACGGCGAACGGCATGAAGCTGCTGGTAGACTTTCATTACTCCGACTTCTGGGCCGACCCGGGCAAGCAGTATGCGCCCAAAGCCTGGGCGGGCATGACGATCGAGGAAAAGACCGAGGCGACCTACGCCTTTACGAAGGAGAGCCTTGAAAAGCTGCGCGATGCGGGCGTGGACGTGGGCATGGTGCAGCTCGGCAACGAGACCAACGGCGCGATGGCGGGTGAGAAGAACTGGTTCAGGATCCAGTACCTCATGGGCGCGGGCGCAAAGGCCGTGCGGGAGGTTTATCCCGAAGCGCTCGTCGCCGTCCACTTTGCCAATCCCGAAAACGCCGAAAGCTATGAGAGCTATGCGCGGAAGCTGGATTATTACAGTCTGGATTACGACGTGTTCGCCACTTCCTACTATCCCTACTGGCACGGCACGCTGGAAAACCTTGCCTCCGTGCTCGGCGGCATTGCGGAGCAATACGGCAAAAAGGTCATGGTCATGGAGACCTCCTATGCCTTTACGCCGGACGACACCGACTTTTCCGGCAACACGATCTCCGACGGCAGCGCCGTCGTAAAGAACTATCCCTACACCGTTCAGGGCCAGGCCAACAGCGTGCGCGACGTGATCGAAACGGTCAACTCGATCGGCGGCATCGGCGTGGTCTACTGGGAGGGCGCGTGGATCACCGTCGGCACGAACTCCTGGGAGGAGAACCATGAAAAGTGGGAGCGCGATGGATCCGGCTGGGCCTCAAGCTACGCTGCGGAGTATGATCCCAGGGACGCGGGCCAGTATTACGGCGGCAGCGCCGTGGACAACCAGGCTTTCTTCGACGCCTCGGGCCGCGCCCTTGAATCGCTCAAGCTCTTTTCACTTCTCCGCACGGGCAACGAGACCGCGCTGGCCGTCGACGCGGTGGAGGACGCGCGCGTGCGCTTCGACCTCTCGGCCGATATCACGCTGCCCGAAACGGTAAACGCCGTCATGTCCGACGGCAGCCGCCGCGCGCTCGACGTCGTCTGGCAGCTCGGCGACGGGGACGTCGCCAAAATGAAGAGCGCCCCCGGCGTGTACGAGATCGCGGGCGAGGCGGACGGCCGCGACGTGCGCTGCTTTGTCACGACGGCGGAGCTGAACTTCCTGCAAAACGGCGGCTTTGAGGACGGCACGACGGAGCCCTGGGTGCTGATCGACCGCGGCGGCGCGGACGAGCTGGGCGTGGAGAGCAACGCGCTCAATTCCCTTGACGGCGAATGCAATCTCCATTTCTGGAGCGCGAAGAGCGGCAGCGTCGACTTTGACGCCGAACAGACCGCCGCGGATCTCGCGCCGGGGACCTATACGTTCAGCGTTTCCATCCAGGGCGGCGACGCGGGGGAGGCGGAGGTGTACGCCTACGTCAAGCTCGACGGCGAGGTGGTCGCGACGGCGCCGCTGGAGATCACATGGTACAACAACTGGTCGACCGCCGAAATCCGCGACGTCGCGGTTGCCGCCGGAGGGACGCTTACTGTCGGCGTACATGTCAAATGCGCGGGCGAAGGCAACGGCGCCTGGGGCATGATCGACGAGGCCTGTCTCAATTCCCAGCGCTGAGGGCTGTTGAATCTTCACAAAATCAACACTCTATTTTTATTAAAAAAGCTAAGCGCCGCGCAGTTTACAACAAAAAATTAAAATAGTATAATATCAAATGTAAAATTTGTATTAAGAGGGCGCGCTAGCGCGCAAAAGCGAGACCCCGTTTTCCCATTCAGTACCCGCCGAATGACGGACTTTTATCAGAATTCTCAGGCACCGTGTGCCTTAGAATAAATATCTTAGGAGGAACAAAAATGAAGAAAATTCTTGCAATGCTTCTGGCGCTCGTTATGATCTTCGCGCTTGCCGCCTGCGGACAGCAGGCCGCTCCTGCGGCGGAGAAGCCCGCCGAAGCCCCTGCCGAGGCCCCTGCTGAAGCCCCTGCCGAGGCCGCGTCCGGCTCTCTGAAGGTTTGGGTCGCTGAAGCAACGGTCGACTTCACCAAGGAACAGATCGCAAAGTTCATGGAAGCCCATCCCGAGTATGCCGGTTATACCGTTGCCGTTGAGCCGGTCGGCGAAGGCGATGCCGCCTCCAACATGCTCACCGACGTCGAGGCCGGCGCTGATATCTTCGGTTTCCCGCAGGACCAGCTTGCCCGTCTCGTAGCTGCTGATGCGCTCATTGAGCTCTCCGACGAGAACGCCGCCATCGTCGCGGCTGAGAATGACGTCAGCTCCGTCGCCGCCGCTACGATGGGCAGCACGGTCTATGCCTACCCGATGACCTCCGACAACGGCTACTTCCTTTACTATGACAAGAGCGTTGTCACCGATCCCAGCAATCTCGAAGCCATCCTTGCCGACTGCGAGGCTGCCGGCAAGAGCTTCTATTATGATCTCCGCAGCGGTTGGTATCAGCCGGCCTTCTTCTTCGGCGCGGGCTGCACCCTGACCTATGACACGGACGATCAGGGCGCTTTCACGAAGTGCAACATCGACTATGCCTCCGACAAGGGCGTCGGCGCTTTCAAGGCGCTCATCGAGCTTGCCAAATCCCCTGCCTTTGTGAACGGCTCCTCCGTCTCCAATGCCACTAACGCAGCCGCGATCATTGACGGCACCTGGGATGCCGCCGCCGCCAAGGAACTCTTCGGCGACAACTACGCCTGCGCGAAGCTCCCGACCGTGAAGATCAACGGTGTTGATACCCAGCTTGGCGGCTTCGGCGGCTTCAAGCTCCTCGGCGTAAAGCCCCAGACTGACGAGACCAAGCTTGCTCTGTGCGATGAGCTGGCGCTCTACCTCACCAGCGAAGAAGTTCAGCTTGCCCGTTTCAACGTTGTTTTCTGGGGCCCGTCCAACCTCAAAGCCAAGGCCGACCCCGCTGTCCAGGCTGACGAAGCGCAGGCCGCTCTCGGCGCGCAGCTCGTCTTTACGATTCCTCAGGGCCAGTACCCCGGCGAATACTGGGGTCTTGCCGAGGCTCTCGGTGACGACATCATCGCCGGCAAATACAACGATGCCGACGACGCTGCCCTGCTGGCTGCGCTGCAGAACTTCCAGGATACCTGCATCGGTTACGCCGGCTGATCTTTTGATAACACAGCTCAATAAGGCAGGGCAATTTATGCCCTGCCTTGTCTGATAAAAGCCGCACAGTGTCCTCTGCATTCCTTATTCGGGAGGTCCTTTTTATGGATGAAATAAAGAGAGAAAACGCCATTTCCCGCTTCTTCCGGTGGTTGGGCGGCGATCTCAAGGAGATCGGCGCGACGTTTGTCGATGGCGATTGGAAGACCAAGCTGTCCTTCCTCATCATGGGCTTTGGCCAGCTCTGCCGTGGGCAGATCGTGCGCGGCATCTCCATGCTGGCGCTTGAATTTGGCTTGCTTTTCTTTACCTTTGGTTTCGGCTGGCCGTATCTGACCAAGCTGCTCACGCTCGGTACAGTCGAGACCCACAAGGAGGGGCGCGTCACTGTATATGGTGACAACAGCTTCTTTATTCTGCTCTACGGTATTTTGGCCGTGGTGGCGATCATTGCGCTGATTTATCTCTGGCGTGTCAACCTGAAACAAAACCATGAGGCAGAGGGACTGCTTGCGCGGGGAAAACGCCTGCCGAGCAACAAGTCCGACCTCGCTTCGCTTTTGGATAAGAACTTCGACAAGACCCTGCTGGCGCTGCCGGTCCTGGGCATCTTTGTCTTCACCGTGGTGCCGATCATTTTCATGATCTGCATCGCCTTTACGAATTATGACGTTACGCACCAGCCGCCCTCCAAGCTCTTCTCCTGGGTCGGGCTGGAGAACTTCAAGGCGCTGTTCGGCATCGGCGGGGAGGGCTTCGGCGGCACCTTCTTCTATGTGTTGGGCTGGACGCTTGTATGGGCCTTCTTTGCCACGTTCCTGACCTATTTTCTCGGTATGGCGGTCGCCATTCTGATCAACAAGAAGGGCATCCGTTTCAAAAAGCTCTGGCGCACGATCCTTGTCATGACCATCGCGGTGCCGCAGTTCGTCTCGCTGCTTTACGTCGGCAAAATGTTTGCCGCGGACGGCCTGATTAACGCCTATTTCCTGAAATGGGGCTGGATCAAGACGGCCATTCCGTTCTGGAGCAACGCGACCTATGCGCGCATTCTGATCATCGTCATCAATCTGTGGATCGGCATCCCCTACACGATGCTGATCGTCACCGGCCTGCTGATGAACATCCCGGCCGAGCTGTATGAGAGCGCGCGCATCGACGGCGCCAACGCTTTCCAGACCTTCCGCAAGATCACGCTGCCCTACATGCTCTTTGTCACCGGACCGTTCCTGCTGACCCAGTTTATCGGCAACCTGAACAACTTCAACGTGATCTTCCTGTTGAACCAGGGCAACCCAAAGAGCCTCCAGCTTACCAACAATGCCGGTTCGACGGACCTGCTGGTTACCTGGCTGTACAAGATGACGATCAACGACTCCAACTACAAGATTGCCGCCGTCATCGGCATCATGGTCTTCCTGGTCACGGCCATCATTTCCCTGGTCGTGTACAACGTGCTGCCGTCCGTCAAAGATGAGGAGGGATTCCAGTAATGAAAAGAAAGCAGAGAATAAACAACACGATCTGCTATATCGTGCTGATCCTGATGAGCATCATCTGGCTCTTCCCCTTCTTCGGCCTGGTGCTGCAATCCTTCCGCGGCGAGAGCGGCGGCATGGTCGCCTATCTCATCCCGCAGGAGTGGTCTTTGAAAAACTACCAGTTTCTTTTCGGCAGCGGAAGCAATTTCATGAAATGGTACGGCAATACGCTGACGATCGCGCTCTTCGTCGCGGTCCTGCAGACGCTGGTCGTCATCTGCGTCAGCTATGCGCTCAGCCGCATGCGCTTTCGCGGCCGCAAGGCGCTGATGAACATCTGGCTGGTGCTCGGCATGTTCCCCGGCTTCCTTACGATGATCTGTCTGTACTTCCTGCTCAAGACCCTCGGCCTGACCGAGGCCGGCGCAGTCCCGGGCTTGATCTTGATCTCAGTCGCATCCTCGGGCATGGGCTACTATGTCTGCAAGGGCTACTTTGACACGGTACCGAAAGCGCTTGACGAGGCCGCGATCCTCGACGGCGCGACCCGCGCGCAGATCCTTGTCAAGTTGATCATCCCCATGTCCAAGCCGATCATCATTTACACCGCGCTGGTTGCCTTCATGGCACCGTGGTGCGACTACATCTTCGCCTCCTATGTAGCTTTCGGCTATGAAAAAGGCTACAACGTGGCCGTCGCCATGACCCGCTGGGTCTGGACGAACGACTACCAGGGCTTCTTCACGCGCTTCTGCGCGGGCGGCATCCTGGTGGCGATCCCGGTCACGGTCCTCTTCATGTGCCTGCAAAAGTACTATGTCGAAGGCGTCACGGGCGGCGCGGTCAAGGGCTGATCGCCGTCACCGAAACAAAAGAACCGAGGCATCAACAAAGATCCGTCCGGGACCCCGGACGGATCTTTGTATTTCTTCACATTTTCTTCACAGCTTCTTTATGTTCACTTTAGGAATTACGGTTATGCTGACGCCAGACAAAGCGAAAAGGGCTTTGTGTGAAAGCGAGGGAACAGCTATGAAGAACAAACAGATCCTTTCCATCCTCCTCGCGCTCGTCCTGGCGTTTTCCGCCGTGGGCTGCGGCGCGGCGGGCGGCGGCACGGTTGAAAAAACGATCATCGCCGCATCCGCAGACGACGGAGAGACGACCGACAGCAGCACTGCCGCGTCCTCGGCCGGAGAGCTTTTTACCGACCGCGATCTCAGCGGCAAGAGCGGGGAAGAGATCGTCACGATAACGCTGTCCGAAAACGGAGCAACCGCGGACGGCGACGGCGTCTCCGTCTCCGACGGCCTCGTTACGATCACCGCCCCCGGCGACTATCTGCTGACCGGCTCCTTCTCCGGCAGCGTCGTGATCGACGTTGACGAAACAGAAAAGGTCCAGCTTATCCTCTCCGGCGCGAGCATTGCAAGCCAAGGACAGTCGGCCATCGTTGCGCTGAGCGCCGACAAGGTCTTTCTGACGCTCGCGGAGGGCACTGAAAACACCGTTTCCGCGGCCGGCGCGCTCGCCGCGATCGGCGAGGTGAACGCCGACGGCGCGATCTTTTCCAAATGTGATCTCACGATCAACGGCACCGGCAGCCTTTCCGTCAGCTGTGAAGAGGGCCACGGCGTCGTCTCGAAGGACGATCTCAAGATCGCCTCCGGCACGCTCACGGTCGAGGCAGCCAAGCAGGGCCTCTCCGGCAAGGACAGCGTCAGCATTGCGGGCGGGACCGTCACGATCACGGCCGGCACCGACGCGATCCGCTCCGAAAACGCGGACAACGCCGAAAAGGGGACGGTTACGATCCTCGGCGGGAGCATCACCGCGATCAGCGGCAGCGACGGCGTCGACGCCTCCGGCGTCGTGTCGGTCGAGGGCGGCACGGTCAGCCTCACCGCGGACGGCGGCGCGGCAAGCGTGACGCGCTATTCCTCCGGCGGCTGGGGCCAGAGCGCCTCGTCCGCCGCAAGCGGCGGCAAGGGTGTCAAGAGCGACGCGGCCGTTGTGATCTCGGGCGGCACGCTCAGCATCGACAGCGCCGACGACGCGATCCACACGAACGGCGACGCCGCGATCAGCGGCGGCACGCTTACGCTCAAAAGCGGCGACGACGGCGTCCACGCCGACGCAAGCCTTACGGTCAGCGGCGGCAGCGTGACCGTCAGCGACAGCTACGAGGGCCTGGAGGCGGCCGATATCGTGATCGAAGGCGGCGAGATCTCCGTCAAGTCCTCTGACGACGGGCTCAACGCCGCGGGCGGAAACGACGGCTCCGGCAGCGGCGGCTGGTTCGGCGGCGATCCCTTTGCCGTACAGGACGCCTCTATTACGATCAGCGGCGGCACGCTTACCGTCAACGCCGACGGCGACGGCATCGACTCCAACGGCGACCTCACGGTCAGCGGCGGCACGATCTACGTCTCCGGCCCGACCAATTCCGGCAACGGCGCGCTCGACTATAACGGCAGCGGCGTCATCACCGGCGGCACGGTCATTGCGGCGGGCGCCTCCGGCATGGCCGAAAACTTCTCGAGCGGCTCGACCCAGTGCAGCGTGCTTGTCAGCTTTTCCGGCAGCGTCGCGGCGGGCAGCGAGATCTGCGTGTATGATTCCCAAGGCAAGCTGATCGCCTCCTACACGCCCGAAAAGACGTATCAGTGTGCGCTCATTTCGTCCCCCGAGTTTGCGGTGGGGCAAAGCTACACCGTTACGGCGGGCGGCGCTCAGCAGAGCGTGACCCTGTCCTCGACCATCACCGGCGGCGGTATGGGCATGGGCGGCATGGGCGGTCACGGCGGCTTTGGCGGCGGCCCTGGCGGCGGGCAGAGCGGCTGGAGCGGTAATGAAAGCGGCTCCGGCGACCAGGGCGGCTTCGGCGGCGGCCCCGGAGGGCAGAGCGGCTTTGGCGGGGGCCCGGGAGGCGGCCACGGCGGCAGACCCTGAAAAAAGACTGGGAAGCAAAGCTTCCCAGTCTTTTTTAGTGTTTAGTTTTTCGTTAAAAGAGGCAGTGAAAACCCACGGTTTTCACTGCCTCTTTTTTTGGCCCACGGGGGGATCAATCCATGATCTCCACAGAGACCTTTTTGCCCTTTCTCTGGGCGACTGCGCGCATCAGGATGCGGATCTGCTTGACGATCCGGCCCTGACGGCCGATGACCTTGCCCATGTCGCCGTCGGCAACGCGGACCTCAAAGATCGTCTCGCCGTCGACTTTGCGCTCGGTCACAGAAACCTCGTCGGGATGATCGACCAGGCTCTGTACAAGATAGGTCAGAAGTTCTTTCACAGTTGATCGCTCCTCAATTACGCTTCGAGCTTCTTCAGAAGACCGCGAACGGTATCGGTGGGCTGAGCGCCCTGAGAAACCCAGTACTTCACGCGCTCAACGTCGAGATTGAGCTTGCTGCCCTCTGCCATCGGATCGTAGGTACCCAGTTCCTCGATGAAGCGGCCGTCACGCGGAGAGCGGGAATCGGCGACAACAACACGATAATAAGGAGCCTTCTTGGCGCCCATTCTGCGAAGTCTGATTTTGACCATGTATATTCACCTCCATACATTTTTCTGCGTTGAAAAATCTATTACAAACACTTCTTATCAAGTGCCGTAACCAAACTTAAAAACCGAAGCCGCCGAGACCGCCGAGCCCTCCGAGACCGCCCATGCCGCCCATTCTGCCGAGCTTTTTCTGCATCTTCTTCATGTTTTTGCCCGAAAACTGCTTCATCATCTGCTGCATGGCTTCAAACTGCTTGAGAAGGCGGTTGACGTCCACGACCTGCACGCCCGAGCCCGCGGCGATGCGCTTTTTGCGGCTGGAGTTAAGCAGCGAGGGGTTTTCTCTCTCCGCCGGGGTCATCGAAAGGATGATCGCCTCCTGCCGGACCATCAGCTCGTCGTCGATCTTGGCGCCTTTCAGCGCGCCGGTGTTCATCCCCGGGATCATCGAGGCGATGCTTTCCAGGTCGCCCATGTTTTTCAGCTGGCCCATCTGCTCGAGATAGTCCGTCAGCGTAAAGCGGTTGGCGCGCAGCCGTTCGGCCGCCTCCAGCGCTTTTTTCTCGTCAAAGCTCTGCTCGGCCTTCTCGATCAGCGTCAGCACGTCGCCCATGCCCAGAATACGCGAGGCCATGCGGTCGGGGTGGAAGGGCTCGATCATGTCAAGCTTCTCGCCCACGCCGATGAACTTGATCGGCTTGCCCGTCGCGGCGCGGATCGACAGCGCGGCGCCGCCGCGTGCGTCGCCGTCAAGCTTGGTGAGCATCACGCCCGTCACGCCCAGCGCCTCGTCAAAGGCGGTCGCGGCGTTGACGGCGTCCTGGCCGGTCATCGCGTCGACGACAAGCAGGATCTCGGCCGGCTCGACCGCGTCGCGGATGTTCTTCAGCTCGTCCATCAGCTGCTCGTCGATATGCAGACGGCCCGCCGTGTCAAGGAACACCAGGTCGTTTCCGTGGCGCTTGGCGTGCTCGATCGCGGCTTTCGCAATGTCCACGGGATTTGTCTGCCCCATCTGGAACACAGGCAGATCCAGCTGCGCGCCGACGGTTTCCAATTGCTTGATGGCGGCCGGACGGTAGATGTCGCACGCGACGAGAAGCGGACGCTTGCCGGCTTTCCGCATATAGGCGGCCAGCTTCGCGCCGTTGGTCGTCTTGCCCGCGCCCTGCAGGCCGACAAGCATCACGACGCTCGGCGATTTCGAGGAGATGTTGAGCTTCTGGTTGGCCCCGCCCATGAGCGTGCACAGCTCTTCGTTGACGATCTTGATGACCATCTGCGCGGGGGAGAGAGATTCCAGCACGTCGGCGCCGCTGGCGCGCTCGGTCACGGACTTGGTAAAGTCCTTGACGACCTTATAGCTGACGTCCGCCTCCAAAAGGGCCATGCGCACCTCGCGCATCGCTTCCTTTACGTCGGCGGCGGTCAGACGGCCTTTTCCGCGCAGGCGCTTGAACGCTGCATTCAGTTTTTCCGATAAGCTTTCAAATGCCATGGTTTATCCTCTCTCAAGCAGGGCTTCCAGCCCCTCCGACAGCTTGCGGGCGGCGGAACGCGCCCTGTCGTCCAGCGGCAGGGAAGACAGTTCCTCCGCCGCGGCGTGCAGACGCGCGAGCGAACGCTGCGTTTCGGAATAGCGGCGGACAAGACCGGTCTTTTCCTCGATCTCCTCCAGCGCGGCGACCGCGCGGCGCACGTTATCCCAAACGCCCTGACGGGAAATGCCGCACTGCTCGGCGATCTCGGCGAGGGATAGATCCTCGTTGAAATACAGCTCGCAGGTCTCGCGCTGCTTGTCCGTCAGCAGCCGACCGTAGAAATCCAGCAGCAGGCTCTGCATCACTCTGTCCTCGGCCATGTTGCTGCGCCTCCTGTCAAGCAGAATACCTTTGCAGAATATACCAGACAAAACGCCCGCTGTCAAGTATTTTTTCTTGGCAGACGTTTTCTCCCCCCGCGTATAAGCGCGGCAGGCGCGGGAAAACTACATTATCCAGAATTATGTATTAAGAGGAAATCTATGGACATTGTATCATCCGGATTGAAACTCGAAGGCGCGCAGCTTGTTTCCTACGCGGCCTCTGCGGCAAAGCTGCTGAAAACGGACGCCGTGGGCTCGGCACGGGGCGATGCGCGGCGGCTGCGGCGCGAAATGGGCGAGCTGCGCCGCCTCTTTGCCCTTGTGCGCGCCAGGGCCGAAAGGGGCGAAGCGCTCTCCGGCGCGGAGGAATGGATGCTTGACAATCATTATCTGATCGTGCGTGAAGGCAAAGCCGCCCTGGAAATGCTGCGCTCCTGCCCGGCGCTGCGCTTTTGCGGCGGCGAGAGCCTGCCGTTTGCGCTCTGCCGCTCGCTGCTGCGCTCCGGTGGCGGAAAACTGACGGAGGAAAGACTTCTCGCCTTCCTTGACGGCTTTCAAACCGTGTGCGTCCTGCGCCAGAGCGAGCTGGAATCGCTCGGCGCGATGCTGCGCTGCGCGGTCGTGTCCGCGATTGGGGAGGTCTGCCGCTCGATGCATCGCGCGCAGAAGCCCGACGAGGGGCGCGACAGGGAACACGCCCAGCTCCTTTCCGCGCTGTTTGCGGCACTGCGCGCCCTTCCGCTGATGGACTTCGGCGAGCTGACCGCGCGTGTGAACGTGCCGGGGCTGATTTTAGAACTTGACCCCACCGGCGAATACCCGCGCATGGACGCGCAGACGAAGCAAAGCTATCTCAAACGCCTTGAGCACCTGGCCGCGGCGAGCGAAACAGACGAACAGAGCCTTGCCCGCGTACTGATCGACCGTGCCCGGCGCGAAGGACGACACGTCGGCTTTTTCCTCTTTGAGGAAAACCGAGAGCGGCGGGGCGAGCTGTATGTGGCCGGAAAGGCGGCCCTTACGGCGGCGCTGGTGCTGTTTGCGGGCTATCGCATGGGGCCGGTCGGGGCGCTGCTGCTGTGCCTGCCGCTGGGAGAAACGGTATCGGGGCTGGCGGACTTTATCCTTGCGCGCCTGGTCCGGCCGCGGCGTATGCCGCGTATGGACGTCCGCAGCGGCATCCCGCCCGAGGGCAAGACGGTGTGCGTGATTTCCGCGCTGCTTTCGGATGAAGCGGCGGCCGAGCGCTGTGCGCAGAAGCTCGAACGGCTGTACTGCGCCTGCGGCGGAGAAAAGACGCGCGGCGAGCTGTGCTTCGGCCTGCTTGCCGACCTGCGCACGGCGCAGGAGAAGGAACTGCCGGACGACGGGGCGGTGCTCGCGGCGGCGGAGAGGGCGATCGAAAAGCTCAACGAGGCGCACGGCGGCGGTTTTTTCCTCTTCACCCGCCCACGCAGCTTCGACGGCGAGAACTGGTCCGGACGCGAGCGCAAACGCGGCGCGCTGTGCGCCCTTGCCGCGCTTGTGTGCGGGAAAGCAAGCGAACTGGACGTGTGCGGCGAGCGGGACGCGCTTACAGAAACGCATTTTATCCTGACGCTCGACGAGGATACCGAGATCTATCCCGGCTCGGTGCCCGAGCTGATCGGCGCGGCGATCCATCCGCTCAACCGCGCGGTGATCGACACGGAAACGCTTGTCGTCACACAGGGCCACGGGATCATCCAGCCGCGGATGGGCGTTGCGCTCAAAAGCGCGCAGCAGACGGATTTTTCGATCATCTTCGCCGGCGCGGGCGGCAGCGATCCCTACGGCGCGCTCAGCGGCGAGCCCTACATGGACGCCTTCGACCGCGGCGGCTTTTCCGGCAAGGGGCTGATCGACGCCGCGGCGCTGCTGGCCTGTACGCAGGAGCGCTTCGCCGGGAAAGGGGTCTTGTCGCACGATGCGCCGGAAGGCGCGTATCTGCGCGGCGCGCTGATGGGCGACGAGGAGTTTTTCGACGTCTTTCCCGCCGCGCCGGCTGCCTGGTTCCGCCGTCTGCACCGCTGGACACGGGGCGACTGGCAAAACCTGCGCTTTGCTTTTGCGCGCGAGCTGCCGCCGATCGAACGAGCGCGCTTTCTTGCCAAGCTGCGGCGCAGCGCCGCCGCGCCCGCCACGCTCATCGCCCTGCTGGCGGGCTTCTTTTTCCCCGCGCGGGTCGGGGCCGCCGCGGCTGCGGCGGCGCTGTGCCTGCTCTCCGATCTGATTCTGTCGCTCGGCGGAGAGATGCGCCGCCTCCGCCGCCGCGCGCGCCGCTCCGTACGCATCCTGGCGGGCTTCGGAGGCGGGATCGTGTCAAACTTCATGCGGCTGTGGCTGCTGCCGTGGGAGGCGTGGATCTGCCTCTCCGCGGCGCTTACGGCGCTGTGGCGCACGGGCGTTTCCCGCCGGCGTCTGCTGCAGTGGGAGACGGCCGCTCAAAGCGCGTCGCGCGGCGGCGGCCTCGGCGGCTATGCCCGCGCGATGGCGCCGGTGCTGCCGGTCGGGCTTGGCGCGATGTGCTTTTCCACAACGGTGATCGGCCGCGCGGCGGGGCTGATGTGGCTGTTCTCGCCGGTCGCGGCCTGGGCGCTGTCGCTTCCCGCGGCAAAGGAAAAAACGCCCTCGGCCCCGGACGCGGCCTATCTGCGTGCAGCGGCCGCGGATACCTGGCGTTATTTTGCCGAAAACTGCACGGCGGAGGAGCATTTTCTGCCGCCCGACAACGTCCAGACCCAGCCCCCGCGCGGCGCTGCCCACACCGTTTCCCCTACCAATCTCGGCCTTGCGATGACGGCGGCTGTCGCCGCCTGCGATCTCGCGCTGATCGGGGATAGCGAGGCCGCGGCGTTCATCGGGCGCCTGACCGACACGGCGGAGGCGATGCCGCGCTATCGCGGGCATTTTTACAACTGGTACGATACGCGCACCCTTGCGGTGCTGCAGCCGCCGTTCATCTCCACGGTGGACAGCGGCAACCTGTGCGCGGCGCTGCTGACGACGGCCGCCTTTGCCGCGGAAAAGGGGGAGGAGGCGCTTGCCGCGCGTCTGCGCGCGCTGGCCGAGGAGATGGATTTTTCCTTTCTCTACGACGAAAAGCGCGCGCTTTTCGCCATTTGCTACGACACGCTGCGCGAGCGCAAGGCCGGCGGCTGGTACGATCTGATGGCAAGCGAGGCGATGCTGACAAGCTATCTCTGCGTCGCGCGCGGCGAGGCGCCGCGCCGCCACTGGCGCGCGCTGGGCCGCGCCTGCCTGCGGCTGGACGGATTCAGCGGTCTTGCAAGCTGGAGCGGCACGATGTTTGAATATCTGATGCCCGCGCTCTTTCTGCCGCTTGTGCGCGGCGGCATGCTGTACGAAAGCGGACGGTTTTGTCTCTATGCGCAAAAGCGGCGCGTAGGCGTGGGCAGACCCTGGGGCATTTCCGAAAGCGCCTTTTTTTCCCTTGACGCCGCAGGGCGCTATCGCTACAAGGCCCACGGCGTCGGCGCGCTGGCGCTGCGCCGCGGGATGGACGCGGAAACGGTCGTCTCGCCCTACAGCAGCTTTCTGGCCCTTGCGCTCGACGGCCACGGCGCGGCGGAAAACCTGCGCCGGCTCGAGCGGCGGGGCATGCGCGGCGCATGGGGCTTTTACGAGGCGCTGGATCTGACCGAGACGCGCACGCGCACGGACGACGGCGAAAGGGTGTGCTGCACGATGGCGCACCACGCCGGGATGAGCCTTTGCGCCGCGGCGAACGCCCTATGCGGCGGCAGCATCGTGCGCCGCTTTATGCGCGACGCGCGCATGGCGGCCTTTCAGCCCCTCCTGTGCGAGCGCGTGGGCGACGGCGGCGAGATCCTGCGGCGCGCCCGCGCCGCAGAAGGCGCGCCTGTGCGCACCGCGCCGCGCCGAAAAAACCGGTCCGGCGGGCCGGGAGAAAAGGGGATCTGTCTCCTTTCAAACGGAAGCTATACCGCCGCGCTCGACGAGCGGGGCGAGTTGGGGGCGCGCCTGGACGGGATCGACGTTTTTGACGCGCGCTTTGGCGCCGTGACGATAAAGCTTCGCCGGGGAGAGGAGGAGACACTGCTGATGCCCGCGGTGCCGAAACGCTGGGAGATGAGCACGGAGACCTGCCGCTATGAATACGAAACGGCGTTTGGCCGCGCGGCGCTCACGATCAGCGTCGGGGCGGAGGAAAACGGAACGCTGTACGAACTGGAGCTGCCCGGACAGGGCGCGCCGTGCGAGGCGGAGCTTGCTTTTACGCCGCTGCTGTGTCCGCTGGGCGAGGCGCTGGACCATCCCGCCTTTGCCAGACTCGGGATCCGCGCCGAAGAGAGGGACGGCGTGCTGCTTCTCCACAGGATCGCGCGCGCCGGGGGGGACGACTGCACCCTTGCCGTCGCCTGCAGCCGCCCCGCGGCGTTTCGCGCCGAACGCGAGGGGAGCGGCGCGGTGCTGCTGCGCCCGCACGTCACGGTACGGTCCCCGATCGCGGAAGAAGACGGAGGGCTGCGCTTTGCACTTTGCCTTGCCGGGGACGCGGCGGAGGCCGCGCGCGGGGCCGGGCAGCTGCTTATCTCCGGTACGGCGGGGCGGGCAAGCTTTGTCGGCGGCGCGGCCTCGCTTCTCGGCATGCGGGACGACGAGTTCTCCGGCGCGATGGCGCTGTACGGTGCGATCCGCAGCTTTCAGCCGCGACAGGCGGCGCCGCTGCGGGAACTGTGGAAATACGGGATATCCGGCGACTTTCCTCTGCTGCTCTGCCGCAGCGGGGCAAGGGAAGAGGAGAGCCTTTTGCTGCAGTTCTGCCTGCTGCGCAGTCTCGGCGTCGGGGCGGAGCTTGTGATCACGACCGAGGAAGCGGGCGAGTATCCCCGGCGGACGCACGAGCGCGTCTCGGCGGTGCTGGGGCGCGTCGGGCTTGAGGCGCTGCTGGGCGAGAGGGGCGGCGTACACCTTGCGCCGATCGAGGCGGAGGAGACCGTCGCCTCCCGCGCCGTCTTTGCGGCGGGGCGCGAGACGATAACGCGCGAGCGTATGCCCGCGCCTTCGCTGCGCGAGCGCAGCGGCGCGGCGGACATCCCCTGCAGCTTTGACGGCAGGGGCGGCTTTGCTTTTTCGCTGAGCGGCGCGCTGCCGCGCCGGCCCTGGCAGAATATCCTGACGGCGGCGGGCTTCGGCTGGATCGTCAGCGAGTGCGGCAGCGGTTTTTTATGGTATCGCAACGCGCGCGAGGGGCGCGTCAACCCGCCGCCTTTATATCCGGAGAGCGCGGCGGGCAGCGAAATGCTCTGGCTGGAAACGCCGCACGGCCGCTTCAGTCTCTTTGCCGCCGAGGACGGCGTGCCCTGCCGGGTCTATTATTCCGGCGCTTTTGCACGCTGGGAAAAGAAAATCGACGGAAAGCGGATCTCGCTCACCGGC
Organism: Oscillospiraceae bacterium; assembly: GCA_017444665.1. Lineage (GTDB taxonomy): Bacteria > Bacillota > Clostridia > Oscillospirales > Oscillospiraceae > Limivicinus. The sequence continues at coordinate 22,284 of JAFSWC010000065.1, forward strand.
TTTCTCGACCCGGACAGCGGCGCGCGCGTGCTGCTGCTGGACGGGGCGAGGGATCTGACGGTCTGCTGGCGGATGGAGACGGTGATCGGCGCGGCTTCCGGCGCGGCGGTGCGCTGCGGCTTTGCGCGCGGCATATTTACCGCCGAAAACCCGGAGAGTTTTCTTCCCGGCATGCGTTTTCACGCGGCTGTTTCGGCCCCGGCACGCTGCCGCTGTGACTGGGCGGAGGCGGGTATGCTGCTGTCCTTTACGGCGCGGGGCGGGGACGTACTGGTCTGCGGCGTTTGCGGAGAAGAGGAGATCCGCGCGCTGTCAGAGCGGCATACCGCGCTTGGGGCGATGCGCGCGGCGCGGGAGCGCTTCGAGCGCCGCATGGGGCGTTTTTCCCTGCGCTGCAGTGACAAGCGGCTGGAGGAGTATATGAATTTCTGGTGTCTCAGCCAGATCTATGCCCGGCTTGAGGCGCGCTGCAGCCTGTACCAGGGCGGCGGCGCGGTGGGCTTTCGCGATCAGCTGCAGGATGCCGTCAACCTGCTTTTGATCGAGCAGAAGACCGCGCGCGAACGGATCCTGGACGCCTGCCGTCACCAGTACCGCGAGGGGGACGTGATGCACTGGTGGCATCCGGGCGGCGCGGCGGACCGCGGCGTGCGAACGCGCTGCAGCGACGATCTTTTGTGGCTGTGCTGGGCGCTGGGCGATTACGTCGAGGCGACCGGCGATCTGGCGCTGTGCGCCGAGCGGGTGGATTTCCTTGCCTCGCCGCCGCTGGCGGAGAGGGAGCACGACCGCTATGAAGAGGCCGTGAGCGCCGGAGAGGCGGCCGCGGTGATCGACCATGCGCTGCGCGCGCTGATGCTGTGCGACGCGCGCGGCTATGGAGAGCACGGGCTGCCGCTGATGGGCGCGGGCGACTGGAACGACAGTCTCAGCGACTGCGGCGGCGAGAGCGTATGGCTGGCCTTTTTCCTGTGCCGCTGCGCGCGGACGATGGAAAGGCTTCTCTCCCGTCTCGGAAGAAAGGAAGAGGCGGCGCGCTGTGACGCGCTGGCCCGGCGAATGCTGGACGCGGCGGAGGGATGCTTCAACGGACGCTGGTACGAGCGGGCCTATCCCGCGCACGGACAATGGAGCCGCCGCGGCGAGCGCATCGATTCGATCGTGCAGAGCTGGGCGGTGTTCTGCGGGGCAAAGCATGCGCACGAGGCGCTTGACCACGCGCTGTGCCGTCTGGTGGACGAAAAAACGGGGCTCGTAAAGCTGCTCGACCCGCCCTTTACGGCGGGCGAGGAGCGGCTCGGCTATATCGTCTCCTACGGCGAGGGCTGCCGGGAAAACGGCGGGCAGTACACCCACGCCGCCGTATGGCTGGCGCGCGCCTGCTTCCTTGACGGACGGCCCGACGCGGGGTGGGAGATCCTCTCCCTGCTGCTGCCGCAGGGACGTTCCGGCCGCTACGGGGCCGAACCCTATGTGCTGCCGGCCGACGTGTGCAGCGCGCCCGGCCATGCGGGCGAGGCGGGCTGGACCTGGTACACCGGCTCGGCGGGCTGGTATTTCCGCACGGTGGCGGAAAATCTGCTCGGCATCCGGAAAAGGGACGGCGCTCTTTCGTATCGGCCCTGCTCCTGCGCGCTGTTTTCGGTATCGGAAGTAACGGTCAACGGCGAGAGCTTGGCGGAAAAGGGAAAGAAAGGACTACCAAATCCGGCGGGGGAATGATATAATCTAATATCAGAAAAAACCGCACCGGGGCGTGAACTCCGGGCGCGGCGGAAAACGGAGGGCGGAAGATGGAATACACAAGATCCGAGATCCAAAACGGCGTGTGGCTGACCCACATTCGCTCCGACAAATTCAAGACCGCGTGCCTGAGCATCACGCTGCTGACCCAGCTGCGGCGCGAGACCGCCGCGATGAACGCGCTGCTGCCGCTGGTGCTGCGGCGCGGAACGGCGCGCTACGGCGACATGGAGGCCATCTCCCGCCGCCTGGACGAGCTGTACGGCGCGGCAATCGAGCCGGTGGTGCGCCGGATCGGCGAGATCCAGTGTCTCGGCTTTTTCGCCAGCGTCCCGGAGGAGGACTTTCTGCCCGCCGGAGCCGACACGCTGCGCGGCGCCTGCGAGCTGATGGGCCAGATGCTGCTTGCGCCCAATACGCGCGGCGGCCTGCTGCTGCCGGACTATGTTGACAGCGAACGGGGCAAGCTGATCGAAATGATCCGCGCGCGGCTCAACGACAAGCTCGGCTATGCCATCAGCCGCTGCATCGAGGAGATGTGCTGCTGCGAGGACTATGCCGTCTCCCGTCTCGGCGACGAGGAGAGTGCGGCGGCGATCCGCTATCAGAAGCTGACGAAGCAGTACCGCAGCCTTGTCCAGACCAGCCCCATCGAAATCTTTTACTGCGGCCGTGCGGAGCAGAAGCGCGTGGAGAGCCTGCTGCGCGACGCGCTTTCAACGCTGCCGCGCGGCGAGATCAATTATGACATCGGCACGGACGTGCGGCTCAACGCGCTGGAGGCCGCGCCGCGCACCTATGTCGAGCAGATGAACGTCACGCAGGCCAAGCTTGTGATCGGCTGGCGCCTCGGCGCGGCGATGGACGACCCGGACCCGGCCGCGCTGCGTCTGTTCGCCTCGCTCCTCGGCGGGTCGACGGCCTCGAAGCTGTTTGTCAACGTGCGCGAAAAGCTGTCGCTGTGCTATTTTGCCAGCGCTGTCACGGACAGGCAAAAGGGCATCCTGCTCGCCTACGCGGGGACGGAATTTGACAACGTCGAGCGGGCGAAGGAGGAGATCTTTGCCCAGCTTGCGGCGATCGCAAACGGCGAGATCACGGACGAGGAACTGCGCGCGGCCAGAGCCGACGTAAAAAGCGCGCTGAAAAGCGCGCTGGACAGCCAGGGGGCGCTGGAGGGCTTTTATCTCTCCGCCGCGCTCGACGGCGCCGAATATACGCCGGAGGAGCTGAGCGAGCTTACAGACGACGTGACGAAGGAAGACCTGGTCGCGATCGCGCGCGGCTGCGAGTGCGACATGATCTATACGCTGACCGGCGACGGCAGCGAAGAGGACGGGGACGACGAAGAGGTCGCCGAGCCCAGCGAGGAAGAACTGCGCATATTCGAGGAGGAGGAAAATGGAGATCCTGACGAAGAGATATGACAACGTCGGCGAGACGCTGCAAACGGCGGTGCTGGACAACGGCCTGCACGTCTGCGTCGTGCCGAAAAAGGGCTTTTCATCCTTCTTTGCCTGCTTTGGGACCTATTACGGCTCGGTTCAGCGCAGCTTTGACCTGGCCGGTACGCGGCACGACACCCCTGCGGGCGTCGCGCACTATCTCGAGCACAAGATGTTCGACATGCCGAACGGGGACAACGCCCTGCAGAGCATGACCGCCACCGGCGCCGACCCCAACGCCTTTACCGCCTATGACGAGACGGTGTATTATTTCCGCTGCACCGAGCGTTTTGAGGAAAACCTGCGCACGCTGCTGCGCTTTGTCACCACGCCCTATTTCACGGCCGAGACCGTGGAAAAGGAGCAGGGCATCATCGCCCAGGAGATCCGCATGTACGACGACGAGCCGGACAACGCGGTGTACGTCGATCTGATGAAACTGCTCTACAAGACCCACCCGGTGCGCGACGACATTGCCGGCACGGTCGAAAGCATCGCCGAGATCGACGCCGACACGCTCTACGCCTGTCACCGCGCGTTTTACACGCCGGGCAACATGTGCCTGTGCGTCGCGGGCGACGTGGACGCCGCCGCAGTTTGCGCGATCGCGGAGGAGATGCTGGGAAAGGAAAAGGGCGAGGTGCCGCGGCCGGTCGTGTATGACGAGGACGCCGCGCCGGAAAAGCTTTACACCGAGCGCGTGATGAGCGTCTCCGCGCCGCAGTTCGTGCTTGGCGCGGCTTACCGCCCGACTGAGGGCGACGTGCTGCGCGAGCGGATCGTCGCGCGGCTTGCGATGCGCCTGCTGTGCGGGACGTCGTCGCCGTTTTATACCCGCCTTTACGGCGAGGGGATCTTGAACCGCAACTTCTCCTACGGCACCGACTTCCCGGCGAACACGGCGCAGCTGACCGTGGGCGGCGAAAGCCCGGACCCGCAGCGCGTGTACGACGAGCTGATGAAAGAAGTCGCACGCATCGCGTCCGAGGGCTTTGACTCCGACGCCTTCGAGCGGGCCAAGCGCGCCTCGCTGGGCGCGCGGCTGCGCGGCTTTGAGGATTTTGACAGCGTGTGTCTGACCGCCTTTGACGCCGAAAGACTCGGATACTGCATCTTCGACGCGCCGGCGGTGCTCGCCTCCGTCACGGCGGAGGAATGCCGCGCCTTTCTTGCGCGCGTGCTGACGCGCGAGCGCACCGCGCTTTCGGTCGTGCGGCCGCAGGCGCACGCCTGAACGGGGCGAAGAATCGCAGCGCATAAAGGAAAACGATATGGAAACGGTTTACGAAACGATTCAAAGATCCTCCCGGATCAGCTTCCCCGGGCTGTTCGGGGACTGGAGCATCGATCCGCCGGCGTTTTTCACGCTCTTCGGACGCAACATCTACTTTTACGGCGTGATCATTGCCCTCGGCTTTCTGCTGGGGATTACTTACTGTGAAAAAAAGGCCAAACGCTTCGGCATCCGCACGGACGACTTTTACGATCTGGTGCTGTGGCTGGTGCCGCTGTCGATCGTCGGCGCAAGGGCGTACTTCGTCCTCTTCAAGCTGGACTATTACCTGTCGAACCCCGGCGAGATCGCCGCGGTGTGGAACGGCGGGCTTGCGATCTACGGCGGCGTGATCGCCGGCGTGATCGTGATGCTGCTCGTCTGCCGCCGCAAAAAGATCCCCTGGCAGGCGATGCTCGATCTGATCGTTTACGGCCTGCTGATCGGCCAGATCTTGGGCCGCTGGGGCAACTTTATGAACCGCGAGGCCTTCGGCGCCGAGACGGATATCTTCTGCCGCATGCAGCTTACCGCGCCGGACGGCAGCAGCATCTGCGTCCACCCGACCTTCCTGTATGAAAGCCTGTGGAATCTTGTCGGGCTGATCGGACTGATCGTGTGGGAGCGCAGGGGCGGCCGCCGGTATGACGGACAGGCGGCGCTGGGCTATTTCTTCTGGTACGGGGTCGGCCGCGCCTGGATCGAGGGACTGCGGACCGACAGCCTTTACATCGCGGGCACCTCGCTGCGCGTTTCGCAGCTGCTGTCGATCGCGCTGGCGCTTGTCTCGCTTGTGCTGCTTGTCGTCAACGCGCGCAAAAAGCACCCGCCGGAGGAACTGTATGTCAACAAAGTCGCCGCGGCTGCGGCGGAGATCGTAGCGACAGAAACAAGAGAGGAGACAGACCATGAGTGACACGATGGACAAGCTTACGAGCACGCTGGGCGAGCTGATGAAGAAGGCAAAGGAGGTCGGCGGCCAGGCGGTAGAGGCTGTGGATAAAAACGGGACCGTCCGCGGCGTCTATGCGAAAGGGGCCGAGCGAACGAAGGCCTATGCGCGCATCGCCAGGCTGACGCTGGACTTGAACGGCGAAAACGAAGAGCTCAAGAAGATCTACACCGAGATCGGCAAGCTGTATTATGAACAGCTGCAGGGCCGCGCCGAGGGCTTCTTCGCCCCGCTCTTCGCCCAGGTGGGCGAGACGGCGGAGAACATCCGCTCGATCGAGACGGAGATCGATTCGCTGCGCCGAAAGATCGCCGAGGAGAGCGGCGAGAAGGACATTGAGGTTGAGATCGGCGCGTTTGACGACGTCGTCTCGGCCGACGAACAGGCCGCGAAGGGCGAGTAATACTATTATCTGATTCAATTCTTTAATCAGATAAGCCGCAGTTCCTGCGGCATTTTCAGCGCAAAGGCGCTGAAAATGCGTCTCACGCAGAACCTCTACGCGCCTTACGGCGCTATAAAAACCTTTAAGAATGAAAGGTTTTATGAGGTTCTGGTATAAAAACCGGGGCGTGCCGCACTGTGCAGCACGCCCCGGTTTTTAGTTTTTAGTGTCCGGCGCCCGGAAACTATTTCTTCATGGACGCGGATACGCGAAAGGCGACGACAATGCCGATCAGGCTCAGCGCCACGGCCGTCGCGATCAGCGTATACTCAAAGCGCAGCGGCAGGAGATTGCGCGTGAAATAGACCGCGGCGAGCGCGGCGACGTCGACCAGCGTGCGGATCAGCCCCATGGCCGAGACCTGCTGCTGGCCGCCGAAGGCCAGCTTTTTGGTGACGGCGGCGTTGATCAGACCGCAGACCGCGCCCCAGACAAGACCGACAAGAACGGAAAGAAAGATCTGCATGACAGCGTGCTCCTTGATGGCAGGATTCGTTGGAAAAAGTATAGCACATCCCGCATGCAAATTCGATGAAAAATTCTAAAAATTTCTCGCGTATTTTTTCTTCCGCGGCAGATACTAATACCGAACGACTGCATACGGCGCCGTATGATGGACGTTTAGTCTTTTATGAGGTGAGATAACATGAGTCCCAAAGAACTGCTCTATATCGAGGACGCGCTCGGCCACACGCAATTTCTGATGACCCAGTGCCGCACGGCGGCCAGCCAGCTGACCGATCCTGCCCTGCGCGGCGAGGCCCAGCGCCTGGTCGGCGAGCACCAGAAGCTGTTTACCAGCTTTTACAATCTTGTTTAAGGAGGCGCGCAGCATGAACGACAAGGAGATCATGGAAAACATCCTGATCACGACCAAGGGCGTCGTCGATCTGTATATGCACGGCACCGTTGAATCGGCCACGCCGAACGTGCACGGCACCTTCAACACGGCGCTTGACAGCGCGCTTTGCATGCAGAGCGATATCTACAAGGAAATGGCCGACCGCGGCTGGTACCCCGCCGAGCAGGCCACCCAGCAGAAGCTGGACGCCGTCAAACAGAAATACGCCGGGATCGCGTAAGACCGAAAAGAGGGATGCGAAAGCATCCCTCTTTTCGGACTGAAGAAAAAGTCTGAAAGCAGCAAAACAGAACTGTCATTCTGAGGAACGAAGTGACGAAGAATCTTTTGTTTAGCTGAAATTGTGGTTTTTTTAAGATCCTTCGACTTCGCTTCGCTCCGCTCAGGATGACAAAATATGGGTTTTTCTACACATTAAAAAGAGGGATGCGAAAGCATCCCTCTTTTTGTGGTACAAAGGCTTATTTCCGAAATACGCCGCGCTCGGTGACCAGGACGGAAAAGGCGCGGTCGTGCGCTTCCGTCGGAACGGCGGCCAGGCGCTGGGCCTCAAAGGCCGTCAGGATCGCCGCGGCGCGCGTGCAGCGGGCCAGATACCGGTCGTAATATCCCAGCCCGTGGCCGAGACGGCGCAGATCGTCGTCAAAGCCCACGCAGGGAACCAGAACGGCGTCCAGCTCTTCGGGCGCGAGACGGCGCGAACGGCCCTTCTCCGGCTCCGGGATGCCGAAGCGGCCGGGGACAAGCTCGCCGCCGGGAACATAGGCCTCCATCGAGCCGTCCTCCGCCGTGACGGGGAAGGCAAGCGTCACGCCCTTTTGCCGCAGCGTTTCGTACAGCGGACGCAGATCGCATTCGCTCCCCGCGGGAACATAGCCGAGCACGGCCTGAGCGCTTCGCAGCTCCGGCAGGCGCGCAAGCGCGCGGCAGATCAGAAGGCTGCCCGCCTCGCGCTCCTCCGCACCAAGCGCGCGGCGGCGGGAGAGCGCAAGCGCGCGCCCGGCGTCTTTTTCGTTTTTCACCTCCACGCGGCTCCCTCCTCTTTCCCTTTTTTCTCAGCATAGCACACCTTGCCCCCGTCTGGCAAGAAGAGCGCGGAAAACGCCCCGCCGCTCTTGACTAACGGGGCGGGAAAAGGTATTCTTAAAGATAGCGAAAAAGACTTTTACGATATACGAAAGGAAGAACTGCCCTATGATCCTTGACTGCAAAAAATATCTCGGCCCCTGCGAATGCGGCCGCGACCACGAGCTGCGCACCAAGCTTGTCGTATGCGAATACGGCGCGCTGAAGAACTTTGACAAATACATGGCCGACTGCGGCCTGACGGGCTTCCGCACCGTCATTTACGACACGAACACCTACAACCTGCCGACGATGACCCACGTCGCCGCCGACCAGGAGATCGTGCTGGAGGCCGCCGGCCTGCACAGCGAAAAGGGCCTGATCGAGGACTGCATGACCCGCTTTGTCCGCAAGCCCGACTATGTCGTCGTTGTCGGCGGCGGCACGCTGATGGACTTCGGCCGTTACAGCGCCTGGAAGCTGGGCATCCCCTTCGTCGCCATCCCGACGATCGTCTCCTCCGACGGCTTCACGGCCGACATCTGCTCGATCATCATCGACGGCCAGAAAAAGTCGATCCCGATGCAGGCGGCCGACGCGGTCATCTGCGACATCGACATCGTCTCCGGCGCGCCGCGCTTCCTGACGATCGCGGGCGTGCAGGACATCATGGCCAAATACGTCTCGATCGCGGACTGGAAGATCGCGCATCTCGTATCCGGCGAGTATTTCTGCAAGCGTGTCTGCGACATGGCGCAGGAGGCGCTGGACATCATGGTGCGCTGCGCCCATGATCTGGCCGACGGGAAAGATCCCGATTACGAAGCCATGGCCTATACGCAGATGCTCTCCGGCCTGACGATGCAGATCCTCTCGAACAGCCGCGCCGCCTCCGGCGCCGAGCACCTGGTGGCCCACCTGGTCGATATGAAGCCGCGC
>JAFSWC010000066.1 GCA_017444665.1 Oscillospiraceae bacterium
AATTCCTGCTCACCGGCGCTGAAAATAAACTCATTGCCGCACTCTTTGCAAACTAAGGTCTTGTCTTCGTACATTGTGAATCCTCTCTTTGATAGTTGCCTTTTGGGGCTGTATTTGCGTTCAGCTTTCGCTGATATCGCCGAAATTGGGGTCCCGCGCCATCTTGCGCCTGATTCGCTGCACGGCGTTGTCGATCGATTTCTGGTCTTTGCCGAGGCGCTGTGCAATGATTTGATAAGACAGTCCGTCCAGGTAAAGATCCAATACCCTGATCTCAAACTTGGACAAGCGGCTGCGAAAGGCGCTGTAAAGTTCTTCCTTGCTCTCTCTGGCTAAAACAAGCTCTTCAGGCGATGGCTGGATATAATCGGGGATCGCCGCAAAAGGCACAGACATGTCTTCGGAGAGTTGCTCAAGCGACAGACCGTCGTTGAGCGGGAAATGCTTCAAACGGGATGCTGATCGAATTGCCGACAAAAGCCGTCTTTTGATGCAATGTTCCGCAAAGGTCCGGAAGGTTGTTCCATGTCCGGCGTCAAACTGCCGGATCGCGGAGATCAGACCAAACATACCTTCCTGAATCAGATCTTCGCTCTCCCCTCCCGCAAGGAAAAAAGGCCGGGAACACGCGCGTACAAGCTGCATATATCGTTCTACAAGGACTTCTTCAGCTTCCCGGTTTCCCGAAACGGCCATTTGCTGGAGTTGGAGATCCGTAAGTGCGGCAAAATCAATCATATTTTTTGTCTGTTCTATTATAACTATACAAATCGTATTATAGCGCAAGCTTTCTTTTTGTCAATATTTTTTTCGAATATTTCAAAAAACCGAAAAGAAGGCTTCTTTCCCCTGGGGCGTGCTTTTTACATATCCATCTGCTGCTGGCCGAGATATTCAAGACCCAGGTGTTCGTACGCTTTTCGCGTGACGCAGCGTCCGCGCGGCGTGCGCGTAAGAAAGCCGCACTGCAGCAGATAGGGCTCGTAAACGTCTTCGATTGTAACAGCCTCTTCGTTGATCGTTGCAGCCAGTGTTTCAAGGCCGACCGGTCCCCCGCCATAGAAATCGATGATGCTTTTCAGCATCCTGCGATCGATCGCGTCAAGGCCCAGCTTGTCTACCTCCAGGGAAGAAAGCGCCCTGTCCGCGACCTCGCTTGTGATCACGCCGTCGGCGCATACCTGTGCATAGTCTCTTACACGGCGAAGCAGGCGGTTTGCAATACGCGGCGTCCCTCTTGAGCGGGAAGCGATCTCAAGCGCGCCCGCCTCCTCGATCTCCACGCCAAGGATCCCGGCAGAACGCTTGACGATCCGCTTAAGCTCCTCCGGGGAATACAGCTCAAGGCGCAGCGAAACGCCAAAACGGTCGCGAAGCGGCGCGGTAAGCTGGCCGGAGCGGGTCGTGGCGCCGATCAGCGTAAAGCGCGGTAAATCCAGATGGATCGAGTTTGCAGACGGTCCTTTGCCCAGAATAATGTCGATGGCATAGTCCTCCATAGCGGGATAGAGGATCTCTTCATAGGCGCGATTGAGGCGGTGAATCTCGTCAACAAAGAGGATGTCGCCCTCGTTCAAATTGGTCAGCATCGCAACCAGATCGCCCGGTTTTTCGATCGCGGGGCCCGAGGTAATGCGCATATTGACCCCCATCTCGTTGGCAATAACCGCAGCCAGCGTCGTCTTGCCAAGCCCCGGGGGGCCGTGCAGCAGGACGTGATCCAGCGGTTCGTTGCGGATTTTGGCCGCATGGATAAAGATCCGCAGATTTTCTTTTGCTTTTTCCTGGCCGATATATTCCTGTATCGTCCGCGGGCGAAGAGAGCCCTCGCCATTATCCTCGGGAAGGCTGGCGGCGGTGGTGATTTCCTCATTGATTTCGTCGGAAAAACTGATTCCCATACTGTACTCCTGTTATTTGACCATCCGACGCAGAACGGTCTTGATGATCTGCTCGGTGTTCATGCCGCTGATATCAATCGTTTTCAGCGTCTGTGCGATCTCGTTGGAATTATAGCCGAGCACCGTGAGCGCTGCAACAGCGTCTCCCACCGCACTGTTGTCGCTGACGGGAACGACTGCTGCGGCAAAGCTTTCTCCCTCTGCTGCGCTTTCTTTCCCGATCTTATCTTTCAGCTCAAGAATTACGCGCTGCGCGATCTTTTTGCCGATACCCGGCGCAACGGTCAGCGCCTTTTCATTGCCGCTGGAAACAGCAAGCGCAAGTCCCTCCGGCGTGTTGGCCGAAAGAATGGAGAGCGCCGCCTTCGGACCGATCCCGGATACCGAGATCAGCATTTCGAAAAAGTGCTTTTCGGTTTTGGAAGAAAAGCCGTAAAGATCAAAGGCGTCCTCTTTTACCACTTCGGACACATAGAGCTTGCTGCGCCCGCCCCTGGAAAGATAAGAAATCGTATTGGCCGTGGCATTGAGCGCATATCCCACGCCGGAACAGTCAAGAACGACCAGATTCGGCTCGATTTCGGCAACCGTACCTTCTATATAGTAGAACAATCGTCCCTCTCCTCCTTATATAAAAGCGACGTGGAGCTTCTGGCGTGACACAGCGCAAGCGCGACCGCATCTGCCGCATCGTCCGGCTTTGGCGGAGCAGGAAGCGCGCAGATCCGCCTGACCATCTCCATGACCTGTTTTTTCTCGGCGCGGCCGTAGCCGACGACAGCCTGTTTGACCTGCAGCGGCGTATACTCATAAATCTTCAGCCCGGCGTTTTCACAGGCAAGCAGGATCACGCCTCTGCCGTGTGCCACCGCAATGCCGGTCGTAATATTCGTATTGAAGAACAGTTCTTCGATCGAAACAGCGTCCGGCTTGAACAGGTCGATCAGCTGCATCATATCCGTATAGATCTGTTCAAGACGGGAAGCAAGGCTGGTATGCGCGGGCGTAGTGATAACGCCGCACTGAACAAGCCGGTTTTTCCCATTTTCGCTGTCAACGACGCCGAAGCCGATCGTTGCGATGCCGGGGTCGATCCCTAAAATCCGCATTCTATCACATCCTTTTATTATTTTAACACAGAAAAGAATGGAGTTCAACACGAAAAAGTCCCCGCGTCATGGCTTGACGCGGGGACGGAACAGTTATGCATTATGCGCGCGGATGCGCCTTGTTATAGACGTCCTTCAGCTGCTTTTTGACAAGCTGGGAATAAATCTGCGTCGAGGAGATATCTGCATGGCCGAGCATTTCCTGGATCGCGTGGATATCGGCGCCGTTTTCCAGCAGATGAGCCGCAAAGGAATGGCGCAGCGTGTGAGGTGTGATATCCTTGTCGATGTGGGCCTTCTTCTGATAGTATTTCATGATCTTCCAGAAGCCCTGGCGCGACATACGCTCGCCGGAAACGTTGACAAACAGCGACTCCTCATCCGGAAGGGCAATCATCTGCGGCCGGACAAGATTGATATAATCCTCAAGAGCCTTGACCGCTTTGGGATACATGGGAATAAAGCGCTCTTTGTCACGGCTGCGGCATCTGACAACGCCGGCGGAAAGATTGACGTCGTTGATGTTCAAATCGATCAGTTCTGTAACGCGGATGCCGGTCGCATACAAGAGCTCCAGCATGGCTTTGTCGCGATAGCCCTTTGCATCTGTGCACTGCGGCTGCTCAAGCAGCAGGTCCACTTCCCTGCTTGTCAGGATCTGCGGCAGCTTATGCTCGCCTTTATCGGGGACTAGCTTCGTTGCCGGGTTTTCGCTGATCATCTGACGAAGCGACAGAAACGAATACAGGCATTTGATCGATGCAATGCATCGGGAAACCGTTGCAACCGACTTCCCGTTGCTTTTCAGCCAGGCGATATACTCGGCCAGTTCTTCTTCGTTGGCCGAAACGATCTCCTTATCGTGGTGGATTTCCAGGAAGTCGCCGAGCTGTCTGATATCTCGTAAATAGGAGCTGAGGGTGTTTGCCGATGATTTCTTTTCATTTGTCAGATACTGCGTAAACACTTCGATGCACGCGCTGTTGTTCAACCGGACACCCTCCTTTCCTCTTTATATTTCCGTCATAACGGAACGATTAACATAACTACATCGCAGGAACAATATATTACAAAATCGAAAAATAATCAAGTCCTTTTTTCTCAGAAATCGGTCTTTTATGTCAACTTTGAAACTTTTTGTTTTCTTGATGCAATATTTTGTGGCGGTATTTTTCTTCCTCTCAAGATATAGGTTTCTGTTTTTCCGACAAAACAAAGTGGTAAATAAAAAGATGCATTATGTCAAGCTTTTCTTCTTGTCACTCTTCTCTTTCTTCTGCCCTTTGCAAACAGTACGGCGCCGAGCAGGCTTCCCGCGACCGTAAAGCTGCTCGTACTGAGCACGGCGCTTCCGTTCAGTCTTCCTCCCGCCATGAAGCCGATCAAAAGCAGCGCTCCCGTCAACAGGATCCCCGCGCCGAGACCGATCGCAAAAGCGCCCTTCCCCTTTCCTCTTCCCGCTGCGGCCCCAAAGGCAGCGGCGGCCAGAAAGCTGATGATCGAACTGGCGTATCCCATTGTGGAAAGATTGGTCCCTTCTGCGGCGTACAAAACCGATGCACAGGCAAGCAGCGCGAATGCGCAGACGGCCCATGCAATGAGTGCGCGGATCAAAACATAAAAATCGATCCGCTTCTTTTCCCGTTCAGACAAAAAAACACCCCCCGCCACTATGTCAGTAAATCATATTGGCAGGGGTGCTGTTTCATGCGGCCGAAAATTATTTCTTTTTGGCCTCTTCCGCTTCCATCTTCGCCGTGGTGGAAATGGCCCATTTCTTGGTCTGGATGCGGACTCTGTCCTCGCCGGTCTCGAAGGTGATGGTGTCGTCGGTGATCTGAACGATCTTGCCGATCATGCCGCCGATTGTGATGATCTCATCACCGAGAGACAGAGAATTTCTCATCTCCTCGGTCTTTTTCTTTTTCTTGTTTTCCGGACGGATCACAAAGAAATAGAAGACCGCGAACATGATAACGATCATGAGCAGCATGGAATAACCGCCGGGGTTACCAGTCGCTGCAGCAGCTTCAAGGAATAAAGTCATATAGAGCGTACCTCCAATTCAAACTGCGACTATTATACATAGTTTGTCTCGTGATTTCAAGATAATTAAATGCGAATGTCCAGTTTTTGCGAAAATTCCCGCCGGAATGTGTCAAAGCTTTCCGAATCAAGACTCTCCCGGATCCTGGCGGCCAGATCGTTGTAGAAATACAGATTGTGCGCAACGGCAAGGCGCATGGCCAGCATTTCCTCCGCCTTAAAAAGATGGCGGATATACGCTCGCGAATACCGCCTGCAAACCGGGCAGCCGCAGCTTTCATCGATTGGTCCGTCGTCATGCTCATACTTCTGGTTTTTGATGTTGATGATGCCGTCCCAGGTAAAGAGATGACCGTGGCGCCCGTTTCGCGCCGGCATGACGCAGTCAAAGAAATCCACGCCTCTTGCAACGCCCTCAATAATGTTTCCGGGCGTACCGACGCCCATCAGATAGCGCGGCTTGTCCTTCGGCATGTATTCTTCGACCGCCTCAATCGTGTCGTACATTTCCTGATGGGTCTCCCCGACAGCCAGTCCGCCAATGGCGTAGCCGGGCAGGTCCAGCTCTGCGATCCGCTTCATATGCTCGATCCGAAGATCGTGAAAAACGGCGCCCTGGTTGATGCCAAACAGCATCTGGCCGGGGTTGACGGCGTCCTCTTCCCGGTTATATTCCGTCAGAGCGGTTTTGCAGCGTTCCAGCCATCTTGCCGTTCGCTCGCACGAGCGCTGGACATATTCCTTCGGCGAGGGGATCTTCACGCACTCGTCAAAAGCCATCGCGATATCCGACCCGAGGTTGGACTGGATGCGCATGCTCTCCTCCGGTCCCATAAAAATATGACGACCGTCGACGTGTGAATTGAAATAGACGCCTTCCTCCTTGATTTTTCTAAGTGAAGCAAGAGAAAAGATCTGAAATCCGCCGCTGTCTGTCAGGATCGGGCCATCCCACGTCATAAATTTATGAAGCCCGCCAAGCTCCCGGATCAGCCGGTCGCCCGGTCTGACATGAAGATGATAGGTATTCGACAGTTCGACCTGGCAGCCGATCTCCTTCAAATCCCGGGCCGAAAGCGCGCCTTTGATCGCGCCCTGCGTTCCGACGTTCATAAAGACGGGCGTCTGCACCGTGCCGTGCGGCGTTTGAAATTCTCCGCGCCGGGCATGCCCGCTTTGCTTGATCAGGTTATACAAGCTCATTCTCCTCCGTGAATAAACATCGCATCGCCAAACGAAAAGAAACGGTATTGCTCTTCCACAGCGATCTGATAGGCGTTTAGAACATGCTCTCTTCCGGCAAGCGCCGACACCAGCATAATCAGCGTGCTCTCCGGCAGATGAAAATTGGTGATCAGCGCGTCGATGCACTTGAAGCGGTATCCCGGATAGATAAAAATATCCGTCCAGCCGCTGGTGGCGGGAAGTGTTCCGTCCTCATGCGCAAAACTTTCCAGCGTGCGGCAGGATGTCGTGCCGACAGCGATCACTCTGCCGCCGTTTCTCTTTGTTTCGCTGACGATCCGCGCCGTCTCGTCCGGGACAATGCAAAACTCGGAGTGCATCGTGTGGTCCTCGATATCGTCCTCCTTGACGGGACGGAACGTGCCAAGTCCGACGTGGAGCGTGACGTAGCAGAGCTTGACCCCTTTGGCCGCGATCGTTTCAAGCAGTTCTTTTGTAAAATGCAGCCCGGCAGTCGGCGCCGCAGCACTGCCAAGTTCGCGCGAATATACGGTCTGATACCGCTCGGCGTCCTTCAGTTCCGCTTTGATATAGGGCGGCAGCGGCATTTTTCCAAGCCGCTCAAGTACCTCCAGAAAGATCCCGTCGTAATGGAACTGGACGATGCGGTTTCCCCCTTCAGCGACGTCAAGGACGGTGGCGCGCAGTTCGCCCTCGCCGAAGGAAAGCTCTGTTCCCGGCTTTGTTTTACGGCCTGGGCGGCTGAGACACTCCCACTTTCCTTCTCCGAGATCCCGAAGAAGGACAAGCTCGACGCCGCCTCCGCTGCTTCTGCTGCCGAGAAGGCGCGCCGGCAAAACCCGTGAATCGTTCATGACCAGGCAGTCGCCCTCGTGCAAAAAGGAAGGAAGTTCAAAGAAATGGCGATGTTCGATCGCTCCGGTGTCTTTATCAAGCAGCAGCAGCCGCGAGGAATCTCGTTTCTCAAGCGGCGTCTGCGCGATCAGTTCCTCCGGAAGATCAAAATAGAAATCGGATTTTTTCATTCAAATGTATTCTCCGTACGGATTATCAGTTGCTTTGCCATTATAGCAAAGCCTTTTCGTATTTTCAATCGCGACAGATCATAATTCGCAGGATTCTGGAATAAGATGTGCCGACATGAGATCGATGGGAGGATGATCGCTTTGAAAGATCCGTTGTTCAAGGGCTCATGCACAGCACTGATCACACCGTTCAATGAGAGCGGGATCGACTATGAGCGCTTGAAAAAGAATATTGATTATCAGTATGAAGGCGGCACAAGCGCGATCGTGATCTGCGGCACGACGGGCGAGAACGCAGTCCAAACGCAGGAAGAACACGATGAGCTTGTCAGGGTCGCCGTAAATCACACTGCCGGCCGCATGAAAGTGATCGCGGGGATCGGCAGCAACAACACGCAAAAAGCGCTTCGAAACGCGCAGAATGCAAAAGCCGTCGGCGCGGACGGCGTTTTGATGGTGACGCCGTATTACAACAAATCCACGCAGAAGGGGTTGGTCGAACATTTCACCTATGTGGCCGACCGGGTGGATATCCCCATGATCCTGTATAACGTACCAAGCCGCACCGGGATCGGGATAGCGGCGGAAACATACCGTGCGCTCTCCGAACATCCCCATATCAACGGCGTAAAGGAAGCCTCGGGCGACTTTACGCTCATCGGCAAGACCCTGGCTCTTTGCGGAAATGAGCTGAACATCTGGAGCGGGAACGACGACAATACCGTTCCGATGATGGCAATGGGGGCGTTGGGCGTGATCTCTGTGGCAAGCAATCTTCTCCCGCCTGTCGTGGCAAAGTTGTGTGAGCTATGCCTGTCCGGCGATTACTCCGCTGCCTCCGCACTGTATCAGAAATATGCGGCGCTCTTTTCCGTCCTGTTCATTGAAACCAACCCGATCCCGATCAAAACAGCCATGCGGCTATGCGGTCAGGACAGCGGAAAAATGCGTCTGCCGCTGACGGATATGAGCGAGGAGCACCTCACGCATCTTCAGGCAAAATTGCGGGAAGTTAATCTGCTGTAACAAAAAGCGCGCTTCAAATCTGAAGCGCGCTTGCTTTAACCTGTATCAGCGTGATCGAATCGGGATAGACCTCCTCACCGTACGCTGCCATCACATAGCGGCCGATCCTGTTCTGCCACAGGTGCTCTGCGGTTTCTGCATCCAGAACGGAAAAGGATCGGAACGGGACCGTCAGCCCGCGTCCCGAAGCCTTGGCAACACTTTCTTTCTTTGCCCAGATCGCGGTAAAGGCCTCGTCTTTGTCCTCAGCTGCATAAACGCATTCTCGCTCATCCTGCGTATAGGAACGCTCCATCAAGGCTTTGTTCATCGGACGGATCAGCTGAACGTCAACGCCGCATTCTCTGTCTCCCACCGCACACAATACCGCATTCCCCGAGTGCGAAAGGCTGAACCGGCACTCCCCTGTTTTTAAGTACGGTTTACCGTATTCTCCCTTTTCAATGGAGAGCGGTTCTGCAACAGGAAAGCCGCAATCCAGCATCGCATAGCGCAGCAGCAGCTCCGCGCAGAGGGAAAGCCGCCTCGCTTGTTGGTCCTTCAAGCGCAGCAGCTTTTCCGCCCGATAGAAAGACAGTTTTTCCACCGGCACGTTCGGCAAATCTTCGTCCGTAAACGATAAATACAGCTTCAGCATTCCGCCCGCATGGCCCGGATCGTTTTGCCGATCAGTTCATTAAGCTCCATCCCCAGCATTTCCGCACCCCTCAGGATCACGTCGCGCGAGCAGCCTGCGGCAAACTTTTTGTCCTTAAATTTCTTCATGACGGACTTCGGCTCCATATCCGAAAGCCCGGTCGGACGCATCAGCGCAGCGGCGCCGATCAGTCCGGTCAGTTCGTCGGTTGCGAAAAGGACCTTCTCCATATACTTGGTCGGCTCGACGTCATAGCAGATTCCGTAACCGTGACTGACAACGGCGTGAATGAGATCCTCGTCAAGATCAAGCTCGTGGAGAAGCTCGTCCGCCTTGGCGCAGTGCTGCTCCGGCCAGCGTTCAAAATCGATATCGTGCAGCATACCGACGCTGCGCCAGAAGTCAACGTTTTCGCTGTCGTATTCTCTGGCGAATTCGCCCATAACTTTAGATACCGTTTCGGCGTGCTGGATATGAAAAGGCTCTTTGTTGTACTGCATCAAAAGTTCTTTTGCCTGTTCGGGCGTGGGGATCGTACTCATTTTTACGGCCTCCTTGTTATTTTTTTGTATGATACTCCAAGAAAGGTCGCTTTTCAATAGAATTAATAAAAAATCGGGCCTTTCGGCCCGATTTTTTATTTCCCTGTTTCCGTTTCCGTCTCCCCGTTGGGAGCAGGCGTTGTGTCTGCTGTGCCGCCGTTGTTCATCTGCGTGTCTGCCGGTCTCTCTGTGGGGCGCGGCGTGGTCGTGATAAAAGGGCTTTGAACTGGCTCGCGTGTTTCATGCGGTGTTTCCTCAATAAAGCCGTCACGCGCCATTCCGCAGCCGCTAAGAAGCAGCGACAACATAACCGCAGCAAGGCAAAATTTGATTTTCTTCATGGTCAACCCTCCTCATGCTGTATTAGTATCTGAGCAAGCATCAAAATTATACGTTATTTTTCGTGTTTGAATTGTAAAAAGGGAAAAATAATGCTAAGATTTCCCCATGAACACATTAAAGAAAAACCAAATACATACCGTTACGATCGACGGGTATACCAGCGAAGCATACGGCGTTTGCCGTCTGGAGGGCCGCGCCGTGTTTGTTCCGCGCGCGCTCAAGGGCGAAACCTGGCGTATTCGCATTGTCAAAGTCACCGACACAGTTGTCTACGCCCGCGGCGAAGAGCTGCTCGTTTCCTCCCCTGCCAGACGCGACCCAGCTTGCCCGTATTTCGGAAAATGCGGCGGATGCGACGCCTGGCATATGAGCTATGACGAGGAGCTTCGCTTCAAGCTGGAGCGGGTCAACAATGCGCTGACCCGCATCGGAAAGCAGACGGTTCATGCCAAAGAGATCATCGGGAGCGACTTGATCACACGCTATCGGAACAAAGGGATCTTTGCCGTCACCGACAAAGACGGCGAGGCGCAGTGCGGCTTTTTCCGCGAACGCACGCACGAGCTGATCACGGTCGACTCCTGTCTGATCCAGAACGAGTTGACCGAACGGGCAGCAAAGGTCGTTGCCGGCTTTCTGAACCGTTATCATATTCGCGCCTATGATGAGGAAAGAGGAAAAGGAACCGTGCGCCATGTCTTTTGCCGCAGAGCAGCCAAAACGAAAGACGCCGTTGTCTGCATCGTCTCGGCAAAGGGCTTCGGTGATCGCACAGCCGCACTGACGGACGCGCTTCTCAGCGCATGTCCGGAAATAACGGGGATTGTTCTGAACATCAACAAGGCCAAAGGAAACACGGTCCTTGCCGGCGATTTTTACACACTTTGGGGCCGGGATTCGATTGTGGACGAGCTCTGCGGCGCTGCCTTTACGATCTCGCCTCAGGCCTTCTTCCAGATCAATCCTCAGCAGGCGGAAAAGCTTTATGATTGTGCGCTCGCCTATGCCGGAGGCGGGGACCTGGCTTTTGATCTTTACTGCGGTGCCGGGACGATCAGCCTCTGTCTTTCCCGTTCCTTTTCACGCGTCATCGGCGCCGAAATCGTCCCGGAAGCCGTTGAAAACGCAAAGGTCAACGCGGCGGCAAACGAGGTGCGAAACACCGAGTTTATCTGTGCCGACGCCGGAAAAGCCGCGGAGGAACTGGCCAAGCGAAAATTGCAGCCGGACACGGTCGTTGTCGATCCGCCCAGAAAAGGCATGGACGAAGCCGCTGTGCGCGCTGTTTGCGCGATGGCCCCGGCTCGTGTTGTCTATGTTTCCTGCAATCCGGCAACGCTTGCGCGCGACGTTTTGCGCTTTTCCGAGCTGGGCTATTCGCTGCACGAGGTCACAGCAGTTGATATGTTCCCCCGCACCTGCCATGTAGAGACGGTCGTATTGATGACAAGAACAGAAAGGAAATAATCGTGGATAACATACATCTCGAAAAGCTAACATGGGACACGGTTGAAGATGTATTAAAGCTTAAGGTCTCAAAAGAGCAAAAGGAATTTGTCGCCCCGAACCGCGACAGTATGATCGACGCCTATTTTGCTTTGGCGGAAGAAAAATTCCCCGTATTCACGTTTGGCATCTATCTCGGGAAAAAGCCCGTCGGTTTTCTTATGATCGGCTACGATGTCCCGTGGGCAGAGAAATATTACGATTTGCCGAGGGGTTACTATTACATCTGGCGTTTTATGATCGATAAAAGATATCAGAGCCAAGGTTACGGGAGAGAGGCGTTAAAGCTTGCCGTGGACTTTATAAAGACTTCTCCGAGCGGAAAAGCCGAATACTGCTGGCTGTCTTATGAGCCGGAAAATGAGGTGGCGAGAAAGCTGTATCTGTCGTTCGGATTTGAAGAAAAGAAAGAGCTCTGGAAAGAGGATCAGGAAATACCCGCAGTATACAAACTGTAAATTCCGATTTGCCGATCCTATATCATCGGACGGGGTGTTCCCGGAACACTTATGCCGTTGTCTCAGGAGCTCCGGTCGCCTTAGAATAATAACGCCGGATCGTCTCAACCATATTCTTGTTGGTGAATCCTGCCTCGATCTCTTCCATATCTACGGTTCGGCCGGAAAGGATCCCCTGGATCAGCACTTCCGCATACATTACTTCTCGCGTCACAGGATTCTTTAAATAAGTCAGCAGATCCATATTCATTGTTTCGTTGATCCCCTTGATCATACCCGTGAAAAATGTGCAGTCTTCACCGAAAAGTTTTCCGATGCTTTCCAAGTAGTGAAAACCGGTACTGACGTCTTCCAGCCGCATCATTTTGCGCTCGACCGCCGCAAGGCGTCCTCCATTGAGCAGCTTATCTGCCGTTGTGTTTAGCGTATCACATAAATCAAGAAGAATGCCTGTGTCCGGAAGCGTATCCCCCGTTTCCCATTTTGAGACGGCCTGAAAAGAAACATTCAGTTTCTCGGCGAGGTCTTTCTGCGTCATGCCTATAGTCTTTCGCAAATTCTTGATATACTGTCCGATCATTAATGTGTCCATACTATGCTCCTTGTTTTTCCTTTTTGCAGTCTGCATCGCTATAATAATGCAAAAGGAACTGTTCGTAAATAAAGAGAAATTTGAAACTATTCAACCACGGGTTGAGTCTCTTGCCTCGGCAGACCAGATTTTTCCTGCTTTTGACGTTATGGCGGCGCGGGTGTCATTGAAACGGTGTAACATTGAATAGAGCGGATTGCAAATAAACTTTGCTTTTAACGGTTTTTGAGTATTATATTAAAGCACTGTGATCACTGGCAGGTGCCTTTATTTACGGGGATTTCTAATTCCAATTTGTCGGGATGCGATATTTATCTTACAGTCTCAGCCCTAACCAGCCGGGGAATTACCCAACCTTTTTTTGAATGAATCAGCACGTAGAAAACAAGTAGTTTTATTTGATCTGCTGCTCCAAGGCATGTGGAGAATTTTTTTAGAACGATAAAGATTAGTTTAATTTTAGATACATACAAATAGGGTTAATCAGAAGGGTCTGGATGTGAAGCTATGAAAACAAGGATTTCCGAGGATAAAAGAAATCATTTTTTGGATGTTCTGAAGGGCATTTGTATTTTTTTTATTGTGATAACCCATTTCTCCTGGAGTTCTAAAGAGCGGTTATCGTATTTCTTTCCTTTCTGGATAGACATGGCTGTTCCAATTTTTATGATCATATCCGGATATGCTTACACGCTTTCTTATCAGAAGCGTATGATTTCTTGTGCAGCAGATGCATATTCCCTAAAAAACACCATTGATAAACTGCTGCGTTATACGATTCCATTTGCAATTGCATACTGCGTTGAAATTCTTTATTTGTTCTACAAAGGTTCATTAACTGTGTCTCTCGATGTTGCTTTCTCCGTTTTTGTTGATTTCTTTAATGGCGGTGGAGGCCCAGGCAGTTATTTTTTCCCTATAATGATACAATTTATTTTTGTCTTTCCGCCGATTTTCTTTGCAATAAAAAAACATGGTTTTAAAGGGGTCCTTGCCTGTGGTGTGGCGAATGCATTTTATGAATTGTTGAAGTTTTCCTATAGTATGAATGAATCATGCTATAGACTTTTGGTTTTTAGATATATTCTTCTAATTTCCGTCGGATGTTATATTGCGAATTATGCGGGAGAAAAACAATGTCATAAAAACATAAAGGTTTTTTCTCTGTTTTCATGTGCGCTTGGTTTAACCTTTATTGTCGCAAATTGTTATTTAGGGTATCAGCCGAAAATAATTACGTACTGGACACGAACCTCTTTTTTGGCAAGTCTATATATCATCCCCATAGCTACAATTCTTATCATGAAATTAGGTGCATTTAAATTCTTCCCTTTGGAGATTATCGGCAAAGCGTCCTATAACATTTTTCTAGTTCAAATGGTTTGGTATCGATTCGTATCCGGAAAAATTGAAACGAGAGTAACCCGGCCGGTTCATTTAGCAATTAATCTTATTGCATGCGTTGGTGCAGGTTTGGTCTTTTATAGTATTGAAAGCCGCATTACAAAAAAGGTCATTAAAAAATGTATTTTTTATATCTCAAAGTTTGAGGATTGATTAACAAACAATTACGTGGTTAAAGCAACTGCCATCATTTGCTTTTAAAAGAATTATCCAACTCATCTGCTTGCTCCGTGATTATATGTTCAAATATAGTCAACCATTTTTCGCACTCTAAACAATCTCAGTTTTGGAATATCTGAGGATACGCAAATGAAGTATAGTCAAAAAATCATATTGAAAAACGGAAAGGAAGCATGGCTCAGGAACGGAGATGCTGCGGATGGCAAGGCTGTTTTCGACGTTTTCAATCAGACCCATGCGGAGACGGATTATCTTCTCACCTACCCCGATGAAAACAGCTTTGATCCACAGCGGGAAGCGTCCTTTCTGCAGGAAAAGACCGACAGCCCGAACGAAATCGAAATCCTTGCCATCGTTGACGATCAGATCGTGGGAACGGCTGGGATCGAAGCGGTCGGGACAAAGGCGAAAATCAAGCATCGCGCCGAATTCGGTATCAGCGTTTTGCGCGAATACTGGGGTATCGGGCTTGGCCGCGCTCTTGCAGAGGCCTGTATTCGCTGCGCAAAAGACGCCGGATATATCCAGGTAGAGCTGAACGTCGTCGCAGATAATGACAAGGCGATTTCCCTTTACAAAAGCCTTGGCTTTGAAGAATTCGGACGGAATCCGCAGGGCTTTCTTTCACGAGAGAGCGGATTTCAGGAACTGGTCTATATGCTGCTGAAGCTCTGAATGATCATCCTTCCACGTGAGCATCAAAACGGTCGGCTGCGGATTTCATTCTGCAGCCGGCCTTCAGTTTAATTATTGGGGCAATTATCCGATCGGAGATAAATCCTTTTGCTCCGCCTCCTGCTTCCCTTTAAATTTGCGTGCAACCTTAACGCCGCTTTGCAGGACGCTCCCGCGCTGGATGATGTCCGCCCCGTATTTGGATCGCAGCGCGTCCACAGTCTTGTCCTTTTTCGCGCTCTTTTCACGGCTTAAATCCTGTGGATCTTCAAAAAGCGAAATCTGCTCATGTCCCTCTCCGCGTGTCAGACTGGAAAGCGAAATGCTGATCAGGCGCAGCGCTCGTTTGTCTTTCCAAAGTTCTCTCAGGAGCTCCCTCGCAGTTTCATAAACTTCTTTTGTCGTGTCGATCGCTTTTTCAAGCTTTTTCTGATGGGAACGGTTCTTGAAGTCGAGGTATCGGATCGTCACCGCGACATTGCCCGCCTTCGCGCCATCGCTTCTCATATGCGCCGAAACGCTGTCGGCAAGGGCAAGCAGGATCGCGTCCGCTGTTTCCAGATCCGTCACATTCTCTTCCAGCGTGACGGAATTGCTGTATCCTTTTGCCTCCTCGGGCTGTTCGCGTACAGGCGATTCGTCGATCCCGTTGGCAAAATTCCTCGCCTGAACGCTCAGCTTATCGCCCAGCAGCCTTTTCAGTTCTATGGGATCCGCGTGGGCAAGCTCTCCAATGGTATGAATGTGCGCTTCACGCAAACGCGCTGCCGACGAGCCGCCGATGAAAAGCAGATCGCCGACCGGCAGAGGCCACATCTTCTTTTCGATTTCTTCCGGGAACATCGTGTGAACTTTATCCGGCTTTTCAAAGTCGCTTGCCATTTTTGCGCAAAGCTTGTTGCGCGCGATGCCGATATTGACCGTAAAGCCTAGCTCGTCGCGGATCCTGTCCTTGATCTCATGGGCCAAAACGATCGGATCGGGATACATATGTTCCGTTCCCGTCATGTCCATGAAGCACTCGTCGATCGAAAACTCTTCCACGACCGGCGCATAGCTGCGGCAGATAGCCTTAAATGCCTTTGAGCACTGAGAATACAGCTTGAAATCCGGCTTTGCGATCACGAGCGATGGGCACTTGCGCAGCGCGACGGAAAGCGGCTCGCCGGTTTTGACCATATATTTTTTCGCTGGGATCGATTTTGCCAGCACAACGCCGCGTCGGCTTTCGGGATCTCCGCCGATGCAGGATGGAATATTACGCAGATCGCTCTCGCCGTTTTTCACGCGGCGTGAAGCCTCCCATGACAAAAAGGCGCTGTTGACGTCAACATGGAATATCAGTCTTTCTGCCACAAGAACACTTCCCTTCTGCTTTCATTATACTCTCTGCGCTGTTATCCGACAAGCAAAAAGAGCAATCACTCTTTTTCGTTTTCCGTCCGATCATTCAACATAATTGTGATAGTATTTTTTCGATAATCTGTTATAATGTTATCGAAAAAACATTTTCGGGCACTCGACAGGAGATAGTGATGAATACTTCTGATTTAAAATTGTGGATCATTGTACCGTGCTACAATGAAGAGGCGGTCCTTCCGATCACGGCGCCGCTTTTTCTTGCAGAGCTGCAGAAAATGATCGCCGCCGGCAAAATATCCTCCGCCAGCCGCATCCTCTTTGTCAACGACGGCTCGAAGGACGCCACCTGGGATATCATCCGGGATCTGTCCCGTTCGGATGAGCATTTTCTCGGTATCTCCCAAAGCCGCAACCGCGGCCACCAGAACGCGCTGCTTGCCGGCATGATGGAGGCAAAAGAACGCTGCGACGTCACGATCACCATCGACTGTGACGGTCAGGACGACATTTCGGCCATGGAGCAGATGATCGACGAATACCGCGGCGGCAGCGATATCGTCTATGGCGTACGCAGCAGCCGCGAGACCGACACCTGGTTCAAGCGGACGACGGCACGCTCCTTTTACAAACTCATGAACAAGATGGGCGTCGAGATGATCTATGACCATGCCGACTACCGTCTTGTCAGCGCAAAAGTGCTGCGGCATTTCTCCGAATTTCGGGAAGTCAACCTCTTCCTGCGCGGCATGTTTCCCCTTGTCGGATTCAAAAGCACCTGCGTTTATTACAAGCGGAGCGAACGCCTTGCCGGGAAGAGCCATTATCCGCTTGGCAAGATGATTTCCTTTGCCATCGACGGGATCACAAGTCTTTCGATCAAACCCCTTACGTTGATCGTTGTACTGGGACTTATCACCTGTCTGCTCGGCTTTGTCGGGATCATCTGGGCCATTGCTGAAGTCATCCTGAAAAATGCGATCGCCGGTTGGGCTTCAACGGTTTGCATCATTCTGTTCCTCGGCGGCGTGCAGCTTTTGAGCATCGGCGTGATCGGGGAATATATCGGAAAAATCTATCTGGAGACCAAACAGCGTCCGCGCTATATTATCAGCGAAAAAACCTGGGAAGAGTGATCGGCCATCCTTTTCCTCGATCGGCGCATAAGCTTGAAAAAAGCACTTGAATTGTGCTGCGCCCTATGATATACTCACTTATGTTGCGAAAACGAAACACGCGAAAGGATTGAAATAAATGTCGACTCTTCAGATCATTCTTGCTATTTTCCAGCTTCTTTCCGGTCTTGCCGTCACGGTCATCGTTCTGATGCAGAGCGGTAAGAGCGCCGGCCTTTCCGGTGCGATTTCCGGCGGCGCTGACAACTTCCTGTCCAAGGGCAAGGCCAAGACCTGGGACGCGAAGCTTGCCAAGCTCACCCCGATCTTTGCGCTGGTCTTTGTCGTTCTGACCTTTGTGCTGAACCTTCTTTGATTCGAAAAAACAAAAGCTCTCATTCCCAAAAGGAATGAGAGCTTTTTTGTTATTCCCATGTCTTCCAGATATCCGGGCAATAGCCGACCGTCGCCTGCTTTCCGTTTCTGACGATCGGTGTTTTGATGAGATACGCGTCCTCATACAGCTTGTCGAGTTTTGCTTCCGTTCCGGCCAGATAGCGGATCAGCGGATAATCCTCATCGGCTATGTCGATCATGGCCTCAAGTCCGACCGCGTTTTTTACGGCGGACAGTTCTCCCCTGCTCATACCGTACTTCAAAACATCGATATATTGATACTTGATCCGTCGTTCCTTGAAATAGCGTTCCGCCTTTTTGGTATCAAAACATTTGGATTTGCCGAATATCTGAATGTTCACGATCCGATCTCCCTTGCTTTTGATACGGGGTTCCTTTTCGTTTTATGAAAGACTTCCCTGTTCAGTCTACTTCGGAAATAACCGGCAGGATCATCGGGCTGCGGTGCATCGTCTTGAAAAGATAGCCGGAAATGCTGCTCTTTACCTTGCTCTTGATCGCGCTCCAATCGGTGATCTTTGCTTTTTCACAGTCAAACACCGTCTCCATCGTAACGCGCTTGAGCTCGTCCATCAACGACTCCGCTTCCTTGACGTAAATGAAGCCGCGTGTAACGATCTCCGGCTCGCCGAGGATCTTGTGATCATAAGACGAATACGACATGACGATCACGACCATGCCGTCTTCGGCCAGCTTGTGGCGGTCGCGCATCACAACGCTGCCGACCTCGCCCACGCCGCTGCCGTCAAGCAGTACGGCGCCCGCCTGAACAATCCCGGCTTTGGCGATCCCCTTTTTGCCGATTTCGATCACGTCGCCGTTTTCGGCGATCATGATATTTTGCGGCGCAACACCCATGATGCGGCCAAGCTCGGCATGCTTGACAAGCATCCTGTACTCGCCGTGGACGGGGATAAAATACTTCGGTCTTGTCAGAGCCAGGATCATTTTATGCTCTTCCTGGCAGGCGTGGCCGGAAACATGCAGATCCGTGTGCCGGTCGTAAATGACCTCAGCGCCCTTGTGGAAAAGCTCGTCGATCACACGGCTGATCGTCGTTTCATTTCCGGGAATGGCGGATGCGGAAATGATGACACGGTCGCCTGGCATGATGTTGACCTGCTTGTGCTCGGAAAATGCCATGCGGTAAAGGGCGGACATGCTTTCGCCCTGGCTACCCGTGGATATGATCACGACCTGGTCCTTCGGCAGCTTGTTGATATGCTCGATATCCGTCATCACGTTCTCGGGAATGTCCATATATCCCAGAACAGACGAAACACGCAGGATGTTTTCCATGCTGCGGCCGGTAATGGCGACCTTGCGGTTGTGTCTGGCCGCAACCGTGATGATCTGCTGCAGACGGTGAACGTTTGAGGCAAAGGTCGTGATGATGATCCTCTGATCGCAGCCCGTAAAGAGCTTATCAAAGCTCATGCCGACCTTGCGCTCCGAAGCGGAGTGCCCGGGCTGCTCGGCATTGGTCGAATCGCTCAAAAGTGCCAGAACGCCTTCGTTTCCAAGCTGCCCGAAACGGGTCAGATCGATCATGCCGCCCGAAATCGGCGTGACGTCGATCTTGAAGTCGCCCGTATGGATCACCGTGCCGAGCGGCGTACCGATCGCCAACGCGACCGAGTCGGGGATACTGTGGTTCACATGGATAAACTCAATCGTAAAGCAGCCAAGTCGGAAGGATGCCCCGACCTTTTTGGTAAAGATCTGTGTATTATATAACAGATCCTGCTCTTCAAGCTTCAGTTCGATCAGCGCCGCTGTCAGCGGAAGCGTATAGATCGGGATATTCAGCTCGCGCATCAGATACGGAACGGCCCCAATGTGGTCCTCGTGACCGTGGGTCAAAATCAGCCCCTTGATCCGGGATGCGTTAGCCTTCAGGTATGAAAAATCCGGCAGAACGATATCGACGCCGTACATATCTTCATCGGGAAAGCCCATGCCGCAGTCGACGATGATGATATCGCTTCCGAATTCGAAAACAGTCATATTCTTGCCAACCTCACCAAGGCCGCCAAGAGGGATAATTTTCAGTTTTGAGATCATAAATCCTCCATTCAAACAATTATCACAGGCGGAAGACAGAGCGGCCGCTCCTGCCGCGGCTTATGTATCTCCGAAAAGAATTCTTCCCCTGTTCAGGCCGGTTCTAAACCGGCAATTACATTTCCGTTCGGCCCTCGATTGCACGGTTCAGCGTCGCATCGTCCGCAAACTCAAGATTCGAGCCCACCGGGATGCCGTACGCCAAACGGGTCACTTTCACATGAAAGGGCTTTAACAAGCGGGAGATATACATTGCCGTCGCCTCTCCCTCCGTGTCGGGATTCGTCGCCATGATAACTTCCTCCACGCTTTCATCCGCAGCGCGGACAAGCAGCTCCTTGATGCGGATATCATCCGGCCCGACGTGATTCATCGGTGAAAGAGCTCCGTGCAGCACATGATAGGTGCCGTTGTATTCGCGCCCGCGTTCAATGCTCACCACGTCGCGCGGTTCGGACACGACGCAAATCAGGCCCTTGTTGCGCCGCTCGCTTTTGCAGATCGAGCACACATCGCCGTCGGTAAGGTTCTGGCAGATCCTGCAGCAGTGTACGCTTGCCTTTGCCTCGCTGATTGCGTCGGCAAAGGCTTTTGCCTCCTCATCCGGCTGGGCCAGCAGATAGAAAGCCAGTCTCTGGGCGCTTTTCTTCCCGATCCCGGGCAGAGAGGCAAATTTATCGATCAAGTTTTCAAGAGAAGCCGGGAAAAAAGACATTCTTCTATCTCCTAATCATGCATTTCGGATCTCGCAAATCGCCTGTGCTCTGTTGTCACGGTTGAACACGGCGCTTCCGGCAACCAGCACGTTTGCGCCGGCTTTTTTGACAAGCGTCGACGTTTCCGGGTCGATCCCGCCGTCAACTTCCAGCTCGCAGTTCGGATTCAGCGTGTCGATATAACCGCGGATCGTTTCGATCTTCGGCAGCATATCGTGCATAAAATGTTGACCGCCAAAGCCCGGCTCGACCGTCATAACAAGGATAAGGTCCACCTGCTGAAGAAAAGGCAGCACCGCCTCGGCCGGAGTGTTCGGTTTGACGGTCACACCAGCCTTTTTCCCAAAGCTGCGAGCCGTGGAAATCGCCTCGCGGATTTTTTCTTCCGTGTCGGCCTCGACATGAAAATTGACAAGATCAGCACCGGCGCGGCAAAATGCTTCGACATAGCGGACCGGCTCCCGGATCATGAGATGGACGTCGATAAACATATCCGTCGCTTTGCGAAGCGACTTCAGCACCGGGATCCCGATCGAGATGTTGGGGACGAAGCATCCGTCCATAACGTCAAAATGGACGTAGTCCGCCCCGCCAAGCCGGATATCCTCCACCTCGGACCCCAGCTTGGAAAAATCGGCGGAAAGAATCGAAGGCGCAACTTTGATCATTTCCTTCTCCTTTTCTTATCCATAATCGGTCATGCCTGCCGGCGTGATCGCTGCTTTCACGAAATATTATTTTATCACTTCCGGGCTCATCGGGCAATAGTAAAAATGCCGGAAATTCCTTGATTTCTGACGTTTTTCGCCGTTGCAAAGCAAAATTCGAAGTTCGTTTACGTTCCGTTTATATTCCGTTCATCAACGGCTGCGCCTTTTCTCTTGACGCGTTTGGCTTTTCGATATAAAATAAGACGATAAAAAAGGACGGAGGAGTTTCAAGTGCGCAATCGCAGAAGAGGCGGCGGTTTCCTTGCGCCGATCTATGTATTTGCTATCATATGGCTTTTCTCTTCCCTGATGTTTCCGCTTTATGACCTCTGGGGCATTTTACTGACACTTGGATTGTGCTCTCTCGGCGCTTTCATTGCCGGAAAGGCATCGGCAAAGCGCGCTATGAAGAAACAGCAGGAAGAAGCGGAAAAGGCAGCGCAGGAAGCGGCAAAAGCAGCGCAGGCGGCCCGCAGCAACCCGAAGAAAAAAAGCTACGGCCCCGAGGTCGATTCCATTATGGAAGAGGGCAATCGTGCGCTGAGCGAGATGGGCCGGCTGTATATGTCGATCAAGGATACTCAGGTCCGCGGCAAAATCAACGAGATCATGCGCATCACCGACAAGATCACGCAGGATGCCATCGACGATCCGAAAGATATTCCCCAGATCAAGAAATTTATGAATTACTATCTGCCCACCACGATCAAGCTGCTCAACGCTTATGATCGGATGAGCTCGCTCGGCATCGAGGGCGAAAACCTGGACAAGAGCATGAAGAACATCAACGAAATGCTCGATGCCGCGATCGTTGCCTATAAAAAGCGTCTGGACTCTTTGTTTGCCAATCAGGCGCTTGATATAGAAACCGATATTGAAGTCATGAATACCATGCTCGCGCGCGAAGGTCTTGCCGGCGTAAGCGATTTTGACGTCAGCGCGCAGGAAGACAAGCTTAAGCGGGAGCAGCAGACCACGGGGCAGGGCATGCTTCAGCAGATGCCTCAATAACAGAAAGGAAAAGTCATTATGAGCGAAGAAGAAAAAAGCTATGTCCCCAGCCTGACTCTCGAGCCGAACGCCCAGGCGGTTGCCGCGGCTGTCGAAGAGCAGAAAGAAGAAGTCCAGGAAGAGATCCCCGTCGAACGTCCGGAGCTGGAAAAGCTCTCCCCTGCCGAGCAGGCCGCCGTTAAGGAGTTCTCGAAAAAGATCGACATCCTCAACACCGAGCAGGTCCTCAACTACGGCAGCAACGCCCAGAAAAACATTTCCGAGTTTTCAGATTCCGCGCTCAATGCCGTCCGCACAAAGGATCTGGGCGAGGTCGGCACGATGCTCAGCGATCTCGTTGTCGAGCTCAAGGGCATGAATTTTGACCCTGAACAGAAAAAAGGCCTCCTCGGTCTGTTCAACAAGGCCAAGCAGGATATTGCCTCCGTCAAGGCCCAGTATGACAAGGCAGAGGTAAATGTCGACAAGATCGTCGAGCAGCTTGAACGCCATGAGGTCACCCTTCTCAAGGACATCAGCCTGATGGACAAGATGTATGAGAAGAACCAGGAGTATATGAAAGAGCTGACGATGTATATTATCGCCGGCAAGCTGCGCATCGAAGAGCTTCGCTCCGTCGATCTGCCCGAAATGCAGCGCAAAGCGCAGGAATCCGGCCTTCCCGAGGACGCCCAGGCCGCAAACGACTTTGCCAACATGATCGGACGCTTTGAGAAGAAGATCCACGACCTTGAACTGACACGTACGATCTCGCTGCAGATGTCGCCGCAGATCCGCATGATCCAGAACAACGACACTCTCATGAGCGAGAAGATCCGCTCCTCCATTGTCAATACCATTCCGCTTTGGAAGAGCCAGATGGTCCTGGGTCTTTCCATGTATCACTCCGAAGAGGCTATGAAAGCGCAGCGCGAGGTGACCGATGTGACCAACCAGCTTCTCGAAAGCAACGCAAAGAAGCTCCATCAGGGCAGCGTTAACGTCGCCAAGGAATCCGAGCGCGGCATCGTTGACATCGAAACGCTCAAGAAGACCAACCAGGAACTGATCGCCACGCTCGACGAAGTCCGTCAGATCCAGGACGACGGCCGGATTAAGCGTCAGCAGGCCGAGGAAGAGCTTGGCCGCATCGAAGGCCAGCTTAAGCAGAAGCTTCTTGAAATGAAGGGCTGATATGAAGCTGTTCAAAAACCCGGTCTTTGCCGTTGTATTCTGCGCATTTCTGATCGTTCTCTCCACTTGTCTGAATGCCAAAATCAAAATGGAGAAGAGATACGACCGCGTCTGTGACGAGGTCTTTGAGGAGATCGATGAGTTTGCGGAAAAAAACGATCTGACAGAGCTGCGTGTTCAGGCGCGCGGCACGCTTCTCAGCGGCGACTATGATTCTCTGATCAAAAGCTATCAGGCAGTTGTCGCTTCCGGCGCAAAGCTGTCTCATGTTGACGACGTGGACGACGCGATCCGCAGCTACAACAAATTTCTTCGCAAAACAACGCGTTTCCCCGCCAGCTATTTTGTCGAGCTGCTCCATATCACATTTTAAGAGGTAATCCATGTCCATAGAAAAAGGCCGCGCTTATTTCCGTGCTCTCGGCATGGAAGATCGCGTGATCGAATTTACCGTTTCTTCCGCTACTGTCGATCTGGCTGCCCAGGCGCTGGGTGTTGACGGCGCGCGGATCGCCAAAACGCTTTCCTTCAAAACGGCAGACGGCTGCATGCTCATTCTTGCCGCCGGCGACGCCAGGATCGATAATCACAAGTTCAAGGACAGGTTTCATCTGAAAGCTAAAATGCTCTCACCCGACGAGGTGCTTGAGATGGTCGGCCACCCCGTAGGCGGCGTATGCCCCTTTGGTATCAATGAGGGCATTCCGGTCTACCTTGATGTCAGTCTCCGGCGCTTTAAAACCGTCTTTCCCGCCGTCGGCAGCGGCAGCAGTGCGATCGAACTGGACCTTGACGAGCTTTATCGCTATTCCAACGCCCTCGAATGGATCGACGTGTGTAAACTTCCGGAGGAATCTGTCTAAACATTCACATTATATTTGTGCAGCACCGCATAAAAAGCGGTGCTGCTTTTTATTTTTTTCGTGACTTTTCAACGAAGCTATGCTAAGATAAAATGGATTAGAAATGGGATCATTTCTTATATAAAGAGGGACAAACATATTACTTTGGAGGGTAGAACACTATGGCAAGAGAGATTCTGTTCGATCTCGGCAAAATGATCACGGACCGTCTCCCGTATAAGTTCGGCATCAAACGTCTGACGGAAAACGACCCGGAGTACATTATTCTTGACCGCGCATGCTCCAGCGATGAAATTGCTGAAATCATGCTGAAAATGGAGCTTCGCAAACCCAAAACCACGGCGGAAATTGCAAAGCTCACCGGCAAATCCGAAGAACGCATCGTCGAATTGCTGACCGATGCGGCCAATCACGGCATTGTCGAATACAACTATGAGAACCCCAATCACGAAAAGCAGTGGTACGTCCAGCTGTTCGTTCCCGGCATTGCCGAGATGACGAACATGGTTCTCTGGCAGGTCGAAAAGTACCCCGAGCTGGCCGACAGCTTTAACAAGATGACCTTCCTTCCGCTTGAAGGAAAGACGCATCTGATCCCTCCCGGCGGTGACGGCGTCGGTATGCACGTTATCCCCGTAGAAAAAGCGATTCCCGCAAAGAACGAGTCTGCCTCCATTGAGCATATCTCCCACTGGCTCGACAAGTACGACGGCCACTTCTCCGTCGGCTACTGCTCCTGCCGCAACGCCCGTCGTCTGTTTGGCGAGGGCTCCGGCGAAATCCAGGATGACTGTTGCATCGGTCTCGGCGATTTTGCCGATTATCTTGTTGAAACGGGCAAGGGCCGCTACATCACGCGTGAAGAAGTCCTGCAGATTTGCCAGCGCGCCGAGGACAACGGCTATGTCCACCAGGTCACGAATATCGACGGCTCGGACAAGATCTTTGGTCTTTGCAACTGCGACCTCGGCGTCTGCTTCGCCCTTCGCACCAGCCAGTATTTCAACACGCCCAACCTCTCCGCTTCCGCTTATCGCGCCCATGTCGACAAGGACAACTGTGTTGCCTGCGGCAAATGCGTCGAGGTCTGCCCGGCCGGCGCCGTCAAGCTCGGTCAGAAGCTCTGCACCAAAAACGGCGATGTCGAGTATCCCAAGCAGGAGCTTCCCACCGGCCTGAAATGGGGAAAGGACAAGTGGAATCCCGACTATGTCACCGACAACCGCAAGAACTGCCACGAGTCCGGCACCGCTCCGTGCAAGACTGCATGCCCGGCTCATATCGCCATCCAGGGCTATATTAAGCTTGCCAAGGAAGGCCGTTACCTGGATGCTCTCAAGCTCATCAAGCAGGACAACCCCTTCCCCTCCGTCTGCGGCTATGTCTGCAACCGTCGCTGTGAGGACGCCTGCACCCGCGGCTCGCTCGACAAGGCTCTCGCCATCGACGAGATCAAAAAGTTCATAGCCGAGCAGGATCTCAAGAGTGCCGAGCGCTACATTCCCGAAAAACTTTACCGTCGCCCCGTCGATATCCCTTATGAGCAGAAGATCGCCATCATCGGCGCCGGCCCTGCCGGCCTGAGCTGCGCCTACTATCTGGCGCGCATGGGCTACACCAACGTCACGGTCTTTGACCGCAACCCTGCTCCCGGCGGCATGCTCGTCATGGGCATCCCCAGCTACCGTCTTGACCGCAGCGCGCTCAAGGGAGAGATCGAGGTCCTTGAAAAGATGGGCGTCCACTTCCGCATGAACACCGAAATCGGCAAGGACATCACGATCCAGCAGCTTCGCGACGAAGGCTACAAGGGCTTTTATGTCGCTATCGGCGCGCAGAAGAGCTCCAAGCTCCGCATCCCCGGCGAAGATCTTGCCGGTGTTTACGGCGGCGTCGACTTCCTGCGCGAGGTCAACCTCGGCAACAAGCCCGAGATCGGGAAGAAGTGCGCTGTCATCGGCGGCGGAAACGTTGCGATGGACGTCTGCCGCACAGCTGTCCGTCTCGGCGCAGAGACAACTGTCATCTACCGCCGCAGCGAAGACGAAATGCCCGCCGACAAGGAAGAAGTCGCCGAAGCCCGCGAAGAGGGCGTGAAGTTCTGCTTCCTCAACGCACCCGTCGAGATCCTCGGCAATGACGGCAAGGTCTGCGGCCTCAAGGTCGAGATCATGGAGCTTGGCGAGCCGGATGAAAAGGGCCGCCGCTCCCCTGTCGGCACCGGCAAGTTTGAGACCATCGAGGTCGATTCCGTTCTCGCAGCCGTCGGTCAGTCCATCGACTGGGGCACGCTGGATATCGGCGAGCTCAAGACCGGCAAGAAGGGCAATGCGATCGCGGATCCCGTTACCTATCAGACTGAGCAGAAGGATATCTTCGTCGGCGGCGACGTCTACACCGGTCCGAAGTTCGCGATCGACGCGATCGCTGCCGGCCGTGAAGGCGCCGAGTCTCTCCACCGCTTTGTCAACGAAGGACAGAGCCTTACGATTGGCCGCAACCTGCGCGAGTTCTATGAGCTTGACAAGGATAACCTCCTGATCGAAATGGATTGCTTCGACCGTCCCGCCCGCCAGGCGATCTGCCACGACGCCAGCAAGGCCAAGACCTTCGAGCACGACCGTCTCACCTTCACGGAAGAGCAGGTCAAGGCGGAAGCCAGCCGCTGCCTCGGCTGCGGTGTCAGCGTCGTCGACAGAAACCGCTGCATTGGCTGCGGTCTGTGCACCACCAGATGCATGTTTGACGCGATCCACCTGCAGCGCGACGTTCCCGAAGCCTCCACGATGGTCCGTTGCGAGGATAAGGTCGGCCCGATGCTCAAGTATGTTGCCAAGCGCGCCATCAAGATCAATCGTAAGGAAAAGTAATGCACGAACTCGGAACTGTCTTTTATGTGATCGAGCAGGTTGAAAAGGTCTGCAAGGAAAACGATCTTACTACCGTCGGGAGCGTCACGCTCGAGATTGGTGAGGTCAGCGGCATCATTCCCATGTATATCGAGGACTGCTGGGAATGGGCCAAAAAACGCAGCAAAATCATGAAGGACGCCAAGCTGAAGATCGAAACGCTTGAAGCCGTCACGTACTGTGTGGACTGTCAAAAGACATACTCCACGATGAAGTACAAAAAAATCTGTCCCCACTGCGGCAGCGAAAACACCTATCTCTTGACCGGCAACGAATACAACATAAAAGAGATCGAAGCTATGTAACAAAAAGAGCAAGCCCCACCGGGCTTGCTCTTTTTCCATCCTGTCTTTATTCGGTTCTAAGCGCTTCAACGGGGTCTTTCCTCGCCGCGATCCCTGAGGGGATCAGCCCCGCGATAAAGGTCAGGATCATGCTGATCAGAACAAGTCCGATCCCGCCGGCCGCGGGCAGTGCGGAATTAAGCGACATGATACCCGTCAAATCGTGTACGATCATGTTGATCGGGATATTCAGCAGCAGCGTCAGAATGATGCCGATCGCGCCGGCCGTAAAGCCGATGATAACGGTCTCGGCGTTGAAGACGTGCGATACGTCGCGGTTCGACGCGCCGATCGCCCGCAGGATGCCGATCTCCTTTGTTCGCTCCAGCACGCTGATATAGGTGATGATGCCGATCATGATCGACGACACGACAAGCGAAATCGCCACGAAAGCGATCAGCACATAACTGATGACGTTTATGATTGTCGTGATTGAGCTCATCAGAAGCGCCACGATATCCGTATAGGTGATCTCGTCTTCCTTTGAAACGGCGTTGTTGTAATTCTTGATCGCAGTGGAGATATTGTCCTTGTCTTCAAAGGAGGAGGCATAGATGTTGATAACGCTGGGGGTATTCAGATCGACATAGCCCAGTTTTTTCAGCGTTTCTTTATAGTTGATCTCCGAATACACCGGCGGCATCGCGTTGTTATAGATCCAAAGGTAATCCTCGTCCTCCAAAACAAGCAAACCGAAGTCTTCCACCAGTTCTTCGTCGCTCAGCTCGCGATAGAGTTTTTCCATTTCGGCGGCATACTGTTCGCGCACCTGATCTCCGGCCATTTTCCCGATATAATCGAAGAGCATGTCGTCGTCCATTTGCTCGAGCATCGAGGCATATTCCGGATACATTTCAAGGATCTGCTTTTCTATGTCCTCGCGCGTCGTTCCCTCAAGCTGCTCGTCGACCATCTCTTTGACATAGTCGTCGCTGGGATGGCACATAAACTTGATATACAGCTCCGCGATCGTGGCGTCGTCCGCCTGCTCAATATACTCCCGCGCCGCCTGCTGTTTGCGGTCTTTCGTCAAAGCTTCATCCTCCGTGTCCAGGAATTTCAGTCCGGAGAGGATATTGATATCACCGCTGTCAAGCTGCTTTTTCACAAGCGCTTTCTGCTCGGCCTCTTTGGCAATATGCTCGATAAAGGCGTGCGTATAGCCGATCGCTCCCGTCATCATACCGGAAACCGCGTCTTCATTCTGCCGGATGACGCCGACGATCTTCAATTCAAGCCCGTTGTTAAAAAGCGTCTTCAATCCAAGCTCCTCCTCGCCCAGATTGATATACTTTTCTTCCTCCTCGTCATACTGGTACATATCGGCCGGGAAGATATAGCGGAAGCTCATATCGCAGATCTCTTCATCGCTCCAGCTTTCCACTTTTGCCTCAACCGTCTCCTGCGAAACAAACGACTGCATGTCGTCTGCGATGGACGACGTTGATTTCAGCCCCAGCGCATAAAGAACAAGATCGGATATCTCGTTGTTCTCATTGACGATCAAAACCGCTTCGTCATAGCTCTCCGGCCATTTGCCGTAAAGAACGTCGTACTGCTTTTTCAAAAACGGATTGATATATTCCCCGTTCTCGCCCGGCAGCATTTCCTGCCAGATATCGATGACGGAGTAATAGGATCCGTAAGTGGAGAAAAACGAGCTGTAATCGCCTCCGTACATGCTGCTCATGGCCGTCTGCATCAGCTGCACAACATCTGTTTTGGCGATATTTCCCTCCACATCCTCGGCATACAGGTTCATATCCAGGTCATAGGTATACTGGACCGAACTGATATACTGCGCGATCTCGCTGTTTTCGTCCTCAATGTATTCCTTGAACGGTTTCAAGTTATTAGTCTGCTTATCGGCGGAGATCATCGAGTTCATCATGTCATACATGACGGTGCTGGAATAGACGGCGTCTTTATCGTGCGCGCCGCCTTCCGCCTGTGAACGAACTCCCATCAGCGAGGTCATCATGTTGGTCATGTCCACGCTTTCCGCCTGGATCGTGATCGGATAACTCGAGAGGGTATCGGCCTGTACCTTGTCGATATAATTCTGAATGCCGTTGGAAAGCGACATGATCAGCGCAATGCCGATGATACCGATGCTTCCTGCAAAGGCCGTCAGCACGGTTCTTGTCTTTTTCGTCATCAGGTTATTCAGCGAAAGAGACAGCGCAGTCAAGAAACTCATGGACGTGCGGCGCTGTTTTTTGCCGGTGTCCCGCGCTTCCTCCCCTTCCGGCGCATAGGGATCGCTGTCGTCGGTGATCAGGCCGTCTTTGATGCGGATGATCCTGCTGGCATAGTTTTCCGCAAGCTCGGGGTTGTGTGTGACCATGATAATCAGCCTGCTTGCCGAAATCTCTTTGAGAATGTCCATGATCTGCACCGAAGTTTCCGAATCCAGCGCACCGGTCGGCTCGTCGGCAAGCAGGATATCCGGATCATTGACCAGTGCGCGGGCGATCGCCACACGCTGCATCTGGCCGCCGGACATCTGATTCGGCTTTTTGTTCAGCTGGTCGCCCAGCCCGACCTTTTCCAGTGCCTCAACAGCGCGACGTCTGCGCTCGGCTT
The DNA here is from genome assembly GCA_017444665.1 of Oscillospiraceae bacterium. Taxonomy (GTDB): domain Bacteria; phylum Bacillota; class Clostridia; order Oscillospirales; family Oscillospiraceae; genus Limivicinus. The sequence continues at coordinate 29,917 of JAFSWC010000066.1, forward strand.
TTCCCACGCCGGAGATCGTCAGAGCCAGTTCGACGTTGGCCAGCACGCTCTGATGCGGGATCAGGTTGTACGATTGAAAAACAAAGCCGATCGAGTGATTGCGATAGGCATCCCAGTCAGCGTCGGAAAAGTTCTTTGTGGACTTTCCGTTGATCACAAGATCGCCCGACGTGTACTTGTCCAGACCGCCTATGATATTCAAAAGCGTTGTTTTTCCGCAGCCGGAATGGCCCAGGATCGCAACAAATTCGCTTTCACGAAAACCGAGATCGATCCCTTTCAAGGCATGGACCGGCTGATCTCCTGTCATATAATCTTTTTTGATTTCCTTAAGTTGAAGCATGCCGGAGATCCTTTCTCTCGGTTGACATCCGAAACGATATGAGATAAAATAAACAGGCTGTCTGAAAAGAGATATGCTTCCGTAGCTCAGCAGGATAGAGCGTCCGCCTCCTAAGCGGAAGGCCGGCGGTTCGAATCCGCCCGGGAGTGCCACGTCGTCACAGATCCGTGATCTGCGGCGACTTTTTTATTTAACCATACAATTATGAACATTTCATCTGTTTTGTAAAAGAAAACCGGAAGAGAAAATCTTCCGGTCTGTATTTGCTTACCAAACGGGGAAAAAACTGTTCCTTGCTTTGTGGGCAGATCAAAGATACACTCAAATACGGGTGATCGATATGCTGAAAAAAACACTGCGCCGCATGACGGCGATGTGCGACGAGTCCTGGTACATATTTATGGGCACGCTCAAACTGAGCTGCGCGATGCTCTTCTGTGCTTTTCTGCTTGTTATCTGGCCGGACAGCGGCTATGACGAGATCATGCTCGCTTCCGCTCTGGCGGAAACACCGCAGGGGCTGCTGCTGATTGCTATTCTTGCATCAGGCCTGCTTGAAGAGCGACACGGCTGAAAAAATCCTCCCGACTCATGATCGCGTTTATGACGTCCAGCAGAGCGTCTGCGCTCAAATGCTCTGGCAGATCAAGCTCACGGATCAGCGCTGCGCGCTTCTCCGCGCTCCTCTCGCGTCCGGAAAGGCCGAGCCGGTACAGATCCGCCTTGGTTACCTTCTTTGCAAAATGGGCCGTTTCTGTGCCTTCAAACGTTGCTCCGGCACGCCGGAGTGCATGAAGCAGGATCTCCTCGCGCATGCCTTCTACGCCAAGCTTTCCTTCTTTGGACGGCTTGGCTTTTCTTTTTTCTTTCCCTCGGATATCCGGGACATAGGCCTGCTTTAATTGTTCGCCCGGCACGCAGGATTTGATAAAATTGCGTATTACAAAGCCCGCGCCGTCCGGGTCTGTCAAAACGACAAGTCCCCTTTTCTCCGCCATCGCACGAAGGAGCTTCTGCTTTTGCGTATCATTAAAGATCCCGAAGCCTGCCGTTTCGATCACGACGGCGTCCACAACCTGCAGCAGCGTGTTTTTGTCATAGCGCCCCTCTACCACAATGACTTCCCTAACGCTTTGCATCCGAAACCTCCAGCGCTATGGCAAGGACCGCGTTTTTCAGCAGCTCCCGGCTGTCGCCTCCGATGCTTTTCATCTGCATATCACTCTGTGCGCAGATCTTCACCGCATCCTTGAGCTGCTTTTTCGTAAAGCTGCGCGCAGACTGGAGCAGTTTTGTCGCCATGAAATTGTATTTTATCCCGCAGCACTCCATCACATATTTTGCCCCGAGATCATGTTCGATCGCAAGCCGTGCGCAGTACAGCCGCCGCATCTGCGATCCGAGGACCGCCAGAAGGTAGATCGGGTCGTATTCGTTCTCAGCCAGCAGCTCCGAAAGCGTATTCATCGCTGCGCTCAGCTGTTTCTGTGCCAAAAGATCGGTCAGCTCGAAGACCTGCGCCTCCGGGATATGATGCGCGACCGCTTCTACATCCCGAACCGACACCTTTTCATCTTTGACGTAGTGCGCGATCTTGTCGATCTCGGGAATCAGCCGGTTCATCAGATCTCCGCTGATAAAGATCAGGCGCTGCGACGCTTCAAAATCAATGCGTTTGCCGTGGGCCGCAAAACGCCGCGCGATCCAATCGATCAGCGCGCCCTGTCCCTGCTGGGTAAACTTCAGTTCACAGCCCTTGTCCCGGATTGTCCGGATCAGCTTCAGTCTGCCGTCCGGCTCGTATTCCGCGTTCTGAACGAAACACACCGTGCAGTAGTCGGGCAGTTCACCTAAAACTGCAGCGATCTCCTGCGCTTCCTTGATCTTGTTGATGTCAATGTCACGCAGCTCCACAAACGTGTGATCAGCCAGGAACGGCAGCGCGTCAACCGCCTCTCTCAACGCATTGGCCGACAGCTCCGGGCCGTCAAAGCGCTTGTAGTTAAACCCGCTTTCTCCGTCGGGAATACAAATCGACTTGAGCTGCGTCAGATACTGCTCCCGCAGATAATCCTCTTTTCCCCAAAGGAGATAAAGCGTTCGCGATCCCTCCGCTTTCAGCTTTTGCAGTTCCTGCTTATAATTCAGTTTTTCGTCTTTTTCTTTAGCCATTAACGCGTATCTCCACTGTTCCGTCTGTGTCCGTCCTGGAAACAGTATAACCGAAGCGCGCCAACCGTTCAAGTATTTCCGCACTCGGCAGTCCATAGTTGTTATTGCCCACGCTGATCAAGGCGCGTCTGCCGCCGATCGCGTCAAGATACGCCTCGCAGCTTGCGCTTTTCGATCCGTGATGTCCAACCACAAGCGCGTCAACGATCGAAAGGTCAAATTCTCCTATCAGCTTCTTCTCTCGTTCCGCCGGAGCGTCACCCGTCACCATCATGTCGTAATCTCCGATCGAAAGGATTACCGGCATACATCTTTCGTTCCGGTCTCCCTCGTTGTCTGTGCCGAACGCGCGCAGCAGCATGCCGCTCATGACAAGCAGATCGCCGTCCTCCAGCAGCTTGACATCCGTTCCGTGCTGCTTTGCACAGCGGAACAGATCCAGCAGCGCCTCATCCTCAAGCGCCGCAGGCGGAATATAGATCGTGTCGACCTGCATGAGATTCAGCAGCCTTTCACAGCCGTTTGCGTGATCGGCATGAAGATGGGTGAATACCAGCGCGTCGACTTTATCCCGTCCACGGCTTTTCAAATAGGCCGCCGCGCAGTCTCCCGCATTATAATCAACATAGCTGATGCTGCCGCAGTCGATCAGGACGGTCGCCTCTTTTGTAAAAGCGCCGATACATTGTCCCTGTCCAACGTCGATCGCCGCAAAGGTTCCTCTTTTGCTGTTGTAAAACCATTCTGTTCCAAGCTGTGTCAGCACAATTCCGACAACCGCGGTCACAGTCGGGATCAGGATTTTCCAGTGCGTTTTCCATCTGAACAAAAACACAAGCGCCAGCGAAGTATACAGCAGTATGATCCAAATCGCGCTGAGCGCGCCCGAAAAATAAAAAACCGAAAAAGGCAGCGATGTGATCAGGCCGCACACTCGGAAGCAATACCTTGCAAGCATGGATATAACCACCGCCGCCGCTCTCCCGGCCGCGGGGATCAGCGAAAGCAGGCAGGAGACATAACCGCCGATGAAGCAAAGCGGGATCGCCCACAGGCAAAGCAGGTTTGTCAAAAGTGAAAGGACAGATGCGTATCCGAAGTGGATCGCCGTGACCGGAAGTGTAAAAACCATAACGCTAAGCGATGTGCCGATGATTCCAATCGGATATTTCATCCAGTCCGCAGCTTTCCCCTCGCCGAACGGCCGGAGCATTGTTTCCGTTATTCTGTCAGCAAACAATACAATACCGAGCATGGCGGAAAACGACAGCTGCAGGCTGATATTGGCTGCGGCAAACGGATTGAGCAGCAAAAGAACGGCCAGTGCCGCGGCAAGCGACGTGATCGGGTCGTTCTCTCTCCCCAAAAGCGGTGCGACAAGAAGCATGCTCTGCATAAAGGCCGCGCGAACGGCGGACGGGGAAAGCCCGCTTACCGCAACAAATCCCCAGACAAGCAGCAAACAGATAACGGCGCTTCTCTTCCCCTTGCCGAAAATGAAACGCAGAAAGGCGACAAGATAGCTCACGTGCATGCCGGAAACCGCGACAACATGCATCAATCCCGCGCGGCTGAGCGCAACGTAAAGCGCATCGTCGCGGTAGAAGTCGCTTTTGTTTCCCACGAGCAGGGCTTTCATGAACGGAGCGGTATCCTGCGGATAGGTCGCGTCCACAGCCTGCCCGATCGCCCGGCTGATTGCAGATGCGACGGACGTTAGAGACGTATTGTGTCCTATCTTCAAAATCGGTCCCTTGACGGTGCCCTTCAGATAGACATCTTTTGCGGCGTAGCGGTCGGTATGTTCTCCGTACCGGATATCCGCCGCGGAAAGCTTCACCTTTGCCGCAAGAACGTCGCCGCAAGAGAAACGTTCAAGGTCATGCTCATAATCATAAAAAACGCACTTCAAGCCCGGCAGTCCCTCTTTGTCAAGGCGGACCTCCGCGCTGGTATAGTTCTCATATTTCTGCGGCGGGCCGCTCAGAACAAAGCGTACGCTTTCCGTCGTATCGGCAAGCGCATGCGCCCTTTCCGTCGTCAGGTCATAATGTGCGGAAAAGCATACAAAACCCACTGACGCGGCAAAGGCGGCGATCACTACGCCTCGAAGACTTTTCAGCCGGATCGCCAAAACGGCCGCTCCGAGAAGTGCACAAAAAACCGCCGCATAGATCACAGAAGCACGCGAGAATATATAGTGTGCTGCGAAAATTGAGAGAGAAAAAGAAAAGCATGCGATCGCCAGCTTACGCATACAACACTCCCACAACCGTTCAAGGGATCCGCACCGGATTAAGCCGATACGGATCCCTCGTGTATTTTTTAGATGATCGTTTCCGGAAACTTTCTGCCGCCGATGAGATGAAAGTGCAGATGCTTCACGCTCTGTCCTCCGTCCTCGCCGCAATTGTTCACAACGCGATAACCGTTCTCAAGTCCCTCTGCTTTCGCGATCTTTGCGATCGCCTCAAAGCACTTGGCAACATAGATCGAATTGGTCCCGTCGATTTCCTGCGCGCAGGAAATGTGTACTTTCGGAACGACAAGGACGTGTACGGGCGCCTGCGGATTGATATCGCGGAAGGCAAAAACATACTCATCCTCATACACCTTGGCACTGGGGATCTCCCCTGCGGGGATGGCGCAGAAAAGGCAATCGTTCAGCATTTTGTTTTCTCCTTTCAGACTTTTCCGGACACGAACCGCTCCACCGCGGCAAGCGCCTCGTCCAATTTTCCAAGATCGCTGCCGCCGCCCATGGCGGAATCGGGCTTGCCGCCGCCTCGGCCGGAGATGATCGGAGCGATCGTCTTAATGATATCGCCCGCGCGGACGCCCTTGGCAACGGCGTCTTTTCCGCACACGCACTGCAGCGTGATCTTCTCTCCGCTGACAGACGCGATCAAGGCAACAACGGAAGCGTCTTTGTCGCGCAGCACGTCGCCAAGCTGACGGAGCGCGTTTGCGTCCATATCTTTCTGCTTTGCCGTAACGATATGAAGACCGCCGATTTCCTTTGCGCCGGAAAGCATGCTCTCCGCGCCGCCTGCAGACTCTTTGGCTTTGAACTGCTCGATCGTACGCTTGGCTTCGCGCAGCTCATCCATTTGCTGACGCGCACGATCCACGATCTGGTCGGGCGTTGTCTTATAGATCGCCGAAAGCTCATTGATTTTTTCGATGTCCCCGTGCAGGATGGAAAGCGTTTTCATTCCTGTCACGGCTTCGATCCTGCGCACGCCGGATGCAACAGAGCCCTCGGACAGAATGTGGAAGGCGCCGACCTTTGCCGTATTGTCCAGATGCGTTCCGCCGCACAGCTCCTTGCTGTAATCGCCCATGCTGACGACGCGCACGCTGCTGCCGTATTTTTCACCGAAGAGCGCCGTCGCGCCGTTTTTCTTCGCCTCGTCGACGGACATCTCTTCCGTCGTGATCGGAAGTCCTGCAAGAACCGCCTGGTTGACGGCGTCTTCAACGGCGCGCAGTTCCTCCGGCGTGATGGCCGCGTAGTGGGTAAAGTCAAAGCGAAGCAGATCCTGATCGACAAGCGAGCCCGCCTGATGCACGTGATCGCCGAGAACCGCTCTCAGCGCGCTGTGAAGCAGATGCGTGGCGCTGTGTGCGCGGCTGATCGCACCGCGGCGTTTTCCGCAGACAGACGCGGTGACGCTGTCCCCGACTTTAAGCGAGCCGCTTTCCAGTACGCCGTAATGCATATATTTGCCGCCTTTGTTTTTCTGGACGTCGTTTACCTTAAACCGCCCTTCGCCCTCGATCGTTCCATGGTCGCCCAGCTGGCCGCCCATTTCGGCATAAAGGCAGGTGCGGTCAAGGACCACGATCGCTTCGCTGCCCTCGCTGATTTCGTCGCAAAGTCCGCCTTCGGAGACGATAGCCAGGACCTTTGCCTCGCAGCTTTGGTTTTCATAGCCGACAAAGACCGTATCCGGCACCGATTTGCCGAATTCCACGCCTGCCCAGCCGAGGTCGCCAAGCGCCTTGCGCGCCTCGCGGGCGCGAACGCGCTGCAGCTGCATCAGGTCCTTGAACTCGTCTGTATTGACGCTCATCCCCTCGTCGGCGCACATCTCGATCGTCAGATCGATCGGGAAGCCATAGGTGTCATAAAGCTTGAATGCGTCGGCTCCGGAGAAGGTCGTCTCCCCCTTTGCCTTATGCTCGGCAAGCAGATCGGAAAAGATCTTCATGCCGGCGTCAATCGTCTTGTCAAAGCTCTCTTCCTCGGTGCGGATCACCTTTGTGATATAATCCTGCTTCTCGCGAAGCTCGGGATACTGGCATTCGTTTTCGTGAATGACCGTGTCGACGATCTTATACAGGAAAGCGTCGTTCACGCCAAGCAGCTTTCCGTGGCGGGCCGCACGGCGCAGCAGGCGGCGCAGGACATAGCCGCGTCCCTCGTTTGAGGGCAGCACGCCGTCGCCGATCAGGAAGGTGGCCGAACGGATATGGTCGGTGATCACGCGCAGCGAAACGTCCATCTTTTCGCTTTTACCGTAATACGCACCCGTCAGCTCGCTGACTTTGTTGGTGATGTTCATGACCGTATCGACTTCGAAGAGCGAGTTGACGCCCTGGCAGACGACGGCCAAACGCTCAAGGCCCATACCGGTATCGATATTCTTCTGTTTCAGCTCGGTATAGTTATTGTGCCCGTCGTTGTCAAACTGGGAAAAAACGTTGTTCCAGACCTCCATATAACGGTCACAGTCGCAGCCCACCGTGCACCCGGGCTTTCCGCAGCCGTATTCCTCGCCGCGGTCATAGTAGATCTCCGAGCAGGGGCCGCACGGGCCGGAACCATGCTCCCAGAAGTTGTCCTCTTTGCCGAAGCGGAAGATGCGCTCGGCGGGGATACCGATCTCGTCGTGCCAGATATTCCAGGCCTCGTCGTCGTCCACATATACAGACGGATACAGTCTGTCCGGGTCAAGCCCGACCCACTTCGGAGACGTCAGGAATTCCCAGCTCCATGCGATGGCTTCGTGCTTGAAATAATCGCCGAAGGAGAAGTTGCCCAGCATTTCAAAGTACGTCCCATGGCGCGCCGTATGACCGACGTTGTCGATATCTCCCGTGCGGATGCACTTCTGACAGGTGCAGACACGGCGGCGCGGCGGTTCCTCTTCCCCTTTGAACCAGGGCTTCATCGGCGTCATGCCGGCGTTGATCAGCAGAACGGATTTGTCATTCTGCGGAATCAAAGAAAAACTCGGCAGACGGAGATGATCCTTCGTCTCAAAGAAGCTCAAAAACATCTCTCTCAGTTGATTCAGTCCGTATTTTTCCATAATGTCCTCCTGATGTGTGGCAGAAAAAAGATACCTCCGCCCCTGTTGCAGGGGCGAAGGTCAATTCGCTGTACCACCCTGATTTGCCGCAATGCGGCCTCATCGGCGCCCATAACGCAGGCTAAGCGGCTTTGTTTTCCAAAGCTGGCTCGGAAGTGGCTGCCGAAGACATGCGCAGGATCTTTCACCAAAGCGATCCCTCTCTGTGGCGTATTGTCAGACGGCTCGTTTCGTCATCGCCGTTTTTCGTAATGATTCTATCACAAAGTGCTCGTTTGTCAAGAAAAAAGCTCTTCCTTTGCCTTACGAACGATCGCAAATCGCTCAGCCCTGCACGGCAGGCGCATCCTGACTGTCATCATCGGATGGCGGGCGTCCTCGACGGGTTCTCCGTCGCTGTCAAAAAGATCCCCGGCAGCAAAGGAAACCGGACGCGCGTCCCGGCATAAAAGCTCAAGGCTGTCTCCCGGCGCAAATTTGTTTCGCTGCGTCACGACAGCGTTTCCAAGCTCATCGCACTCTTCCACGATCGCCGCTACGTCATAAGTCGAGGTGTAGTTCGTATGTTCATAGCTCTGTCCGGGCATGCCGAAATAAAAACCGGTCGAATAGGGCCGATGCCGGATTTTCCTTGTCTCCTCGATCCAGACCGGATCAAGCGTTTCCCCGCGCAGCGCCGCGTCGATCGCGTGCCGGTAGGCGTTTGTGGCCACCGCGGTGTAGTAAGCCGACTTCATTCTTCCCTCGATCTTCATGCTGGAAATGCCGGCGTCGATCAGTTCGGGAAGGTGCTCGATCATGCACATGTCACGGGAGTTGAGGATAAAGGTTCCTCCGTCCTCGGTGATCTCAAAGTATTCCCCAGGCCGCGTCTCCTCGACCAGATGATATTTCCACCGGCAGGGCTGCGCGCACTGGCCGCGGTTTGCGTCTCTTCCGGTCATATAATTGGAAAGCAGGCATCTGCCGGAAAAGGAAACACACATGGCGCCGTGTACGAACGCCTCGATTTTCAGATCCTTCGGGGTTTCGGCACGTATTTTCCGTATGTCTTCTATCGGCGTTTCCCGCGCCAACACGACCGTGTCGGCGCCGAGATCATACAGGACGTTTGCCGTTTCGCTGTTGATAACGCCAAGCTGTGTGCTGACGTGCAATCCAAGCTTCGGCGCATATCGTCCGGCCAGGCGCATCACGCCGAGATCCGCTATGATCAGTGCGTCCACGCCGATCTCCTGCAGGAAGGAAAGATAATCCGGAAGCCGTTTGAGTTCCTCTTCCCGCGGCAGCGTATTGCATGTCACGTACAGCTTTGCATCCGCGGCATGGGTCTCTTCAACAGCCAGACGCAGCGTTTCGTCATCAAAGCTGACGGCGGTGGAGCGCATGCCGAATTCCCGTCCGGCAAGATAAACCGCGTCAGCGCCATAGTGAAGCGCCATTCTCAGTCTTTCCATGTCGCCCGCAGGCGACAGCAGCTCAACCTTCTCCGCCATAGTCTTGCGTAGCAACAAAGGCGTTGAACTGATCCATCGTCTCGAAGAAACGATGCGTCCCGGTTGCAGTATCAAGCGTGAAGAAATAATCTCCCGTAACAGCCGGGACCAGCGCAGCGTTGATCGAGCTCATGCCAGGATTGCAGATCGGCGTGGGAGGCAGGCCGGTGTTGATCATCAGGTTATAGGGCGATTCTTCCGCAAGCATCTCGGCGGTAGGCGCGCCCTCATGGTCCTGGTGCATATAAAGGATCGAGGATTCAAGGCCAAGCGTCCAGTTGCTTCTGATACGGTTATAAATGACGGCGGCGATCAGCGGGCGCTCCTCGTCGTTTGCCGCTTCTCGCTCGATCAGCGATGCGATCTCCAAAACCTGGCGAAGCGTCATGTTTCTGTCGCTGATCTGTTTTTCCATATCCGCGCTCATTTTGCCGTAGAAATTCTGCAGGAATTTGTTGATCGCGCTTGGCGCGCTCATGCTTTTATAGAATTCATAGGTGTCGGGGAACAAAAAGCCTTCCAGCCTTTTGGGGTCGCCCGGCTCAAGTCCGTTGAGGAAAGAATAATCAAAGTTTTCATTCGCCGCAGCTTCCATCAGATCGTCATAGCTGCACACGCCGTTTTCTTCAAGACGATAGAAAATCTGGCTCATGGTAAAGCCCTCGGGGATCGTGACGCTGACAGTCGCGGCCGCGCCGGAATTCTTGCGCATTTTGCCGATCAGGGCGCGATAGTCGTACGTCGATCTCAGTTCATACTCGCCCGGCTCGATCTTTGTATCCGCCTTTGAAACTTTGCAGAAAAGCTTGAACAGCCACTTGTACTGGATCAGTCCGGCGGACTTCAGCTCATCGGCTACATAATCGATATCCGCGCTGGAAACGCGCTTTGTTCCGGTAACAGTCCCATCGTCGTCAACGACTTCTACGGTCTTGGACGTAAAAACGTCCGCCGGCAGCGCGACCTCCGCCGTGAACGGCTCTTTATTCAGCGCAAGCGCATCGGCCGCCGACATCCATGCGACGCAGGCCAGAATAATGCTGATGCATGCGATAAAGACAAAATACATCACGCCGCCGAGACAGCCGGAACGGTATTCCCTGCTCCTCCTGACGGGCTGAAAATCGCGTTCGGTCAGTTCTTCTTCGTCGTATTCGCTTCTCTCCGCCTCTTCAGAGCCGTTCTTCTGTGAACGGATCGCTCCCGTCCCGCCTGTCCGGGAGACGGCGGCATGCAGCGCGCTGTCCTCTATTTTCTTCTGGGATGCGGTTCTTTCCTTCTCCTCGTGGAGACGAAAGATCTCATTGATTTTATCCATTTCTTCTGCCATGGTATACCTCCTGATCATGAGGGGCCTTTGTGTCAAGCACCCGCGATCCGACATATGATAGCGCGAGCGGTGGCAATCATCGCTTTGAAGTGTCGGTGTCTGCCGTACAAGGCACGGCACGGGTTGTAAAATCTTCAAGTGCGGAGAAAGGTACTATCATGTTCTGCAACGGATGCAACAACAGTTATCTCTGGCTGATCATCATCCTGATCATCCTCTTTGGCTGGAACGGCAACGGCTGCGGCAACAGCTGTGGTTGCGGCTGCGGTTGCGGCTGCGACAACAACAACGGCTGCGGCTGCGGTTGCTGATCGGCCGGGGGTCTCCTTTGCGGAGACCCTTTTTATTTTTTCAGTTCGGAAAGAATCAACTGATAGATTTCCTCGTTTTTTTCATCGATATCCCGTTCGACGCCGTTTTTTAAATACGGCACTCTGTGCCAGCCGTAAAACGCCGCCGCCTTGTCCGCGGTGTTCAGGCAGCGCTTTAAGTAAGCGATATCCTTTTCATGTATGTCGGCCGTGGTTCTGGTCTTCTGCTGTCTGCGGCGCATACGTGCAAGCGACAGCTCTATATCCACATCAAGATAAATCACAAGGTCCGGCTTCGGCAATCCCATCTTGGTGTACTCCAGATCTGACAGCCAGGCGAAGAAATCGTTCAATTCACCTTCCGGCAGCTTGCTTCCCTGATGGACGGCATTGGACGTCGTATAGCGATCAGAGAGAATAAACGATCCGTTCAGGTATTTTTTCTCCCAGTCCTGCTTATAAGAGGCAAATCGATCGACCGCATAAAAGGTAGACGCGGTATAGGCGTTCACGTCGCTCGGATGCTCTCCGAACTCGCCGGAGAGATACATCCGGATCAGAACGCTGCTCTCTTTGTCGTAACGGGGAAAGACGATGTGATCATAGGAAATGCCGTCTCTCTGCAGTTTTTCGCATATCCTCCGGTATTGCGCGGATTTTCCGCTGCCGTCGATCCCTTCCAGTACAATCAGCTTGCCCTTGTTCATTTCTCTTTATCTTCCTCCGATCCTGTACCAAAGCGATACAAGAATAACAAGCGGGATCCGAATGACCCGCAGGATCCGTCCGGGTTCCCTGATAAGGCGATACAACCATTCAAGCCCTGCCCGTCGCCATTTTTCGGGCGCGCGGCTGACTGCGCCAGCAAAGACGTCCAGTGTGCCGCCAAGACCGGCCATCAGCCCAACGTTCAGACGCCCGGCGTTTTTGTGCATCCACAATTCCTGTCTGGGCGAACCGAGGCATACGATCAAAAGATCCGGTGAAGCCGCGTTGATCCTATCGCAGATCATGTCCTCTTCGCCCGAAGTAAAGTATCCGTCGTTCGTCCCGGCTATCACAAGTCCGGGATACTCCTCGCAAAGCCGGTCGGCCGCCTTTTCGGCAACGCCTTGTTTTGCTCCGAGAAGAAAAACGCTTTTTCCCGTTTCGCCCATTTTTTCAAGAAGCCGCTCCGCAAAATCGATGCCGGGAATGCGCTCGACGAGCGGAATGCCCAGAATCATTGCGGCAACAAACACGCCGATGCTGTCCGGCAGGGAGAGATAGGCGCGACTGACGGCAGCGCGCAGCTCGCGCCGCGTTCTGGCTTCAAGGAGAAATTCGGAATTGGGCGTCACGACATATCGGCCGTTTCGGCCGTTCATTGCCTCCAAAGCAAGATCAACAGCAGCATCAAGCCCGATCAGATCGATCTCTGTTCCCAGGATGCCGGCTCGCTTCATATTTGGTCAAAAACCTCCCCGATCTTTTCGTGGATCACGAGATCGGCATAGCTGTCATAGGGCGTTTCGCTCAGATTAACGAGGACGAGCTTATTTCCCCGGTAATAATTGATCAGTCCGGCCGCCGGATACACGTTCAAGGACGTCCCTCCGACGATCAGCACGTCCGCATGCCGAATGTACGAGATCGCCTGGGAAAGTATATCCTGATCAAGCCCTTCTTCATACAGCACGATGTCCGGCCGGATAACGCCGCCGCAGTCGCAGCGCGGCACGCCGGTGCCGTAATTGATAACATCGGCCGGATACGGCTTGCGGCATTTAGAGCAATAGGCGCGCAAAATGCTTCCGTGAAGTTCAAGGACCTTTTTGCTGCCTGCGGCCTGATGCAGGCCGTCAATGTTCTGCGTAATCACGGCGCGCAACTTTCCTTCGCGTTCGAGCGAAGCCAGACGCAAATGCGCGCGGTTCGGCTTGACGCCCTCCACGACCAGCTTGGCACGGTGAAAACGATAGTACTCCTCGGGATCTCTGATAAAAAAGCTGTGGCTCAGGATCGTCTCGGGCGGATAGTTCCACTGCTGATTATACAGGCCGTCGACGCTGCGAAAGTCCGGGATCCCGCTTTCCGTGCTGACGCCGGCGCCGCCGAAAAAGACAATGTTGTCGCTCTCTCTGACAATTTCCTTCAGCTTTTCGATTTTTTCATTCATCCTGTACGCCTCCGTTAGACAGGTAAAGTATACACACCGCTGCCTCTGCTTACAAGTTCCCTCGTCCCTGTGCGGGGCAGGTTTAAGAATTCTTATTTACTTCAGTTTCGACGCGATCCCGGCCAAAAGCGCCTCGCGCTCGGCCAGAAAGATTTCATTTTCGCGCTTTGTGACATAGCGATACGTATCGTCAGAGCTCAGCGCGGCATAGGAGAAGATCACACTTTGCGCCGCGCGGCAGGAGGCCATGATAAACTCGGCGGCTTCCGTGAGAAAATGCTTGTCCTCCTCCGGACAGAGATCGCAAAGCTCATTGATAAACTCCAGTGAAGGCTTTGCCATGTTGACGATCTCCGCTTCAATGCAGGTCGCCGTCTGGATCGAGGCCTCGATCTCCCGTGCGCCGCCCTCTTTTCTGGCGCGGTTGATCGGTCCCTTCGCCTTGATATCCTCGTCGATCAGATGGACCATATAACTGCGAAGGATCTCGGCGTTGCGGACGATATAGTCCAGTCTCTCATTTCCTTCATCCTTCGCAAGGCAGGATTTCGCCACGCGCTCGATCAGCGCGTTTCCCATCGCGGCCATATAGGCAGCGGCGCTGCCGGAGCCGGCCTTGCTTTTCGGCGAGGCGAGCGCGGCGGTAAAGTCCTCGGCCTTCTTTTCCTTGAAAATGTCAATGATGATTTTGTTCGCCATTTGGCCACCCTCCCGTTAATCTCTGTTGAATTCACGCAGGGAAAGCCCCTCATTCTTCTGCAAAGCCCAGTTTACGCACCATTCCGAAGTAAACAAAAGCAGATTGTTCCCGCGAAAATCCTGTACCCATTTGGTGTCGCTTGTCAGATTCAGCGAATTGATATCGATGTTCTCGTTGTCGACCCAGCGCACGACCTCGTACGGCATGGATCTGCGGCGTATATCAACGCCGTATTCCGTTTTCAGACGATATTCCAGCACTTCAAACTGCAGCACGCCGACCACGCCGACAATGACTTCCTCGACGCCGGTATAGGGCTCGTGGAAGATCTGGATCGCGCCTTCCTGCGCGATCTGCATGATCCCCTTTTCAAACTGCTTTCGCTTCATGGTATCGACACGCTCAACGCCGGCAAAATGCTCCGGCGCGAAGGTCGGGATTCCCTCAAAGCGCACGTTCATGCCCTTTTCGCAGATCGTGTCGCCGATGGAAAAGATGCCGGGGTCGAACACGCCGATGATATCGCCGGCAAAGGCCTCGTCGATAACGGCGCGCTCCTGGGCCATCAGCTGCTGCGGCTGTGCCAGTCTCAGCGCTTTTCCGCCCTGCACGTGGAAATACTCCTTATCCCGTTCAAATCGACCGGAGCAGATGCGCATAAAGGCAATTCTGTCGCGATGCGCTTTATTCATGTTGGCCTGGATCTTAAAAACGAAGGCGGAAAAACGATCGTCAAACGGATCGATCACGTCGTCCTCCGATACACGCGGCAGCGGCGGCATCGTCATATGCAGAAAGCTTTCCAGAAACGGCTCCACGCCAAAGTTGTTCAGCGCCGAGCCGAAGAACACGGGGCTGAGTCGTCCGGCGCGGACTTCTTCGATATCAAAGTCGTATCCGGCGCCGTCAAGCAGCTCAATATCGTCGGAAAGCGCGCGACGCAGCTTTTCGCCGATCAGCTCGTCCAGCTTATCCGTTTCGTCAAGCGTGCATTCGATCGCCTTGATCTTGTTCTGTCCCCGGTGGAAATCCGTAAAGGCAAGGATCTGGCGCTTCTCGCGGTCGTATACGCCCTTGAATTCCTGTCCGCAGCCGATCGGCCAGTTCATCGGATAAGTGCCGATCCCGAACTCGTTCTCCAGTTCTTCCATCAGTTCGTACGGGCTGCGCGCTTCACGGTCAAGCTTGTTGATGAATGTAAAGATCGGGATATGACGCATCGCACATATCTTAAAGAGCTTTCTCGTCTGCGGCTCGATACCTTTTGCCGCGTCGATCACCATGACGGCAGAGTCCGCCGCCATCAGCGTACGATAGGTGTCCTCCGAAAAGTCCTGGTGGCCCGGGGTGTCGAGAATATTAATGCAATATCCTTCGTATTCAAACTGCATGACCGAGGACGTGATCGAGATCCCTCTCTGCTTTTCAAGCTCCATCCAGTCCGAAACGGCATGGCGCGCCGTCGCTTTCCCTTTTACCGATCCCGCAAGCTGGATCGCCCCGCCGTAAAGCAGCAGCTTTTCCGTCAGCGTCGTTTTACCGGCGTCCGGGTGGGAGATGATCGCGAACGTACGTCTCCGGTTGATCTGTTCCTGATTCAGTGACATGAAAAACTTCCTTTTAGCAAAAATTCTCTAATAATTTATGATATCATATGCCGCCGTCAAAATCAAATCGTTCTCGCAGCTTTGTGCAGATTCTCTCCACATTTTCATCGGAATACTCGATCTCGGCGCTATACAGGCGGATATGCTCATCCGCTTGAGAAGGATCAGCCGTATCAAGCGCAGCGATCATGGCCGTTGAAAGGGCGCAGAAAGCAAAGCGCGTTTTGACTTCCGCGCCGTCTTTTGCCGTCAGAAAATGCCGATAGAGAAAACAGGAAAAGAGCCTTCCGTATCGCGCCATATCAAGACGATCTATCCAGCGCACAGGCAGTTCAAACGCCGTCAGCCGTTCAAGCGCGTCGCCCCAGGCCCGATCCATTTGCTCAAGCGAACGGTAAAAAGGGACCCAGCTTTTCGGATCAAACTCCAAGGCGGGCGATTGCATGATCGCACAGCAGTCCATATAACGATCCGAGAAGGGCTTGCTCTCGTTTGAGAGCGCGGCAAGAAGCTTTTTGCGTATCGCGGCGAGGTATTCCGTCCATTCATCCTCGGCCGCCTGCTCCCCGTCCTGTTCTTCGATCAGACAAAAGCCTTCCGGCGCAGTTAACAGAAGGCGGACCGCCTCCTCGCAGCAAAGGCCGAGACCGGCTTCCTCTCTTCCGGGATAGCTGTTGAAAAAACGCGGATGCAGCGCGCAGATATCGCACAGCGCATCCTCGCCGAGCGTCAGGATGACGCGGCACAGATTCTGCTCATTGAGAAAGGGACAACGTCCGTCCGGCTGCATGCAAAAATATCTTTCTCCCTCGGTTGAAATCTTCTCCCGCAGTTCTTTTCCCAGCGTGCCCTCGACGGACGCATACAGTTCGGCCGTGTCGTCGTCCACGTCGATTTCCCAGCCGATGCAGCAGTTGTGTCTGCATTCTGAACCGATGCAGGAAAACATGTCATAAAATGACGGTCTTGTGTATCGCATATCAATCTCCGCATTTCAAAGAATATGCCCTGCTCCCGGCAGGGCATATTGATCTTCATTCATTCGGTACTTTTTTCATGTGTTGTGCCGCCGCACGCAGCATCAGCTTTTTTGTTCCCGCGCCAAAGGCTACTTCGATCAAATAATCGCCGCCCATCGGCGTCATCTTGATGATATCGCCCTCGCCGAACGCCTTGTGACTGACGTGATCGCCGACCTTGAAGACCGGCGCCGCCTTCTCCGCCGTTTTCTGGGGAGCAGGACGAAAGGCATAGGGGTTCGGTTTGTGTGCGGCAGTACCGTATCGCGGCGCTTCAAAACCGAGCGCCTCCCGTCGTTCGTGATAATCAAAGCCCTTGGGGATGTTCTTGTTTGCGATCAGCTCCGGCGGGATCTCGTCAACAAAGCGCGAGACCTTGTTTGTGTTGGTGCGGCCGAAGATCATACGCTGTCTTGCGCAGACAAGATGCAGCTTTTGCTTGGCGCGCGTGATGGCAACGTAGCAAAGCCTTCGCTCTTCTTCCATTTCCTCGTCTTCGCCGATGGCGCGAAGCCCGGGGAAAATCGTCTCCTCCAGTCCGACCAGAAAAACCGTTTTGAATTCCAGACCCTTTGCGCTGTGAATCGTCATCATCACAACGCTGTCGGCGTCTTTATCATAATTGTCAAGATCCGTATACAGCGCAACGTCCGCCAGAAAACCGGCAAGCGTCTGATCCCCGGACTCCTTCATATACGTGAGGATGCTGGTTTTCAATTCGCGCACGTTTTCGGCTCGCGTCGTGTCTTCGACGGTGTTTTTCTCCTCCAGCATACGGAGATAGCCGCTCTTCTCCAGCAGCTCGTCGAGCAGCAGATCCGGCGTGTTGTTTTCCGCAAAGGAACGCAGCGCCTTGATCATGTTGGTAAACTCGCGCATCCGCAGCGCGCCGCGGCTCAGTTCAGGATAGCTGTCGGCCCGGTCAAGGATGTCAAACAGCGTCGTATTGTTTTCGCGCGCAAGATCAAGCGCCGTCTCAACGCTTTTGGCGCCGATCCCGCGGGGCGGGTTATTGACGATGCGCGTCAGCCGCAGATCGTCACCCGGAACCGCGATCACGCTTAGGTAGGCAAGCATGTCCTTGATTTCGGCGCGGTCAAAAAAGCGTGTTCCGCCGATGATGCGGTACGGGATACCGTTGCGCTTGAAGGCGTACTCAAGCTGGTTTGACTGGGCGTTCATCCGGTACAGCACCGCGTGATCACGCCAGTTTGCACCGTGACCGTATTCCGCCATGATCTTGGAGGCGACGTACTGCGCCTCGTCGTTCTCGTTGTCCGCGACATAGAGTTCGATCGGCTCTCCCCTGTCGCTGTTGGTCCAAAGCTCCTTGCCCTTGCGGCCCTTGTTGTTGCGGATGACGGCATTGGCCGCATCCAGGATCTGCCCCGTGCTGCGGTAATTCTGCTCCAGACGGATCACACGGCAGTTTTTATACTCATCCTCAAAGGAAAGAATGTTTTCGATCGTTGCACCGCGGAATTTATAGATGCTCTGGTCGTCATCGCCGACAACGCAGATGTTTCCCCATCCGCCGGAAACAAGCGCGGCAAACTGGTACTGCAAATGGTTCGTATCCTGGTATTCGTCTATCAGCACATACTGAAACCTGCGCTGCCAATAGCTGCGCGTCTCTTCATCCTCGCGCAGGAGCTTGACCGTGAAAAACAGCAGATCGTCAAAATCCATGGCGCCGGCAGCAAACATGCGGCGCATATATTCGCTGTAGATCTGGCCGATCTTGATGCGCCGGAGATCCCCGATCGCCTGCGCCTGCTTGAGATACTCTCCGGCCGAGATACCGCCGTCCTTCGCACGGCTGATCTCTCCCAACACGGACTTATAGGCAAAGCTCTTTTCATCAAGATCCATGTCCTTGATGATTTTCTTGGCAAGGCTTTGGCTGTCCGCCGTGTCATAGATCGTAAAATTGCTCGGAAAGCCGAGCTTTTCCGCATCTCTGCGCAGCATCCGCACACAGGCCGAGTGGAAGGTGCATGCCCAGATATCTCGCGCATCCTCGCCCAGCATGCGCTCCAGACGGTCCTTCAGCTCACCCGCAGCCTTGTTGGTAAAGGTGATGGCCAAAATCCGCCACGGGGCGACAGGATCAAGCGCGGCAAGCTTTTTTGCCTCTTCCCCGCCCTGAAGGAGCGTCTGCAGCATTTCCTCGTCTGCGCCTTCGGGCAGTCTGTCGCTGTCGGATGCGCAGCCAAATTTAAGCAGATTGGCGATGCGGTTGATCAGAACCGTCGTCTTGCCGCTGCCGGCGCCCGCAAGAATCAAAAGCGGCCCCTCCGTCGCTAAAACGGCCTCGCACTGTTTGTTATTCAGTTTTTCAAATTCCGAGCGCACAATGTTTTTGCGTGCATCGACAAATCTCTTATTAAAGTCGTCCATGTCAGCGATTCTAACACAAACAGCTATGATAAACAAGCACAAAAACAGCGTCGGGAGAGCTTCTTCTCCCGACGCTTAACCTTCTGTTTCCTCCAAAAGCAGCCGCAAGGCGTCGATCGCCCGCCGCTCCAGTCTGGAGATCTGCACCTGCGAAACGTGAAGCACCCGCGCGCAGTTCTGCTGCGTCATGCCGTGGAAAAACCGCAGTGCAATCACCTGCCGTTCCCGTTCCGGCAATTTATCGATCGCGCTTTTCACCGCTACCCTTTCCAGCATTTTTTCTTCTGCGCCGTAGTCGCCAAGTACAAGTTCCAGCGAAAAGCCGTCTTCACCGCTCTCCTTCTGCAGGCTTTCCGCGGGGCCTGTCGCCGTTTCCGCATAGACGATCTCTTCGGCGCTGATTCCTGTCTCCCATTCAAGCTCAGAAAGCGTCGGCTCCCGACCGATGCGCTGTTCAAGCATACTGCGTGCCGAGCGGATCTGCGCGGCCTGTTCCTTCACGCCGCGGCTTACCTTTACCGCTCCGTCATCCCGCAAAAAGCGGCGTATTTCACCGGATATCTTCGGCACCGCATAGGTCGAAAATCGGGTGCCGAAGCCTTCGTCAAACCCGTCGATAGCTTTGAGCAAGCCCATACATCCCAGCTGATATAGATCGTCCGCGTCTACGCCGCGTCCCAAAAAGCGTCTGACAACGCTCCAGATCAGCCCGGCGTTTTCTTCTACGATTTTTTCCGCTTTTTTCCTGTCGCCGCTCTGTGCCAGCTTGATATCGTTGAAGATCCCGTCGTTCATCGTTTTCCGACGCGCAGCCGGATCGCGCGCTGCATTACGATCGTAGTCCCTTTTCCCGGCGCGGAGCGGACGCGCAGCTTGTCCATAAAGCTTTCCATGATCGTAAAGCCCATGCCGCTTCGCTCGCTTCCTCCCGTTGTAAAAAGCGGTTTCCGTGCTTCTTCCACATTTTCGATCCCTTTCCCGAAATCCTTGATCATGATCTCCAGCGTATTCCCGCCCAGGATGCGCAGTCGCATCACGATTCGGCCGATCTCCTCCGGATAAGCATGTACGATCGCGTTTGTGACTGCCTCAGACACTGCTGTTTTGACGTCGCCAAGCTCCTCGAGCGTTGGATCAAGCTGCGCGGCAAAGGCCGCCGCCGCGCTTCGTGCGAAAAATTCATTGCTGCTTTTGCTGGGAAATTCCAGCTTTATGTAGTTCTGCTCTTTCATGGCTCTTCCCTTCTCAACTGTGGGTCGCAACGGCGATCAGCCGTTCGATCCCGGATGTTTCCAAAACTTTTCTTGCCTGCTCCTGTGGGTTTTCCACATAAACTCTCCCGCCGAGCGTTCTCATTTTTCTGCCGGCGCTGATGATAACCGCGATCCCGGACGAATCCATAAAGCGAAGACCGGAGAGATCGATCGCGCATTCGCGCGGCATATTGTCGTCGATCAATTCGCCGATCGTCCGAATCACGCCGCCTGCCTCATGATGATCAAGTTCTCCCGAGAGATAGACCGTTAATCTTCCGGATGCAAAGGACGCTGCGTATTTCATATGTATCCACTCCAAAACAAAAATGGCACCGCACTTTCGTGCGATGCCATTATATGCGTTTTCGGCGGCGGCTTTTGTCGCAAACCGTCGTCTGTGTTTATTTTACAGTTCAAGCCCTTCGATCGACGCCTTCAGGTTTTCGATCAGCGCTTCGAGCTTCGCTTTCTTCTCGCGTTCGGCGTTGACAACGTTTTCCGGCGCTCTTGAAACGAAATTCTTGTTTGAAAGCTTGGCGATCTGCCCGGCCAGCTGTTTTTCGGCGTTGGCAAGCTCTTTTTCCATTCTTGCCTTTTCTTTTTCCATGTCGACAAGTTCCGCCATCGGCATGAACATGCGCGCGTTGTCCGTCACGACGGAAACCATGCCGTCCGTCTTCTCGGGCGGGGCCGTCAGGACGGAAACCTCGCTTGCGTAGGCCAGCTTGCAGATATAGCTGATACCGGCCTCAAAAGCGGCCGTACGCTCGGTTGCGATGATCAGATGCGCTTTTTTCGAAGGCGGGACGTTCATCTCGCTGCGTCTGGCACGGACGGCCTTGATCGCCGTCATGACCATCTCAAAATTCTGCTCATCCACAGGGAAGTCAAGCTCGGCGCTGAATTCGGGATAACGCTGGGTCATCAGCGCCTCCCCTTCGTGCGGCAGCGCCTGCCAGATCTCCTCGGTGATAAAGGGCATAAACGGGTGCAGCAGCTTCAAAATCTCGGTCAGAACATACAGCAGCACCTTCTGCGCGGCTATCTTGCTCTCCTCGTCGTCGCCGTTGAGGCGCGGTTTGGTCAGCTCGATATACCAGTCGCAGTAGCTGTCCCAGATAAAATCGTAGATCTTGCCTGCCGCCACGCCGAGCTCAAAGCTGTCCATGTTGTCGCAAACCTCGCGGACGACGTCGTTGAGCTTGGACAGGATCCATTTATCTTCGATCTCCAGTTTCTCGGGCAGCTCGTTTTTGTCGATCGTGAGATTCATCATCACGAAGCGGGATGCGTTCCAGATCTTGTTGCAGAAGTTGCGCATGGCCTCGCACTTTTCGACGTAAAAGCGCATGTCGTTGCCGGGCGAGTTGCCGGTGATCAGATTGAAGCGCAGCGCGTCCGCGCCGTACTTTTCGACCATATCAAGCGGATCGATGCCGTTGCCGAGCGACTTGGACATCTTGCGCCCCTGACTGTCGCGCACAAGGCCGTGGATAAACACTGTATGGAACGGGATCTCGTCCATCTGCTCCATGGCGGAGAAAATCATGCGGGCGACCCAGAAAAAGATGATGTCATAGCCGGTGACCATCACAGTAGTCGGATACCAGTAACCGAGCTCCGCCGTCTTTTCCGGCCATCCCATCGTGGAGAAGGGCCAGAGCGCAGAGGAAAACCAGGTGTCCAGCACATCCTCGTCGCGGCGGATATGCTTGCTGTGGCAATGCACGCACTCAGTCGGATCCTCGCGGGAGACTGTGATCTCGCCGCAGTCGTCGCAATACCAGGCCGGGATCTGATGGCCCCACCAGAGCTGACGGGAGATGCACCAGTCATGGACGTTTTCCATCCAGTTGAGATAGGTCTTCGAAAAGCGGTCCGGCACAAACTTGATCCGGCCGTCCTTTACGACTTCGATCGCCTTTTTGGCAAGCGGCGCCATTTTGACAAACCACTGCGGGCTTGTCAGCGGCTCGACTACGGTGCCGCAGCGATAGCAGCAGCCGACGTTGTGGCTGTACGGCTCCACCTTGACAAGATAGCCCTTCTCCTCCAGATCCGCCACGATCGCCTTGCGGCATTCATAGCGGTCCATGCCGTTGTACTTGCCGCCGTTGATGATCTTCGCATCCTCATCGATGCACTGGATTTGCTCGAGATTGTGGCGCAGACCGACTTCATAGTCGTTCGGGTCATGGCAGGGCGTCATTTTGACAGCGCCGGTGCCGAAGCCGAGTTCAACGTAATCGTCGGCCACGATCGGCAGCTTTCTGCCTACCAGCGGAAGGATCGCGTTCTTGCCGACAAGGTGCTTATAGCGCTCGTCGTCGGGATGGACTGCAACGCCGCTGTCGCCGAGCATCGTCTCCGGCCGCGTGGTCGCAATGATGAATTCCTCGTCGGAATCCTCGATCGGATAGCGGATATGCCAGAAGTTGCCGGGGATATCCTTATATTCCACCTCGGCGTCGGAAAGCGCCGTGCGGCAGTGAGGACACCAGTTGATGATGCGGCTCCCCTTGTAGATCAGGCCCTTGTCATACAGCTCGCAGAAGGTCTCGCGCACGGCCTTGGCACAGGTCTCGTCCATCGTAAAGCGGCTGCGGTCCCAGTCGCAGGAAACGCCCATGCTCTTCTGCTGCTCGACGATACGGTCGCCGTACTGACGCTTCCAGTCCCACACGCGTTCAAGGAACTTGTCGCGTCCGAGGTCATAGCGGGTCTTTCCCTCTTCCTTGCGCAGCACTTCCTCGACCTTGATCTGCGTGGCAATGCCGGCGTGGTCGACGCCGGGGAGCCAAAGAGCGGAGTAGCCCTGCATGCGCTTGTATCGCGTCAGGATATCCTGCAGCGTCGCGTCCAGCGCATGACCCATATGGAGCTGCCCCGTAACGTTGGGAGGCGGCATGACAATGGAGAACGGCTTCTTGTCGGGGTCGATTTCGCCCTTAAAGTATCCGCCCTTCATCCAAAGATCATAGATCTTGCTTTCGACCGCTTTCGGGTCGTAGGTTTTCGGCAGCTCTCTCATGATGGATTCTCCTTCTTGTCTCAGTTCTTATTTGATCTCTTTGATTTCCATCCCCGTTTTCCCGGAAAGGAAGGCGCCGAACGACGCCGCGTCACCATTCGTGAGGCAGTGTCCCGGCAAAAGTACAGCGTGATTTTTGTCGACGTACAGATACCATGCGTCGCGGTAATGACAGATCTCGCGGATCGCATCGTATTGCATCCGCGTTTCCGCCTTGTCCGCCTTCTCTGTGATGCCGTCGTCCTCGAAGCAAATTACGTTCTGGCCGAAGGGATAAATGTGCTTATAATTCAAGCCGACCGTCAATCTGTTTATCAAAAACCAGAAAACGAGCGCCGCGGCAAACAAAAGGTAAGAACGGATCAGGGAGGTCGTCCACAAGCCCTCGACACAAAACAAAACCGCCATCACCGAAAGCGCGGCGATAATAACACCCAACAAAATGTTCAGGATCGTGTAAAGCAACTTGTAGCGCAGCTTTTTATGGAGCTTGATAAACTGCAAATAGTCCTGCTTCGTAATGCCAAGCGTAAAGACGAACATAAATGCATCCTCCAAAAAGAAAACGCCCCGAGATCATAAGATCTCAGGGCGATAAATTACCGCGGTACCACCTGAATTCCGCTTATGAAAAGCGGCGCTCTTCGCTCCTGTAACGGGGAGAACCGCCTGCCGCTGACAGTACTTCACGGCAGATGCTCCGGGCCGACCTTCCGCATGCCTTTGCAGAAACTTTCACCATCCGTTTCCTCTCTGTGGCATAAGGGAAATGCGTACTCCTGCCCTTCCTCGCAGTTATTGGGAATTATAGAATAACTTGGTTCGTTTGTCAAGCGTTCGCCAGTCTTTTCAGTCCCTCGATATCTGTTACGCCGACGGTGCGGGCAATCTCTGCGCCGTCCTTGAACGCGATGATCGTCGGAATGCTGAAAATATTATAGCGCGCAGCGATGTCGGGCTGCTCGTCCACGTCGACCTTGCCGACTTTGACGACGTCGCCCATCTCGGCCTCAAAAGCGTCCAGGATCGGAGCCTGCATGCGGCAGGGACCGCACCAGGTCGCCCAAAAGTCAACGACCGTCGTTCCGGCGGCGATCGCCTCGTCAAAAGATTTGCTGTCAAAATGTACAACTGCCATGGTTCTTTCTCCTTTTCTGTTTTTTCTTTTTTCTTATTTGTTGTTGTCGATATATTCACAGGCGCTGAGCGCGGCCACGTTGCCCTCGCCCGCCGCCTTGGCCAGCTGATACGGTTTTCCCGTGCAGTCTCCGGCGGCAAACACACCGGGAACATTCGTCTGCATCTTCCGGTCGGTAACAATGCCGCCGTCGGAATACGCAAGGCCCTGAACAAGCTTTGTGACAGAAACCGTGTCCTTGATGACAAAAATGCCGTCTACCTTGTGTTCCTCGCCGCCTACGACAACCGTGTCCGCCTTCAGCCCGCCGCGGATCTCATAGCGCGCCGCCTTTGTCATGCGAAGTACGGAGCAGCCGATGCTTTCCAGGAAATCGGCGTCCTGAGCGGCTTCCTCGCCGCTGCCGATTACCGCCACAGTTTTGCCGCGATAGAGCATTCCGTCGCAGGTCGCACAATAGCTGACGCCGCGTCCGAGGTATTCCCCTTCTCCGGGATAAAGTTTTTCTCTTGTAATTCCGGCCGCAATAATAACAGCGGAACAATTGCAGAAATCGCTGCCGACGGCAACGCCGAAGCTTTTGCCGATCGGCATGACGCTGAGCGCTCTGCCGCTGATCACGTCCGCACCGCTGGACAGAAGCTGGGAGGACAGGATCTCTGAAATCTCTTTTCCCGTAGCGGCTGGAATGCCGGGATAATTTGTGATCTTTTCGGCCTTGTATAAGCTGCTTGTCTCCGCACTGTTCGTGATCACGCCAACACTCTTTCCCCGGTTGATGCAGGTAAGCGCAGCCGACACGCCGGCAATGCTGCCGCCGATGATTACAACGTCGTATTTTTCTCTCAACTGTATCACTTCCTTTGGCTCATTAGTCTAACATATTTTTATTGTAATTGCTATTCAAATCAGTTATAATGGCAAAGAATTTACAAATAGGAGATAAATTCGAATGGATGAGACCAGAAATTTTATCGAAGAATTCGTAAAAGAAGACCTGCAGGAAGGTAATCGCTGCTACGGTATGCAGATCCATACCCGTTTCCCGCCCGAACCGAACGGATATCTGCACATCGGTCACTGCAAAGCACTGACCATTGACTTTTCGACGGCCGAGCATTTCGGCGGCATCTGCAACCTTCGCATGGACGATACCAACCCTGCGAAAGAGGACACCGAATATGTCGACGCCATCCAGGAGGATATCCACTGGCTCGGCTTTGACTGGGGCGACCGTTTCTTTTACGGCTCCGATTATTTTGAAAAGACTTACGAATACGCGCTTGAGCTGATCCGCAAGGGTCTTGCCTATGTCTGCGAGCTGACGCCCGAGCAGTTTCGCGAATACCGCGGCGACACGACGCATCCCGCCGTCAGCCCCTGGCGCGACCGCCCGATCGCGGAAAGTCTTGATCTGTTCGAGCGGATGAAGAACGGCGAATTTGAAGAGGGGCGCTACACCCTGCGCGCCAAGATCGATCTGGAAAGCGGCAACTTCAATATGCGCGACCCTGTTCTCTACCGCATCCGCTATATCGAGCATCACCGCCAGGGCACCAAATGGTGTATCTTTCCGATGTACGATTTTGCACACCCGATCCAGGACGCGCTCGAAGGCATTACCCACTCGCTCTGCTCGCTTGAATACGAAGCGCACCGTCCGCTTTACGATTGGGTCGTGTCGAACGTTTCGGTCCCCGGCATCAAGCCTCGTCAGATCGAGTTTGCCCGTCTCGGCATCAACTATACCGTCATGTCGAAAAGAAAGCTGCGCCAGCTCGTCGAGGAAGGCCGTGTTTCCGGCTGGGACGATCCGCGCATGCCTACGCTCTGCGGTCTCCGCCGCCGGGGCTACACCTCGCGCTCGATCCGCACTTTCTGCGAAAAGATCGGCGTGTCGAAGGTCGATTCCACGGTCGACTGGGCGCTGCTTGAAAGCTGCCTGCGCGACGATCTGAACGAAAACGCCCGCCGCGTCATGGCCGTGCTCAACCCTGTCAAGCTGACGGTCACGAATTATCCCGAAGGACAGACGGAGCTTCTCACAGTCGAGAACAATCCTCTCCGGCCCGAAGACGGCACGCGCGAGGTCAGCTTCACCCGTGATCTGTATATTGAAGCCGAAGACTTCATGGAAGTACCCGCGCCGAAGTTCAAGCGCATGTATCCCGGTTTTGAGGTGCGTCTGAAGGGCGCGTATCTTGTCACCTGCACCGGCTGTCGCAAGGACGAAAACGGCAATGTCGTCGAAATCTTCTGTGAATACGATCCCGAAAGCCGCGGCGGCGATCCCGCCGACGGGCGCAAGGTAAAAGGGGCGACGATCCACTGGGTCGACGCCGACAACTGCGCCGATGCCGAGGTTCGGGTATATGATTATCTCTTTACCGATCCCGATCCCGACGGTCCGGACAAGAATTTCCTTGACTATATCAATCCCGACAGTCTGAAGGTGCTGACCGGCTGCAAGGTAGAAAAATGTCTTTCCGAGATCCCGATGCCCGAGAGGGGCAAAAACTCCGAAAGCTTTCAGTTCATGCGTCAGGGCTATTTCTGCCTTGACAACAAGGATGCCTCACCCGATCATCTGGTTTTCAACCGCGCGGTCGCACTGAAGGAGAGCTTCCGGAAATAATCCTTTCACAAAAAAGAGCGGAGAAATACCGTCGTATTTCTCCGCTCTTTTTATCATTTTGATCAGGAATACAAAGCTTGGATCTGATTAAGAACATCCATGATCTCATCCATGGAGTTGGTGGCAAAGCCGATCACAACCAGCACGATCGCAATGATCAGCGCCAGAAGCAGTGCGCACCAGTAAGATCTGGCATAGCTTCTGCGGTTCAGATTCTTGTCGTTGAAGGTAAAGATCAGCAAACAGATCAGTCCGACAAACGGGATCGAGAACAGAAGCGAATAGCCGACGTACGCCCATGCGCCAAGCGGCTTATACTGGCTGGGAATGGCGACCGGTACGGCGGCGGGATTGGCCGGTTTCGTCGTTTTGGCGGCAGCGGACGAAAGCTGTGCGCCGCAGTTTTTGCAGAATACTTCTCCGGTCTCGACCGGGGCGCCGCAATTGGGACAATTCATATGGATGACCTCCTGTAAAAAAAATAATGGACTTTCGTGTTAAAACAAGCCGCCGATCCACGCGGCAAGCGGGAAATACAGGATCGGTAGAAAAATGGCAGGCAGCATGTCGCCGATCTTGATATGCTTATGGGAAATCCCCATCAGATTGATTGCCATGCCAATAAACAGTGTTCCGCCGACAGCGGACATCTCCGTAACCACTTCTGTCGTCAGAATCGGCGCCGCAACAGAGGCCAGGAGCGCGATCCCTCCTTGAATTACGAGCACGGATACCGCCGAAAGCAGCACACCGGCGCCAAGTGCGGCGGCAAAGATCAGCGAGCTCATCAGATCCATGATGCTTTTCGCGATCAGGATATCATAATGATGGTTCAGCCCCGCTTCGATCGATCCGATGACCGTCATGGTCCCGACACAGAACAGCATCGTCGTCGTCATAAACGCCTCGGCAAACGGGCCTTTGCCAAGTTTGGTCCCCTTCAGCCGTTCTTTGATACGATCAGACGCGCCGTTCATGCGATCATCCAGCTTCAGCCATACGCCGATCACCGTTCCGATGACAAGGCATACCATCACGATCAAAATGTTGCTGGTCTGTATCGCACTCTGTACGCCGATCACGAAGGTGCACAGCGCAATCGCCATCATGATCCCCTGTGTATAGTTTTCTTTGATCCTGCTGCCGAAAATCAGACCGATCGTCGATCCGATCAGCACCGTGGCAACATTGATAAACACCGCCAGCATCGCCGAAACCTCGCTTTTTTTGCTATTTTATCACGGCTGGTTTGCGATTGCAAGGCCTTGCACGCCGTTGCATTTATGCTGAAATCTGCTATAATTCATTTATCGTGAAAGGAAAGGATGTGACGTGCGTGCTCGGGTTCCTCTGGTTCGCTCTATGGCAAACAGCCGGCATTTTTCTCGCACTTCGTCTCTTCCCTTCTCTTGACCGGCTTGGCAGGCTGACGCTCGGCAGTGTTTGCGGAAGTGTTATGGCAATTTGGACGCCCGTTCCCTTTTCTTTCTTATTTGGGTTTTCCCGTCTGTCACATTTGCTTGCCGCTATTATCGGATTATTTCTTCTCTTTGTTTTCCGTCCAAAACATTTTGAGATCGATCGGCAAAGTTTGCGCCGCGGCTGGATGGAACAGCGCGCGTTTATTCTGCTGCTTTTCTCTCCGCTCTTCCTTTTATGCGTCTATCTTCTTCTTACGCACACCCTTCGCGACATCGGCGGCGCACTTTACACCGGCCAGTGCACCTTTGGTGATATGGCGATGCATCTGGGGTTTATCACCTCGATCGCACAGCAGGGCTTTTTCCCTCCGGACTACAGCATTCTGCCCGGCGAGCGGCTTTGCTATCCCTTCCTGTGCGACAGCGTTTCCTCCTCGCTCTATCTGCTGGGGACGCCGCTGCGCGCGTCTTATCTGATTCCCGCCTTTTTTGCTCTTGCCCAGGTTTTTTGCGGCTTTTATTTTCTTGCTGGCTCAATCTGCCGGCGACGCGGGGGCGCTTTGCTGTCTTTTGTGCTTTTTTTCCTTAACGGTGGGTTGGGGCTGATCTATTTCGGAAAAGACCACAGCTTTTACGAGCTTTTCACCGGCTTTTACCACACCCCGACCAATCTGACCGATAAAGGGATACGCTGGGTAAATGTGATCGTCGATATGCTGCTTCCTCAGCGTGCGACGCTTTTTGGCTGGGCAGTGTTGTTTTCCGTACTCTTTCTGTTATTCCGGGCTGTATTCGGGGGAGAAGACGCCTTCTATCTCCCTGCCGGCGTTCTGGGTGGACTGCTGCCCATGATCCACACGCATTCCTATTTTGCGCTTGGGCTCGTCGCTTTTTGCTGGCTTGTTTTTTCCGCGCTGCGCGAGCGTTTTTCTGCCCGGTGGTTCAGGTCCTGGCTTTTCTTCGGCCTTCCCGCCGTTATTCTTGCGATCCCGCAGCTGTATCTGTGGACCTTCCACTCTGTCAACGGCAACGAGCAGTTTCTCCGTCTACACCTCGACTGGGTAAATGCGGGAACGGAAAACTGGCTTTGGTTCTGGCTGAAAAATGTCGGACCGGTATTTCTCCTCGTTCCGTTTGCCTTTTTCTTTGCAGACCGTGAGCAGCGTGCTGCCGCAGTTCCCGCTGTCTTTATTTTCCTTTTGTGTGAGCTGCTTGTCTTTCAGCCGAACGTTTATGACAACAACAAGCTTCTGTATGTCTCGTACGCGTTTGTGTGCATGCTTTCTGCCGACTTTCTCGTCTCCTGTGCGGAAAAGCTCCGCTCCCGACCGGTCCGCGTCGTTCTGCTTTCTCTTTTTCTGGTCATTTCCCTGAACGCTTCGCTTCTCACTATCACGCGGGAGATCCTGTCCGGTACGCCAAAAAACGCCTATCGTCTTTTTTCCCGGCATGACGCTGCGGCCGCGGACTATGTCAGGTATCAGACGGCGCCGGACTCGCTCTTTTTAACAGCGAACAACCACAATAACGCTGTCGCGGCGTTGACCGGAAGGAATGTCTTCTGCGGCTGTCCGTCTTATCTCTTTTATCACGGTCTTGATTATGACGATCGTATGGAGCTTTGCCGGCAGCTTCTTACCAATGGTGATCTCTTTGACCGGGAACACGCAAAGCTGGGGATCGACTATGTGTATATTGGAAGCTATGAGCGGGCTCTCGGCTGCTGCGAAGAGCATTTTGCGGCATTTTATCCCGCAGTCTTCACATCCGGGGACGTTACGATCTATAAAACAAATTGATCTGAATAAATGGACAAGCTGAGGCATAAGACCTCAGCTTGTTCTTTCCTGTTACAGGTCAATCTCACTCAACAGATCGACCGTCTCGTTCTCATCGATCCCATAGCCCTCCGCGACGCGGCGGATACCGCTTTGCATATCAAAGCTCTGATTGATAATCGCCGCTTCAAAGCGACCGCGCTCGCTTTCGGACAATACCCTTACGGCATAGTTTCCGATCATGCGCTTCTTCAGTTCGGATAAATGTCTTGCCGTTGCGTTGTGGATGCGAAGGCAATAACATTTTCCCGGTTTCGGCTCGACCTCGGCGCTCGCGGACTTTTTCTTCAGGTACGACAGAACGTTCTCGGTCAGCGCAAGCGGCAAAGGATAGTCCAGAAGGATCTTCCCCTGCTCCGTTACGCAGGCGCCGCCTGCACACACCAGCGCGTCAGACGGAAAGTCGCCGTCGGGCAGTCCCTCTGTCAGGCAGCACTTTGCATACACCAGGGTCTTCTCGCCCACAGAGCGCGCAGCCTGCCATTTTTCCCGCACGTCAGAGACGTCTCTCCCCTTCTCTTTCAGCGCCAAAAGCTTATCCCAGTCCAGGCAGAAGAGTTTCCTCTTCGTTCCCATTTCCGGCTTGTCAAAGTCACATATGAGCCAGCGGAAGCTATTTGGCGGAACGTCAACTTCTCTCTTGTTAACTGTTACGCCGGTGAACAGATCAAACAGATCTCCCTCCTCGTTCCACAAGGTAGTTTTCTTCTCTTCATCCGAGAAGTTATAAAGTGCGATCAGTTTTTCTCCGTCGCAATAGCGGCCGATGCCAAGAAGGCTCGGATCCCATATGTTCAGCGTCCAGGTATCTGCCTGGCCGTCAAAGCAGCGATGTTCGGCGCGCAGCTTTTCCAGTTTTCGCAGAGAAGTGAAAATCTCCCCTTCCGGCGTATCGCTGTCCGCTCTCTTCTCCGCGGCATCCCAGTTCATCTTTCCACGATGCAGATAGCGGCTGTCTGCCGCTTTTTCCGGATCGTTGTGGTAGCTGTAATCATTTTCCTGCGCGACCTCATCGCCGCTGTAGAGCACAGGAACACCGCTGAGTGTGAACATATAGGCATGCAGCATCACGTCAAGACTCAGCGCCTTTTTCAGTTTTTCCCCGTTTCTTTCATTTCTGGCTGCCTCGATCCCGCAGAGGGACGCGGTCGTGCCGCACAGCCGTGCGTCACCAAGCCGCGGGTCGTCATTATACAGTTCCCCGCGAGCCGGGCTGCCGGGCCATTTTCCTGTCAGATAGTCGTTCAGGTATTTTTTGTGCGGCGTTTCTTCAGCGCCGAACCACTTGAGAAATGCATAATCCAGTCCCCAGCCGATATCGTCATGGCAGCGCAGGTAATTCAGAAAACCGTATTCCTTCGGCAGGGCAAACACCTTATCAAGCTGATTGCGCAACAGTCTCGTGTCCTTTGTCGCCACCGTGTGCCAGGTGCTTGCCATCGTTGTAACGTTATACAGCAGGTGGCACTCCGGTTTATCGACCGTTCCGAAATACGGCACGACCTTCGACGGCTCCATAACGACCTCGCCGAGAAGAAGCGTTCCCGGGCAGACGATCTCGCAGACGATACGCATCATGCGGACAAGCGTGTGGACCTGGAGCAAGTTGCGGCAGTTTGTGCCGAGTTCTTTCCATATGTACGGTACCGCATCAAGGCGAATGATGTCGATCCCCCGGTTGCAGAGATAAAGCAGATTCTCCGTCATCTCGGTAAACACGACCGGGTTTTCGTAGTTCAGATCCCACTGATAGGGATAAAAGGTCGTCATGACGACCTTGCCGGCCTCCTCGCACCAGCTGAAGTTGCCCGGAGCTGTCGTCGGGAATACCTGGGGCACGTCCTTTTCAAACTGCTGCGGGATCGACCAGTCGTCATAGAAGAAATAGCGGTCCTGATATTCTTTTTCGCCGGCACGGGCGCGGCGGGCCCACTCGTGGTCTTCGCTCGTATGGTTCATCACAAAGTCAAGACACACGGATATTCCACGATCATGGCATTCATGCGCAAGGGCGGAGAGGTCGTCCATCGTTCCGAGCTCGGGCTGAACCCTGCGGAAATCCGACACCGCATAGCCGCCGTCGCTTCTCCCCTTCGGGCTTTCAAGAAGCGGCATCAGGTGCAGATAGTTCACACCGCATTCCAGAATATAGTCAAGCTTTTCCCTCACGCCGTTCAAATTGCCGGCAAAGGCGCTGACATACATCTGCATGCCGAGCATCTCGCGCTTTTTATACCAGTCCGGCTCATCCAGCCGCGCCCGGTCAAGCGCGCGCAGATCGTTCGGCCGCTCGTTCCACATGCGGCACAGCATCTCGCAGAATGCGTTAAAGGATTCGTTGCTGTGATAGAGCTCCATAAACAAGCTTTTCAGCTCGGTTGCGCACGGATCAAATCTTGCGCGAAAATCGGCAGGCCATTTTCTTTTCACAGTCCTATCTCCTTCATCCTATTTATCAAGCTTTTCAAGCTTTATTATAAAAAACTATTTGCCGTATTTCAAGTGGATCGTCTGCTATCTTCGATTCTTCACCCTATCGTTTTTTATTTCGACAAGGGGGCGAGAATTGACAATGATCTGTGTTCATGATACTATGATTTAAAGATAAAGCCTACCTTTTCACTGATAAGAGGAGAGAATATGAACGATCTTGGCAGAAAAGAAATCGATTTATGGAAGCTCTTGAAATATCTAATAAAAAAGCTTCCTGTGTTTTTATTTGCTGCATTAATCGCTGCGGGAGCAGCCTTTCTTCTGTTCAAAAAGCCTGCCTCGACGACGTACACGATGAAGGTTTCTTTCTTTGTTCAGCCGAGCTATGTTTATACCGAACCGAAAACCGGCTCAGCTGAAAATGATATTGCTTCGGACAATGCGGTAACGACCAGCGTTTCTTCCCTTGAAACGTACACATATGTCGCCTCTTCGCCGGCAATGCTGGAAGCCGTCATTAACCGCGCAGGGCTTCCCTATTCGGTTTCAGACCTGGGGAAGATGGTTTCTGTTGAAGCTAGGAATGTTAAGGCTTATGCCTTTAGTGTAACCATCAAAAGCCGCAGTAAAGATGACTGTGCGCGTATCGCCGAGGCCTATGCAGATTATCTGCCCGAGGAATTATCGGAGATGACGTCATGCGTCCTTCCGCTTGTGCTGGATCGCGGAACCCTTAGCGCACGTCATTCCAGCGGTGCCTCTGTTCAGGGGATGCTGCTCGCCGCCTTCGCAGCCATATTTGTTTTGCTTTGTCTTTACACGAAACGATATGCCGATGACGAGGCAAAAGGTAATATAGCCCTCCTAAAGGAAGAGCTTCCTGCGCTTATAAAAGAAGAAAAGCCTGTTACCTTGTTTCACACAGCCGAAAACGAAGAAGACCTAAAGCGGCTCCGTGCTACACTGCGTCTTGCTGCTTCCGGCAAAAGCTCCTGCCCTGTCATCGGGCTGACCGGTGCAAAAGCCGATTCGGAAAAAGAAACAATTGCATTTCGTCTTGCTGGTTCTTTTGCTGAGTTAGGTGATCGTGTCCTTCTAATTGATGCCAATCTGCATGATCCGTGTCTGCACATTTCTGCCGGCAGTGAGAAATCGCCCGGTTTATGTGACGCCTTACGAAAAAAAGCCGCAGTTTCCGACCTGGTGAAAAAAATCGTAATCGACGACTGCAGCTTCTCCTTCCTTCCGGCCGGAGATGATGCCGGCGAGGCCTCTGAGCTTTTGGATGAAAGGCGTTTGCTGCCGATCCTTCAGAAACTTCAGCAAGAAAATGATCTGATTCTTCTCAATCTTGAACCCGTTGGCGAGCGTGTTGATACTGCTCCGATTTGCCGAGCCATTGATGGATCTGTCGTCTTTTTGCGCGAGAGGAAATGCACGAGATATGAATTTAAGCGCTGCATCGGTGAATTGAGCTTTGCCGCTGCAAACATTTTCTGTTATGCAGTTCTTCTTCCGTCAAAACCTTTCAGGGAAAAAACTTAATATTCCAGATTAAAAAACCGCAATTGATGTTTATCATCAATTGCGGTTTTTTTGTAGTTAAAAGAGCTCCACCGTGGCAATCCGGGGCTCAAAGCAGCAGGAAGGCCGCACGCAGACAATGCGCACGCCGCTTGCACGCTGGGGGCCGACCTTCAAAAACGTTGCCAAAACGCTCGTGCTGCCGTGCAGCCCCAGCGGTCCGATATTTGCCTCGTTCACGCGTCGGGTGATCTCCGTCTCCATCTCGCTTTGCTCATCATATTTTCCGTCGGCCTGCGCCTGAAGCATCATGGCCGCAGCCTCAAAATGAGACCTTCCGATCCCGACGGCAAGAGTGCAGGGAGAGCAGCCCAGCTGGGCCACGGCTTCTGTTGCCCACAAGACGATCTCATCCGCTACGACCTGTGCATTGTGCTTGTGGAACACCCGATAGGTCTTTGCCCGAATGGCTGGGCCGCCACCGAACATCAGAATATGCAGGCGGATCGTATTGTCCGGGCATCTTCTCAGCAGGATCGGGGCGCTCTCCACGCCGCCGCTGTCCGGATTCAGCCCTCCGCTCTGATCGATCCGCTCTCTGTCGCTTCCCATGATCCCCATCGGTCTGCCGGGCAACTTGCGAAGACCTTCTCGAACGCCCTGTCGAATGGCATCAAGCATTTTTCCGCTCACCGCGCAGTCGTCGCCGATTTCGAGCACCAGATGCGGAATGCCTGTGTCGTCGCAAAGCGGGCTGTGGTTCTGCTCCGCAGCTTCCGCATTGGCAAGAATTTGTTCAAGCACCCATTTGGCCTTTTCATTCTGTTCGGTTCGTATGGCTTTTTCATATGCCGCCTTTTTGTCCGGCCGAAATGTCGATCCGGCTTCCACCAACGCATCTCTGACGCGGGCGACGATCTCAACATATGTTTCAGTCATAGATGCTCCTTCCGTGTGCTGCGGCAATGATGGCGGGATACCGGTCCGCCTTGATCAGATACAGCGCCTCCATACCCAGTTCCGGAAAAGCGATGATCTTCTGCTCCGAAGTTTTTGTCCCCAGCAGGGCTGTCACCGGCGGGATCACCGCATAAACGGCGTTATGCCGATCCAGCGCTTCAATCGTCTCTTTATGAAGCGCACCCTTGCCCAGATGCAGTCTGATCCCGGCAGCGCTCAGCGCTTCGATGCTGCTCTCGATCTCCAGCTTATTGGAAGAAGTTGGCCCTACGCCGGCAGGGCTGACCGCCGTGTGAAAGATCACCTGCCCATGCAGGTCGATCCCCAGCTCTGCCGCCCGGCCGTTCTCGATCATTTTCAGCACCTTGGGAAGCACCGCGTCCCGGCCGCAGAGGATATATCCGCTGATTTCAACCGGATCTCCGACCTGCAGGCTTCGCGCCTCTTCTTCCGAGATCGGTGTGTTTAACTGAATCATCTTGCTACCTCGTCTGTCTTTTCGCCATATTTCTTTGCGATGTTTTCCTGGAGGAAAATGGAAATGGCATCAATCGTTTACGGCAAAGAGCCTGACATAGTCGCTCTCGTTTCGGATCACGCCAAAAGCTCTGGCACGGTTATAAATCTTTTTCGCCCAGTTTGTGTGCGGCTTGATCTCGTTCATTTTGTTTCCGCCCGAGCCCTTTACCACGCCCCCGCCTGTTCTGAGGATCTGGCAGGCGTCGTCGTACTCTTCCTTTGTCACAGCCATCAGCGCGTTAACAAACTTGACGTGGGTGGGATGGATGACTGTACGGCCGACAAAGCCGTTCGCCTTGTCAAGGATGACCTCGCGCAGCAGTCCGTCGATCTCATTGTTGACAAGCGGCTGGCGTCTCATCAGATAATCCTCGATCCCATGGTGCGGAAGATCCTCGAACATCATTTCCTTCGGCGCGCGGAAATACTCCCACACCGGACCGGAAATGACATAATCGTTGTTTCGGCCGCAGACGTTTATAATATCGCTGAGACATTCGCGCACAGTCATGATATCGTACAGGCTATAGTCAACGCCGCGGCGCACGCCGAAGACCGAGCTGAAATCTGTTCCGCCCACACGCACCTGCAGAACCAGATGCTTGTATTTATCCAGGATCTTTTTGATGCCCATCAGCTGCGGGATCCGGCTCTCCTTATAGGCGACCTCAGGGTCTTCGATGATCGGCATGCCGTAGAGGATCTCTCCGAAACGGTCGTTAAGGTCCTGAAGATAGGCATAGTATTCGTATCCGTTTTCCGAATTGAATTTGGGGAAGTTGACGCCGCAAAGGCTTTTCACTTCCTGCTTCGTCAGCTTTTCGCCAAAAGCCTTGAACTGGGAAAGATTGCGGACTCGGATGAAAATCAGCGGAACATAGTCCGCATCAAGTCTGCCGCTCTCCACGGCCTCGGTCACGGCCGCAAGCAGGTGATGGACGTTTTCCATCGCTTCGGGGACCTTCTCTTCGGGACAGGCGTCCTCAAAGCAGAGGACCATCGTCGTAAGTCCGGGCATCGCGTGATCAAGGATCTTCTGTGTAAAATCCTTATAGCCCGGCATATACATCGTTGCGCCCAGACAATACTGCAGCAGCTCGCGATCTGTATATTTGTTAAATTGCTCCGGCTCCACGACAAAACGGAAGTCGGGATTATACATATGATGTCTCATGAAAGAAAAACTTCCTCTTTCGCTTTATTTCAGGCTTCCGCGCGGACTCCATACCGCCTCGGGATAATACTCGTCAAGCATGCGTTTGACGAGACTGCACTGCTTGGCGCGCTTGCGCGCATCCTCCTCGCTGCTGTCCCAGCTGTGCGTCTGCGCAACGGAACCGCCTGTCTTGAGATAGATCGGCGCGGCGACGCGTACCATTTCCGGCACCTCATAATGACGGATAAAGCCGCCTGTGGACTTCGGGTTTTCGGTGTGCAGGTCAAGCGGGATATCGATCGCCTGGCGCATGGCGGCCATCATCTGAAGCTGGATGTCACGCACGGGATTCACCGAGTCGGCCCCGATCAGCTCCAGCAGCTTTGCCGAGCAGGGATTGCCGTGTCCCGCGTGGGCGGAGACTTTGAAATGGCAGTCTTCCGGGATCTCGCCGTCCTTGCGCATTTCGTTCAAGACCCACAGGCAGCCCTCGTCATATACGAGGAAGCCGCGGCATCCAAGGCGGGCCGCTCTCTTCACATCCTCGATAGCCCTGACGATCTGCTCCTGTCCGCGAAGACGGTAACCCATGCGGACACCTTCTTCGGTGTTCACCGACGCCGAGGTGTCCGTCGTCGCGCGCGGGCCGATGGCCAGAATCAGGTCCGTCTGCCAATCATGCGCAAGCTCGACCATCTTAGCGATCTCCTCATCGGTCAGACGCATGATACCCTGGGTCTGTGTAACGCGGTGGAGATACAGCCCATAGCTGTCCATCGCCTCAAGCAGCGCACGCATGACCTTCGGCCCCTGGATGCCCGGAACCTCAAAACGATACTGTCCGCCGTCCGAAAAACGCTTTTCAGAGGTAGGCAGATCATAGGCGTCGCCGCCGGGCAGGCCGATCGAGCGAAGAAATTCTCTTGTCTTGTCCATGCTGTTCATATCATCGTTCCCTTTCTGTTTATCCTCAGGTCTTATCTATCCGTTCAGTTCGTCGATCAGTCTGTCGATAGCCTCGCGGTGGTCAAATACGATCGGCGGCAGTTTTTCTCTCAAGCCTTTATGGATACGGCAGTCGATAAAGGATGCTCTGCCGATATCTTTCAACTCATTGATAGCCTGGATCAGCTCTTCTTTCGTTTCTGCGCACTTCCCTATTGTGGCATAGCCGCAGCTTTCCGCAATCGCGGTAAAGTCCAGCTGATATCCCGCGGAGGGTTGTCCGCCGACCGATTCATGCGCGCCGTTGTTCAAAACAACGTGCATAAAATTGGGACAATCGAACTTGCTCATCATAGTAAGAGCGCCAAGATGCATAATGGCGGCGGCGTCTCCGTCCAGTACGACCACTTTCCGTTCCGGCCTTGCCATTGCGATGCCGAGCGCCACGGAGGAGGCGTGGCCCATAGAACCGACGTTGAGATAATCTGTCGACTTTGCCTCTCCCCGCCTTTCCCGCAGGAAAAACAGTTCACGCGTCGCACGCCCGGTCGTGGCGGAGTAGATCGTATCTGTTGGCATATGATCAAGGATCACCTCAATGGCCTCTTCCCGGCACATAGGATAGCGGTCATCTGTCTCGTTCGCCTTCTCGGTAGCGGCCATTACGCCCTTCGGCGCAAGAAGCGCAAACGGTGTGCGCGCGCTCCGGCTGGTCGCCGCGGCAACAGCAAGCATTTCCGAAAAGCTCTCGTCATTATCCTCGAGCACCAGATAAGGGATATGCATGATTTCAAGAAGTCCCGGCGTGATCTCCCCCTGCAGTCTGTGCTGGGGATGATTCGGCTCGCTCCCGTTCTGTCCGCGCCAGCCGATCAATAAAATCATCGGCACGGCATACACCGCCGGATCTGTCAGACTGGCAAGCGGATTAACCGCATTTCCCATGCCGCTGTTCTGCATATAAACAAGCGGGACCTCTTTGGTGGCGAAATAGTGGCCAGCGGCAATTCCGACGGCGTTTCCTTCGTTTGCCGCGATCACGTTTCTGCCGCCGCAATGCTTGAGCGCATACGTGCAAAAACCGTTCAAATAAGAATCCGGAACGCCTGTAAAGAAGGAGATCCCGTTATCCTGCAGGCAGGAAAAAACTCTTGCTTGATCCAGCATTTACTTTGACTCCCCTCCAACCGAACCTTTTCCTTTATAAAGCGTAAAGTATTCCGGGCTGTCGCCCTTTGTGACCGACCAGGCCTTCTCAAAAGCCTCCACGACGTCAGCGGGAAGCGGGCCGGCCTTAACGGTATCCATATTTTGTTTCAGATGCGAAAGCTTGGACGCCCCGATCAGGATCGCGTCGCCGCGCCGACCGTCGAGCATTGAATGAAAGGCAAGATAGCGGTATGTCGCCTCGATGCTGCTGATGCCGTGCTCTTCCGCTGCCGTCCGGATTAGATCGACAGCTTCAAAATAGCTTTTTTTCCAATAGCGTCCCTGATAATTGGGCCGGTGCGTAAAGCGGCCGTCTGCAGGCGTACTGTCAAATCCGGCATATTTCCCCGTCAAAAGGCCGCCCGCCATAGGATTGAAGGCGTAGAACCTCATTCCGAAGCTGTTGAGACAATCATTCAGCTCGATTTCCGCCTTGCGTGTCAGCGGATTGTACACGCCCTCGTAAACAGTCGGTTTGATCCATCCGTGCCTGTCGCACACATACCACACGTCCGCCACCATCCAGGCCGGAAAATTAGAAAGTCCCAGCTCGCGATATTTTCCCTGCTCGTGCAAATCGGCCATCGCCGCGAGGACCCCCTCCACCGGCGTGGCCGGATCGGGGAAGTGCAGATATACCGTATCCGCGCTTTGAAGATTCAGACGCGCCAGACTTTCCCCCACCTGTTTGTAGGCGGCTTCCGCGTCAAGCCTGCCGGAGATGCGCGGATTTACTTTGGTTGCGATTTGAAACGGCTTGTCAAGCGTCGGCAGCACCTCGCCAAGGAGCCTTTCACAGTTGCCTTCGTTATAGACATAGGCCGTATCCAGTTCGTCGTATCCGGCGCCAAGAAAGGTGTTGACAAACTCTCCCACCTGCGGGGAGAAAACCGATTCTCCAAAAGTCATGGTCCCGAGGACCAGCTTTACCTTTTCCATTTCTTTATTCCCCTTACAGGGCTTTGACAAGCTCCTGTGCCTTTGTATTGTCACGATAAGCCGCTTCAAAAACGGCTTCATATACGTCGGAGTCTACACCGGCGTATGTCATCAACGCGTCATACCGGTCGCGGAATTCTTTGTCTGTCAGCGGGTTTTCAGGCTCTCCTTTCGGGAAATCCACGCGTTCGGTATATGATCCGTTTTCCGTGCGGATCGTGACCTCGGCTGCCTGGACGGCGGGAAACAGGGCGCTCATTGCGTCGTCGGCACAAACGCTGACTTTTTCCGTCATCCGCAGGATCGATTCGTCCTTCACAACATCTTCGCCAAACTCCTGCAGTCCGGCCTTCCCGTAAAGCAGTCCCGCCGCGGTGGCGTAGGGAATGCTCATCTTGGCGCTGTAACTGCCGGCGATCCGCGTATGATCGTGTCCCGGTACGGCGAGATCATAGGTCTTTACAGAGATATGCTGCACCTCTTCGGGTTTGACGTTCTCGCGCAAACGGATGGCCGCTTCAACAGCCGGATGCGTATAGCGACAGGAGGCGTATGGCTTGGTATAGCTTTTTTCGATCGCATAGGTTCCGTTCAGCAGGACAGGCTTTAATTCGACGTCTCCCCTGCCGGTCATCATTTTCAAAAAACCGCGTCCGCCGAGCGGATCGTCGCTCCCCTTGAAACCCGACATCGCGAGCTGCAGCGCCGTCAGCGAAAGCAGCGCTGTTTTGGCCACATTATAGGGCTTCAGCTCGCTTCCGTCGTCCAGCGCCTTCAGCATGCCCCCGGCCGCGACGCTTGCCGCAGCAAAGGCCTGGAAACGTTCTTCTTCCGAAAGACCCAGCATACAGCACGCCGCGATCGTCGCACCGAGCGTGCCGCAGGTGCCGGTAGCGTGGTAGCCCATGGCTTTATGCCCAGGCTGGATAGATACGGCCATCGTGTAAGACGCCTCATAGCCGATGACAGCGGCTTTCAAAAGCTCGTCCACGTCCACGTCGTAACGCTGGGCAAGCGGCAGCAACAGTGAGAAGATCGGGCTTCCCAGATGAATGATACCGCTGTTTGTCCCGTCGTCGAAATCAAGCGCGTGTCCGTTCAGACCGTTGAGAAATACCGCTTCTTTCAGCACAAGGTCTTTTCCTGTCCCGATCGCGCGAAAAGCTCCCTGCTCCGGCTCGGCAAAAGAAAAGTATTTTACAAGCTTTTCCTTTTGAAATGCCGCGCCGGCACAGGTGACGGCAAGATAGTCCAGCAAACTTTGCCGCGCTCTTGCCATGACGGCGTCGGGCACGGGGGCAGAACGGACCTCCTCTATGGCTTTGAGAAATTTTTGCGAAGTATTCACGCAATTTCCTCCTGTCAGGTCAGCACGCACTATTCCGGTGCTTTTCGCATGATCGCTGTGATGCAATGAGGGGAATAATCAGGTATTTCCGTCTGTCTGCGTCGCTTCCGGACCTTCCTTATGCGTGCGGCGCGCCGGTACAAGCGCTTTCTCGCCGGAAAGATACATCGTGACAAGTCCGAACAGAATCAAGATCGTCGAGACGTAGATAAGGACTGGAACGAAGGATTTATAGATCCAGGTGCAGATATTGGTGGCTGTCTCGCCGCCGATGACAAGCGCGGCCAAATAACCGAAGAAGGTCAGCCCGCCGGCGAAGAGGACGAGCATGATCCCGTATCCGAAGATCAGCTTGCAAACAGAAGCGATCTTTTTCAGTGTTTGTTTCATGGCTTCCTCCCTCCTTACAGGCCCAGGATCGGCAGCCAGCCCATCAGTACGATGATTTCCATCACGAACTGCGCGGCAACCCACCAAAGGTTATTTTTAAACGTCTTTCCGAAATCGGAATTTGCCAGGCTCATGCCCGCGTACATGCCCAGTCCGAGCGGCGGGGTGATGCCGCACATGACGCCGCAGATGCAGGGCAGCATAGCGGCGGCCAGTACGGGGTTGACGCCCTTTGCGACCAGGATCGTTATAAACACCGGCCCGAAGATAACGACAAGCGAACTGCCCGGGATCACCATGCCAAGCAGGCAGGTGATAGCACAGATAAACACAACAAGGCCAAAGCGTCCGAAGTTCATGCCCTCCATGAAAGCAAGCATTTCGTCCGTCACGCCGAGATCGGTAAACATCGCGCCGATCATATAGCCAAAGACGCAAACACCGATCGCCGGGGCAATGGTCTTGATCTCGTCGGCGAACATATGGGCGATCGCGTTGGGCGTGGTCAGCTTTCTGTCCTTGGCGATCAGCACCGCATAAAGGGAAGCAAGACCGCCGATGAAGATAAGAAGACTGCTGGACATGGCAGAAGCACCGCTCTTGCCGAGCCTGTCGGTAAAGAAGCTGCTCTTGAAGAAGAAATCAAGCACAAACGGAAGCAGAATAATGATCGGAAGGAGCAAGCCCTGCCAGCCCTGGCGGAAGGTCTCCTTCAGACTGGGCAGCTCATCCTTCGACATCGGCTTGACTTTATAATACCGGCAGAAGGCAAACACCATCAGCAGACGCTGCAGAATAAACCAGAGGCTGCAGCCCCACAGCACGATCCAGAACTGTGCCTGCGTAATATACTCCTCGCCGTAGGCCGCCATCCCGGTCAGCGCGCCAAGGGCTGCCGTGATGTTCCCGCTGGGAGGGATCATGTTGCCGAGATAAGAGGCGTTCGACTCGATATTCGCTGCAAGCTCCGCGGGAAAGCCGGAACGCTTCATCGCCGGGATCGTGATAGATCCGGTCGCCATGACGTTGCCCGGGCCTGATCCGGACAGCGCACCCATAAATGCGCTGGCCACGACAGAGACATATCCCGCTCCGCCCGTTACACGGCC
The DNA here is from genome assembly GCA_017444665.1 of Oscillospiraceae bacterium. Taxonomy (GTDB): domain Bacteria; phylum Bacillota; class Clostridia; order Oscillospirales; family Oscillospiraceae; genus Limivicinus. The sequence continues at coordinate 72,622 of JAFSWC010000066.1, forward strand.
CAGCAGGGCAAGGATCACAGCGATGGCGCTGTCGATGACCTTGGAACGGGTCAGCAAAATCGACATGGCACAGAAGGCCGTCATTGAATACAACAGCGATGTTTTCAGGCCTTTGTCTATATATGTACCGACATGGCTCCAGGTCCCGGTGATCGTCAGCAGGATAATGAAGCTGATCAACACGGCCTCATAGACGGGTCTTTTCAGCAGCAGGAACCATATGATGATCACGACTAGCATGACTGCCAAATAGGTCAATGCAGCAGGCATAACGGGTTTCCTCCTCAAATAAACTGCGTTTCTATTTCTACTATTTTGCCTCATCCGGCAAAGAGACCGACCCCGGTAGCGGATCGTTTATTTACCCGTCTGATACGCTGGAATCTTTTCCTTTATTTATCCTTGCTAAAATATCTCTCTTTTTATATACAAACCCACATAAGAATACAACAAAGGCTGTTGCGATCAAATATCTAATCACTGAAGGCAGGCTGTACAGCCGCAAGACAACCAGCATTACGCAAAACAATGCGGCAAGAGATATGAAAATAAATTTTTCGTCATATGCCTCCGCATAGCCGGTACGTTTTGCAAGAAAAAAATGACTTATCAAAAGGCATGCATAGCCGACCAGCGTCGTATATGCAGCTGCAATATATCCGTAACGCGGAATCAACAACCAGTTTAGTACAATGTTGATAATTGCCGCAGCAACCGTTGCAAGGGCCATTCCCACGGTTTTCTTTGCAAATTGTTCAAGCGCAACGTACAAGTTATATAAAAACTGAAACGCCGCACCCATCACGACAGGAGGCAAAACATATATGGCCTGTGTATACTTTTTCCCGCCAAGAACAAATACAATTTCTGGGCCAAGCAAAAACACGCCAAAAACAATTGCGTAAAACAATAGTATGTAATAATACGAAGCCTTGCGGATATTCTCATATCTTCCCAAATGGATCTGTTCACTGGACCAGGGGCTCCAGGCAATGTTGGTTGCCTGGGCCAACATGATCGGTATCATTGCGCAGGTATAGGCCAGACTGTAATAAGCTGTATCGCTCGCCCCACAAAACTGCTTAATCATTATTCTGTCGGATTGATTCAACACGTATTTGCTCAGCAGGTGCGGAATCATGGGAATGCAGATCAGCAACGCATACTTAAATTCTGACCATTTGAACTGTCTCCCCTTGTATATGATATAGATGTAAACAAGAAGGTCGATTACGAAAACCGTTCCATAATGACCGATAATTCGGCCTGTAAGCTTGTCTTTCATCAACAAAACCAGGGTGACAGAAACAGCTGTCGATAAAAAAACCGATCCGAGAGACAGTGCAACATATGTTTTGTACTTATAATGGATCCTGTTCTTTGCCTGCAAAAGCGTCAGTGCCGGGGAAACCATTGTCGTAATAAACAGAAGATTGATATAAGGCATCTCCATTGAGAACAGCTTGCAGAAAAAAGTTGGAAACAGTTGGACGATACCCCAGATAATGGTAGTAACTATGGTGCCGGATAATGCGACAGAGGACAGGTAGCCGTCCAGATTTTCATAGTCGTATCTTGCGCGGTTCACCGTTGTATGCATGTCCATCGTGGCTACAATGACAATGATCCCCGCCCAGGCAGTAAAGTTGTTGTATTCACCAAAATCATTGCTGCTCAAAAGCCGCGTAAAAATAGGGGTCGATATGAATGCAATCCCTTTTGTCAAAAAGGAGCTTGCCGTATACCATATTCCAGCTTTAATAACTGTTTTTGTCTTGTTCTCCTTTTCACGCATTCTTTCGGTCTCCTAGTTTTCAATTAGCTTGTGTGCTTGATATCTTTTATTTTTTTTGCGGGAACGCCGGCCAGGACACACCAGCCGTCTTCAAAGCTCTTCGTCACGACAGCGCCCGCTCCGACAACCGTATGTTTTCCAAGCGTGACTCCCGGCAATATGACGGCATTCGAACCGATCCAGCACTCTTCTCCCAGAACGACGTCAGCTGCATCGGAATGTGTGTCCAGATCCTCAAGGTCATGATTCGCGGTGATAATGGCTACACCGTTGGCGATCCAGGTATTCTTCCCGACGACGATCTTTGCATCTGTAGCCTGATAGTAATTCCCGACCTTCTGAAAAATATTTAAATTATCAACGTCAAATTCGATATTTTTCCAGTTTCCGACCTTCATTCTGAAGTCAACCGGGAATGGGACATGCCTGTTTACACCGACAATTTTTTGCATGAACCAGCTTCGCATAACCCAGGTCCAGCCGTTGCAATAGTCCTTTCCAAAAGCCTTTCCTTTCAGGTATTTCGGATTATAGCAAATATACCCCAGAAGCATAGCCAGTGGTTTTTTTATATATCGGCCAATCGCTCGTTTCAACTTTGACGGCATAGTTACCTCCCGTTTCCTGCGAGCTTATCTCTCTTCATCAAAAAATCAATATACTCAAAATCCATAACAGAATCCACGTCGATCGAGCGTTCTTTCGGCATAACAAACAGAAGAGGAACGTCTCCAATAATGAATCTGCGTTTTTTCAACAGTTCAACTGAAGAGATATAAAGAGCTCCGTTTCTCACAAACATAGGTTTCATATCCTGCCGTCTAATTCCCGCATTGTGCTCTTTGTGCTCTGCTATTCCCTGGTGGTCTTCGCCCATTCGGTAATAATTGAAACCGTTTGCCTTGACGTCCTCATACACCGCAATAAGGGAATCGCTGCTTCCCTCATCAAACATTTTTATACCGTTTATCAGGTCCTCCGCTGTTCTCAAAGGCGATGTTGGCTGAAGTGTGACTACCGAGTCATAATACTCTCCATGCTTTTCCAGAAAATCCAGTGCATGAAGAATGACATCCACAGATTTGATAGTATCGCCTCCGAGATAATCCGGTCGCATAAAAGGCACGTCTGCGCCGAATCTTCTGGAAACTTCCGCAATTTCATTGCTGTCGGTCGATACTATACAACGGCTGAGGACCTGTTCCTGTATGGCCTTGTTTGCCGCTTCGATCGTATAGGCGATCAACGGTTTGCCGTTCATTTCCTTTATATTTTTCTTTGGGATACCTTTTGACCCGCCTCTTGCGGGGATCACTCCTAGATATCTCTTTTTCATATACGACTCCTTAATAGGTAAGCTTTTTCGTGTAAGTCAAATCTGCGGATCTTAAGATCTCCGCGATCCGTTCGCCCGCTTTCCCATCGCCGTATAGTGTACTCTGCACCCGCGGCATGGAACGACGCGTTGCGATGGCCGCAAGAATTTCATCTTTGTTGTATCCTACGTCTGTTACATTACCGGCACGGTCACGTCCTGACTGGCGGCTGCCGATGTTGATTGCCGGAACACCCAAATACGAGCATTCTCGAATAGCGACGCTGGAGTTACCAACGATTCCGCTACTGTGATACAGAAGCTTTAAAAAATCGCGTGATGGAATGTCGCGGAAGAACCAGATGTTCTTCGGGTGGTTTCTTTCTCGAAAAACACGGATACCTTTGGACGTTTCATCTGACCCAGAATCGGCATTCGGCCAAATCCAATAGGTCGGCTTGCCAAGCTCATTCATAGCCTTCAGCGTCTCTTCAATCTGCTGTCTTGCCCGGCCGCGTTCATCTGTGACCGGGTGCTGAATGACAATATAGTAGTCCTCCGGTTTGAAGCGCATTTCCCCACTCCCGCCATAGCGTTCGATCGGATCAAAATCCAGTTCGGGCATAATCGCTCTTGCGGCGAGGTCGATGGATGGGCAGCCTGTTACAAAAACACGATCAGCGTTCTCGCCCATTTTGATTACCCGCTCTGCGGCTTTTTCACTTGCCACAAGATGCAGATCAGCAAGTTTTGTGATCGCATGGCGCACCTTCTCGTCAATATTACCCGTCACTTCACCGCCCTGAATATGAGCAAGCGGAATATTCGAATAGGAAGCGGCTATTGCCGTGGCGATGGTTTCATAACGGTCGGCAATCGTGACGACGACATCAGGTTTGAGGTCTTCAAAGGCGGTAACCAGTTCGATCATCCCCAAGCCGGTCGTCTTTACCATTGCGACCGGATTTTCGCCCTCTACCACACTATAGATTTTTCGGTCAACAATAAAACCATCGTCTTCCATCTGTTTATAGGCTTCTCCATACCGGTTCAACATTGCGGAGGCGGCAACCACGAGCTGCAGCTGCATATCAGGAGACTTCTGGATTGCCTGCATTGCTCCCTTGATTCTGGAATAGCTGGCTCTTGCGGTTATCACGATACAGACTTTTCTCATTGCGTTACTCTCCAATATCCGAAAGTTTGATAAACTCATCGATTTCTAATTTGCGGTTTATCTTTTTCCCAATGACAGAGTCAACGTCTCTTGCAGGGATGCCATAAGCCGGTTTTTTCAGGGCAAGCATCTCTCTTGTCAAAACAGTCCCGGCCTCGAGCGGCATCTTTGCACATACGCTCTTGGCAAAAATCTGGCTGTTTCTTGACAGTTCTATACTTACGGCGTCTTTGTCTACCGGGTTGTTCTTCATTTCGCTGATATAACGGATCCCTCGGATCATCTCGGCAAATTTTTCCTGTGTAAGAGAAGCCGGAACATCCGGTCCGAAATCATATTTGCTCAGGCAAACATGGGTCTCAATAATTCTAGCGCCCATCGTCACAGCCGCCAGGGAAGGCCACATCTCGCCAGAATGATCGGACAATCCAACGATGGGATATTTGCCGACAAACTGCTCCAAAATGTTCAGGCCTACCCTTTCCGGAGTCACCGGATAATTTGTCGTGCACTGTAAGAGTGCAAATCTTGCTCCGTGAGATGTCAAGTTCTGGGCATATCGGTCAATCTCCGCCACCGTGCTCATTCCGGTCGAAAAAATAATAGGTTTTTTTGTGGAAAGAACATAATCCAGCAGCCAAGGATCGCTGACTTCGCCGGAAGAGATTTTCCACATCGTCATGCCGAGACTGTCCAACATTTTTGCCGCGTCTACGGAGAATGGCGTACTGAGGAAAACAAGTCCTCTTTCTTCGGCATGGTCTTTCAGGCCCTTCCACTGCGTCTCCGTAAACTGCATCCTCTCCCAGTAATCGTAACGGAGATTGTCCTCATAACTGAATTTGACACGCCATGGTTCCTGTTTCGTGCTCTCCGAAGCGGCTATATGGGTCTGAAACTTGACTACATCGGCTCCAGCATCTGCGATAGCATCAATATAGGCATGTGCTGTTCCTAAGCTTCCATCATGGGCCTGAGCTATCTCGCCGATTACCATTACTTTGTTGCCCGTCAAGCTGTCAAACAGATTCATCGATCAATTCCTTTCCAATGCGTACGCAAGCATTTTCTTCAGTTCATCCATATCGTTCGGGGCCAAAAGCTTTTCTTTGTTCTGGTAGGTAGGTAAAAAAGTTTGATAAAGAATCTCCGAATTTTTTTGCAATGGTGGGCCAACAATGCGGTGAAGATTAATAACCCAGGGTTCCTTGCCAAACAGCAGTTTAGGCGTATAGGTCGCCGTAGAGTTGTATGCAATCAAAACCCTTGATTCCAAATCCTCCATGTCGGCATAAAAGACTTCCATGGATGCTGCCTGTTTCTCGATGCAGTGGAGCATAAGGCTGGGTTTTTCGTAGCTGCGGGGATGCGCTTTGAACAGTACGTTTTTTTCCCCGACGACATCAAGAATTGTCTGATAGCACCGGTCAACTTTCTCAAACATTTCCCTGCGGGAGGTTGCTCCCCGAACGTTATCAAAAAGGATGACTCGTTCACGATATTTTTCCGTCTCTGAGATCCCGAAAAGCCGTTTCAGGATCACTTTGTTTTCGGGTGCCTGCCAATCCAACCGGGCCATCTCGCGCAATTGACAATCCTTTAATTCCTGTGGAATATGTGCGATCTCGGGAAGATACAACTGGATGCTGACTGTTTTGGGATCAAACAGGTTCCAGCCCAAGATCTTCTCAGCGCAGCGACGCATTTTGCTTGGTCTGAGTACGTGTGAATCTTCAAGATAACTGCCCAAACCGTCATCGTAGATGACAGTTTTCATTTCGGGGTTTCTTTTCTTCAAAACTCTCTGCAGCAGCAGCTTTGTGTGTGCCCTGCTGGATGAGTAAAACGTTTCGTACGCTGTATCATCGCGAAGGAATTCGCGCACATATATTTGTGGAAAGGCAACCTGAAACAATGCCTGCGTCTGGATTTCAACCGATGCCTGTCCTTTCCCAAGCAGGTTTATCTTTTCACTGTCCACCGCATAAACATTTTGGAAAATATTCAGTTCACGCAGGCGAGCTGACAGAAGATCATGATCAGGAAAAGTTCCGAATATATAGATATCGGCCTGTAAATGTTCAGATTTGACGATGCTTATAGCGCCAATCACCTGATATGGTGTAGTACACGCAAAGCATGCTTTTTTAATCGTATATTTCATTTGCGCCCCCGGCTTTTTTTCGAGAGATCAGCCTCGTGTTTACAGTCTCCACCATGTCAGGTCGGACGCTTTCAATTCGTCGATATTATACATACCCTTTACGTCGACAAGAACCTTGCTGTTTTTTTCTCCAAACAGCTTTAGGACGCCGTCCATGCCAAGCTTTTTGAACTCGTCGTGCGCCACCGCAGCAATAACACAATCGGCATTTCCCACTTCTTCAATCTTTTTCAGTTCGACATCGTATTCGCGTTTTGCCACTTCAGGATCGGCCCATGGATCAACTACCACCGGCCGTATGCCAAACTCTTCAAGCCGCGAGATAATATCCGCGACCTTGCTGTTCCGTGCATCTGGGCAGTTTTCCTTGAAGGTCAGCCCCAGTATGACAACCTTGCTGGCTTTGGGTGCCTGTCCGGCCTCAATCATTTTCTTCAAAGCAGCATCAGCTACGTAAGCACCCATGCTGTCGTTCACGATCCGCCCGTTTAAGATGATGCGGCTGTGATAGCCCAGCTTTTCTGCCTCGTAAGTGAAATAATACGGATCGACGCCGATACAGTGTCCGCCTACAAGTCCGGGTCTGAATCCGAGCGCATTCCACTTTGTGTTCATTCCGTCAATCACTTCGTTGGTATCGATGTCCATCCGGTCAAAGACCATCGCCAGCTCGTTCATGAAGGCAATATTGATATCTCTCTGACTGTTTTCCACAACCTTGACAGCTTCCGCCGTACGGATGTTGGAAACAGGAAACGTACCCGCTGCAATCACGATATCATAGACCTGCTTTATGATTTTGCATGTCTGCTCATCCATGCCGGAAACGATTTTCCGGATCGTAGTAAGCGTATGTATCTTATCGCCCGGATTGATTCTCTCCGGACTGTAGCCGATTTTGAAATCAACGCCGCATTTCAGTCCGGACTCTTTTTCAAGGATCGGAACGCATATATCTTCCGTCACGCCCGGATAGACAGTCGACTCGTACACTACAATACTGCCAGCCGTCAGATTTCTTCCCACGATCCTCGACGCGTTCTCTACAGGGTAAAGATCTGGCGTATGGTCCGAATTGATTGGGGTGGGAACGGCCACAATCAAAAACTTAGCCTCGCGGAGCCGCGTCTCATCCGATGTGAACTCGACTGTCGTTTTGCTGATTGCTTCATCGCCGACCTCGTGGGTTGGGTCAATTCCGCTTTTATACTGCAGTATACGCTTTTCGTTATGATTAAAGCCGATCACATTAATATGTTTGGCGAACTCTACGGCTATGGGCATCCCGACATATCCAAGTCCGATCAGCGCAAGTTTTTCCTCTCTGTTAACAAGACGGTCATACAGTTTTTCAAAATTTGGTGCCATATACTGGTCAATTTCCTTTCTGTAATGTGTTTTTCTGAAAAGTCGTTTTAACTGTATTTCTCGAATGAATTAATTAACAGCACTCATTTCTGCCGTTCTTTTTGATATGTACTCGTCAAAATACGGATACAATATTAAAAACAGCAGGACAGGCATTCCATACTGCCCAAAAATGAATTTATCTGTCATGCCCCGAATAAAAATGCTGAAAAGAACGATTGCAATCAATTCTTTTTTATGTTTTATCTCCCAGATCAGGCTCTTTACAAACAGGAGCGCGAAAAGAACAAACGGCACGATCCCGTTTGTTGCGTGAAGTTGGAGAAAACTATTGTGCGTATTGTCGTTGAGCACATGTATGATCGGCACCTGCTCCAAAGGAGTCCCAAGGTAAAGGAATAAAGCATTCTCCCGAGTTTTATAAAAATATGCTCTCCACATTCTTTCCCGGTAAGAATTATCAAGCCCGCTGTTTGACCATTTTCCAAGGCTCATAAATTTTTTAGAGAGGTCAACTTTTGAAAGCAGCAGATATCCAATAATAACAAGCGCGGCAAGTGAAATAAAATAGATTAGGTTAATATTTTTTCTGAGGCAGGCAAGCGCATAGTACAGCGATACGCCTGCAAGCATTATCAGGCAGCATAAAATACCTCCACGCCCTTTTGCCCAAACCGAAAGGATAAAACATAGCAAAGCTGGGATCAGGTCTATCAACGAAAAATCATGCTCTGTCATCTGAATTGTCAGATAGTACAGTGATTCTGCCAAAATGATCAAAATTGAGATATAATTGCCGCTGCTGATTAAAAGATAATGGGTATCGGCTCCTGTAACATATCCATAAAGAAAAAAAGCTATGCTGACATAAAACGAAATAAAAGCCTGCGCATAAGACATTGGGAAGACTATCATGGTAATCATCATCCCGACATACAGAAAATCAAGCAAAATTTCGTTCAGATCCAGGTTTTTAATAAACAAATAATTAAGGACACCAGTTATAAAAAACACGAACAAAACAGTAAAAAGCACGCCTCTTCTTGCAATTTTTCCAAGCCAAAGTGCGACAAGGCCGACTGTACCGCACGCAACAAGCGTTATTGCATACGGATAAGCCGAATACCCCATCATCCGATAAATATTGGAAATATAGAACAAGGCCGGAAGCCACGAAAGGAGCGAGGCAATTGTCAAATTTCCATATATAAGTTTTGTGCCTTTAATTTGCATTCTGTATCAATCCTTCAACTCACTTCGCTATATAGGTGCAGATCATTGCTGCATAAACGTGCTCTATTCGTGATCCTTTCTCTTCTGCCAACGCGTTTTCGATGCAAAAACATCTCAGTTATGTTCTCTGTCAAATTTCTCCCACATGAACTTGGCCAGTTCCGGCGACACCGTCTGTTTCCTCGGCTTGAGTTCCTCCGGATATTTCTCCTGACTCAGCATCTTTTCCGCAAAGTCGTCAAAGCTGCCGATCACTCTGGCCGGAACGCCTGCAACGACGGAATTGTCCGGGATGTCGTGCGTGACCACACTGCAGGTCCCGATAATAACGTTGCTGCCGATTTTGGTATCATACAGGATATGCGTGCCGGAGCCCACGAACACGTTGTCTCCGATCTCGATGCAGCCGATCCGCTCCTGCACGCCGCCGCGCTCCTTTACCGAAGGAACAGCATTGAGCACAGTGCAGGTAATGTCATGCGTCAGAAAAGACACGTTGGAAGCGATATGCACGTTGTTTCCCAGTCGGATCAGATTGGCATACAGCGGCACCTTTCTCTTCTCGATCGAGCAATTATCACCAATCGCGCCGTACACCTTCTTTTTGCGGATGTACTCGGTCCTTGCGGCTGATCCGCGGATCGTATACAGTCTGAATGTCTGCCACAGTCGTTTGAATGTCATACTCTTGCCCTCAGTGCTGTTTCTTTTTCATGATTGTCCTGTAGCCGATCGTTTTCTGAATAAAATGCGCGAAGAAGGGCTTCTTATCGTCCCTGCTGTACAGGATCTCCTCGGTGTTCTTCCAGCTGAACCACGAAGGCTTGGCCCGGAAGCGGTCGGGCGATTTCAAAAACCATGCGATGTCGGTGTCGAGGTGCCGGATATACATGCCGAATCGATCGTTCTCCGGATACTGAGTCACGTCCTGATCATAAATCATTTCCAGCAGCTGCCGGGAGACGTTGCACCCGCACATATAGGCGACCTTGACGCTGGCGGGGATTCGGCCGTTGATCTCCAGCAGCCGCGGCTCGCCCGTCTCTTTGTCCACCATAAAGGCAACATTGGCAAAGCCCTTCCAATTCAGCGCCTTCAGGAGCTTTCCCGCATACTGCAGCACCTCATGCGCGTCAACCGTTACGATCAGCACGCCGGCGCCGGCATCGATCGGGAACCAGCGAAGCACATCCACAGCATAAGCGGTGCAGATATTTCCTTTCTGGTCGACAAAAAGGTTGGTGCCGATGCGCTTGTCAAAATCGACAAACTCCTGCACGACATAATCGTTGGGATCAAGCCCCTTCTCCTGCATATAAGGCCAGAAGTCCTCGCGCCGCTCAAACTTGTGAAAGCCCACCGAGCCAAGCCCGGAGCGCGGCTTTATAATGATCGGGAAATGACATTTTTCCAGATAATCCTCGATATCCTGGCTGCTGTGGCGCGTATAGGGACAGGGAATATCGTTCTCGATCGCCGTGTCAAAGGTTATCTGCTTGTTGAACGCCTTGATATAGGTCTCGCGCGGCGCGCAGGCGATCTTTACATATTTCTTAAACTCTTCTTCATGCCTTGTGACGGGGTCTGTGCTCAGCTCGCCGATCGGCATCAGCACGTCGTAATCGCCTTTTGAAACGATCTCCAGCAATCTGCGGATATACTCCTCGCCCGGCGCCGCCATCTCGGGGATAAGCAGCTTCTTATCCGGAAGATTCGAGGCATAACAGGTATCCAGCTTTGATTTGCAAAGCACCGTTACCTCGCAGCCGATCTCCTTGAGTCCCCGCACCATGGCGAGCGTCTGCTTTCCGGCCGCATCCAGCACAAGCACTCTCAGGCCTTTGAAATCCATACTCATTTGCTCCCGCTTCTGTTCTTGATCTCGATCAGTTCGGGCTGATCGGCAAAATCCTTCTTCCCAAACAGCACCTGCAGGATCGTAACGATCGTTCTCCAGACCAGGCTGGCGTCGTAGGCAAAGCTCTGCCTCTCGACATACATTTTCTCCATCTCCAGCTTGACCGGAAGGACCTCCCGGCGATAGGCCTCGTTGTCCTTGTAGGTATCGCCCACCGTGTAGTCATACAGACTCGCCGCGCTGGTCATTCCGGGTCTGACGGACGAAATCTTTTCATATTCGCCGCTGTAAAGCTCGTCGACGTGCTCCACCGTCATCGGGCGGGGGCCGACAATGCTCATATCGCCCTTCAGGACGTTGAACAGCTGCGGCAGTTCATCGATTTTCAAGCGCCGGATGATCTTGCCGAACTTAAACACCCGATCCGGGTCGGCGACGAACATATCTTTTTTCCGTCCCTTGGGCGGATGCATCGAACGGAACTTATAGAACTTGAACGGCTTCTTGTTCTTTCCCGCACGCATGGAATAATACAGGATCGTTCCCGGGCTGGAAAGCTCGATCCCCACGACCGCAAGCAGAAAAATCGGAGAAAGAACGATGACGGCAAACGCGCAAAGGACGATATCCAGTCCTCTTTTGAACGGTAAATACATAATCAAATACCCTCAAATGATCCCTCGGATGAGCATAAACGCTTCAGCCGCTTCTTTGCCGACCGTCGATCCGCGATAGCGCGCCAGCGATTCGATCGCTTTAAGAGAGCGCGGATGCGGGAACGCCTTCAGCTGCGAGGCATAGCATTCCATCGCCGCAAGCTTGTCCGGAAGTTCTTCGCCAATATTAATCCAGACGTTCGGGATAAACGCGTTGTCGGCAGAAGGGATATTCCACTCTGTTTCCGAAAGCGTCTCATAGGCCAGGACCGTTTTTACAAAAGGAGCCGCAAGCGGTCTGACAGCGACCATGGCAGCCTCGGCGACCCAGCGGTGGTCAAGGTGCATGTCTCCGTGATGCGGGATCAGAACGATCTCCGGTCTGATCTCGTCGACCGTCTTGCAGAAGCCGGCATTCAACTCCGCTTTGTCAAGCCCGTCAAGCTTGCAGACCGGAAGGTTTAAAAACAGCGAGTTCTTGACGCCGAGCAGTTTGTGGGCTTTCCGCGCCTCATCCTGCAGCAGAGACGCCGAAGCCCCGGCCGTTACTTCACACACGGTAACTTCGCAGCCGCTCTTGGCAAGCTTGCGGATCGTGCCGCCTGCGCCGAGCACCTCGTCATCGTTGTGCGGCGCAAATACCAGTACCGATTTTGGCATACTCATATCCCCTTCACGATTTTGACCTCGTTGTATTTCATCATGTAGACGCCCTCTTCATAGGCGCCGATGTTCTTCACATTGGCAGTGCCGCGCAGGTTATTCAAAATAAGCGTCATATGATCGCAGCCGGCCTCATAGGCGTGCGGATAGCCGCCGCCGAATCGGGGATTCACTTCGCTGATGTAATACTCTCCGCCGATATCGAAGATGTCAATATCGATCTGGCCGCGATAACCGGCTTCGAGCACAAATTTTTCGATCAGGGCAAAAAGCTTGGGATCCTTGAAGCTGACCGCTTTGTCCGTCTCGCCGGCGCGCATTTTGATTTTCTTCTTGGTGAAGATCGATACGACCTCGCCCGAGATCAGATCGATATACACGTCGGCGCCGATCTCCTGACCGTTCATAAACTCCTGAATCATCAGTCCTTTTTCATGGGCAAAAAGCAGTTCGACTGTTTCCGCATCGTATACCTTGTTGATTCCGATGGAAGCGGAGCCGCCGGCGGGCTTGACGAAAACCGGATAGCTTGCCTCCCCTGCTTCGACAGCACGGAAAAAGGCCTCCTTGTCCATCCAGGAGCGCGCCGTACGATAGCCGTGTTTTTTCAGCCATTCGTACATCCGGAACTTGTCCAGCGACATCTCGCAAAGCTCATAGGAGCTGCCGATCACCTTCGTCCCGATCGCCGCAAATTTTTCCTCGTTCTGCGCCAGCAGCGAGAGTTCCGGGTCGATCAGGCTCAACACTCCCGCGATCTTTTCCTTTTTGCAGATATCGAGGATCATGTCGATATAGCCCGGTGCCGTGATGGACGGGACAATATAGTAAGAATCCGCGTCATAGATCGCCGGTCCGAGCGCGCTGGCATCCGTGGCAACGACGCTTCCCTCGCCCGCGAAGGTCCGTTTGAAATACTGCACGACCTTATTGCGTGTCCCCGCGGCAAGAATCAAAAAATTCATAGATATCCCTTCACTCATCAAAAATAGCTTTTTTATACCGGTCACCGATCACTTCGCTCGCCCAGGGGAAAAGATAGCGCGCCTCGGTCGCGTTTGCGATCTGGCTCTTTTCTAAGACCGATTTCTCGCCCGGCAGATGCAATCCCAGACGGCCGAGATAGATTCCTTTCGCCTTCCAGAAGAACGATAGCATCTGTGCCGGATGAGCTTTTTTATGTCTTCTGACATAGTCAGAAAAGCTCTTTGCCGCGGTCTCGCTCATGCGCGATCTGGCTCTTCCGCCCCAGTCGTAACGGAGCGATATCCCCGCGCCGTGCTTTTCCATGCCGAACAGTTCGCGCGCGACGCCGGCTTCCTCGCAGATTCGCCTGGGAATCGGTCTGTCATAACGGTTATGCAGCGTCCAGGGCTCCATCTCCTCCGATTGGGACAGCTTCTGGATGCTGGTCCATGTGCCTGCGCCGTACAGCGGCATCGGCACCGAGATGTATCCGACCCAAAGTCGTCGTTCGCTGGCGCCGATTCCGGTAATGAAGTCCGCAAAGGCATACTCGTCATTGCAGGAGTCAAATTTTCTTGCCCAGACCTTATCGCCGCGCTCGCCGATAAAGACCAGTTTGTTATGAAAAACGTCGTCAAAGACGGAAAACTGGAAATCCGTCCCCAGTTCGCCGGAGGCGACTGCCTCGGCTTCGATCAGCTTTGTATTCTGAAGATAAGCGTTGGCGTCTCTTTCCACGATATGAGAATAGCCGAGCGCCTTAGCCACGTCGACGCCGCAGTCCTCGGCGTATTTGCCGATCGGAGCAAAAGTCACCGCCGTATCGCAGTCGAACTTTTTTGCGATCGCCGCGCAGCAGGGGGCGTCGTATCCTCTGGATATCGTTGTCACCGGCTCGTACCAAACGCTTCTGCGGTTGTCCTGCGCATTGCGGATCATGCCGCCGATCGCGCCGCACAGCCTGTCGTAATAATCGGCAAAAACCGTAAACGGCGCGCTCTTGGGTTTAACCGATATGTTCACCCTGTTTTCGTCATCGATCTCGATGTTGCGGTAATAATACACACGCACGTCAACCGGAAGACCGTCTTTTCCGAGCGTATAGATCTCTTTCTTATACTTTTCGATCCCGAACAGGACCGTGTTGAAATCTATTTCATAGTTCAAATACTGTGGATCAAAATGATAGTCGGCATAAGCGCACAGAAAATGCAAGCTGTTAGAAACCAGCATTCCCTCGTTGAGCGATGCCGCAAACAAGCCGCTGGTCACATGGGAGGGCGTAGAAAACACTATTCCGTAATCCGTCAGACGGCCGCCGGTTCCGCAAAACCAATCCGATTTCGCGAAGTCCCCGTTAGCAAAATCACCATTCCATGCGCCGTCGACGAAGAAATCGTCCGTGCATTCGACACTGCTTCCGCAAAGCACCGTTGCCGCGCCGTTGTTTACGTAGGCCAACCATGCAAGCGGCGGCAGCGTATGGATTCTTTTATACTGCAATTTCATTTTCTATTCCTCAAAGCATCAAAAAACAGCGGCGTTCCGCCTGTATGAATAAAAAGAACGTTCTTTCCCCGGATCTCCTTCAAGCAGTCGTCCATGCCCATAAAGGCCTTGCCGGTATAAACTGCGTCAAGCGGGATGCCGTAGCGTTTCAGCACGAAGTCGATCGTATCGAGAACCCTTCTGTCCTCTTTTCCGTAGCCGTCCGTATAGTTGTCAAGAAACACAGTGGCAGCCTGAATCGTCTCCTCGTCCGCCCGTTCGCCGAGATAGCTTTTCACACTTTCGACGACCACGTCCCGCCCGCGCGGGTTTTTGCGCGCAATGCTGATCCCGATGATTTTTCTCTCGTCCCCGGAAAGCAGCTGTCCGCAGACAAGTCCGGCCTGCGTGGTCCCGGTGCCGGAAGCGAGAAACAGATAATCAAAATGAATTTTTTCCGCTTCCTCAAAGCGTTTGATCTCAAGGTAGCATTGGACGTAGGCCTCGGTCCCTATGTCGCCGTGACCGCCGCCCGCGATAAAATACGGACGTTTTCCGCCTTCACGAAGCTGGCGAAGAATACGCTCGATCGTGTCATGCACTTCGCTGACGGGAACGATTGTGACTTCCGCGCCGAACAGGCGGATCATCTCGCTGTTGAAGGTCTCTTCGCTCGTCTCCAGGGGGCTGATGATAAAGCAGGTCAGGCCGCGCCTGCAGCATTCGTTTGCGACCACCCGGCAATGATTGGAGCTTCCAGAACCGTACGTGACGACGCAGTCATACTTTCCGGCGTCGATTTCGCGAAAGAACAGCTCCGCTTTTCTTGCTTTATTGCCGCCAAAGGAAAAAGGAAGGAGATCCTCGCGCTTCATCCACAGATGGTTGCCCTTATAGTCGCCGAGATCCTGGATGATCGTCATTCCCGCCAATCCTCCTTCAAAAAGCCGTAGGCGATCCTATTTACATAAACCCCGCGGGAGAAAATGTCTTGTTGAAGGATCCCTTCCCGCTGAAAACCGACTGCCTCAAACAATTTTTGCGCGCTGAGATTATCGACTTCGGTAAACAGATAAACCCGGTTTAATCCAAGTTCTTCAAAGGCAAACCGCAAGAGCTTTCGTGTCGCCTCCTTGGCAACGCCTTTTCCCTTATAAGCCGTATCACCGAGCGAGATGTAATACTCTGCTTTCCTGTTCTTTTGATCGACTGCCAAAAGACCGATCAATCCAACCGCTTTCCCGTCGACTTCGATAACGGCGTCATACCGCGTGGTTTCTCCAAAATGACTGTCAAACCATTTTTCTGTCTTCTCAACAGACAGCGGAAGGTCGTAATGGAGATAGCGGTTATTCGCCGGGTCGTTGATCCATTTAACTTTATTCGGAATATCCGAGCGTTCAAATTTGCGAATAGTTACGTTCATGTGTCAGCCCGTCCATTCGATCAAAGATTAATTGATAAAGCTTTTTGTTCAACGGAAGCAGCGATGAATGATCTCAATGATGCGATCCTGCTGTTCCGGCGTCATTTTGTTGTCGCTGGGCAAACACAGTCCTCGTCTGAAAATGTCAGCGCCCACATCTGCGCCGTGTCCGGCAATGTACGCGTTGCTTCGCGCACGTCCGTTGCCATCAACTGTAACAAAGGCGTTCGTGCGGTAGATCGGCTGCATATGCATCGGTTTCCAGATCGGTCTGCCCTCGGCGCGAAAGGCAGCGATCGCGTCAAGGATCTCCTGCGGCGAGCTCTTGCCGCTCTCGCTTAAATACAGATAATCCGTCTCACCGCGGACCTGTGGAGCCATAGCCTCTTCGTCGATGATAAGGCAGCTCAGCCAGAAGTTTGGTACGCTCTTAACCCTGTCCCAGGGATTCATGCTGACCGGCAGGTCGGCAAGTCCTTTTTCATAGCGCTCATAAATGGCTCGTTTCTGCTCGATATGCTCGGACAGATACGGGATCTGCCCTCTCACGACGCCCGCGACGATATTGCTCATCCGGTAGTTATAACCGATCTCTTCATGCTGATACCATGGGGCGGCTTCGCGGCTTTGCGTCGACCACTTTCTGACCTTTTCGGCGTCCTCGCGCGAATCGGTCAGAAACATGCCTCCGGCGCTCCCGGTAATGACCTTGTTGCCGTTAAAGGAAATGCAGTTAAAATTTCCCAGTGCGCCGGTCTCGATCCACTTGCCGTCAAGCCTGTATTTTGCGCCCAGACTTTCCGCCGCATCCTCAACGATATACGCCCCATGTCGGTCGCATATGGACTTGATCTCTTCCATTTTCCCCGGCGTTCCGTACAGGTGGGCGACAATAACAAGGCGAACGTCCGGATAAAGTTCAAACGCCTTTTCCAGCGCCTCCGGCGACATGTTCCAGGTGTCGTATTCCGTGTCGATAAACACGGCCTCGCCGTCCTCGTAGGCCACGGGATTGATGCTTGCGTCGAAGGTCATGTCGCTGCAGAAGACCTTTTTTTCCTCCAGCGTTCCGTGGTTGGGCCGTGCCTGGCCATACAGCCGCTCTCCCGCCAGCTTGGTGGCAAGATGCAGCGCAGCCGTACCGGCCGAGAGACCGACGGCGTATTTTACGCCGACATAGTCAGCGATCTCTTTTTCAATAGTGTCGATGTTTGCGCCAACGGTAGATACCCAGTTCGTTAAGATTGCCTCGTCCACCCATTTCCGCTCGTCTCCGTGCATGGTTGGAGAAGCGAGCCATACTTTTGATTCAAAAGGCTCTATGCCGGAAAATCTGGGGTCCGATAAGAAGTTTTTCATAGCAATACCTTCCTTGTCTCGGGTTCTGTGAAAGCGATGATTAGCTAGCTGACAGCCGTGCTTTAGCTCTTTTGGCCAAGCCTTATCAGAAAACATTTTTTCAAAATATTTTATCACAGGATATGCCAAAAAGCAACCTTGGAGCGTCATTCTTCGGCAGAATAAAACGCCGTTTTCTCAAACCGCTTTCCGCTTTTTCAACTCTGCAGCAGAGGCCATTCCCTGTTGGACGGCCGCAAAGCAAAAATACCGGGTGATGCAAAGCCAAAAAAGCGGCAGAGCATCGCCCGGTATTCGATTCAAAACAAAAAGCTTTATCGGTCAAGGCGCTTCGGCCAGGATCTCGTCCGTGAGGATCCTGTCGCTCGCAAGCAGGTCAAAGAGTCTTGTGGCGAAGTTGACCGTCTCAAATTTCGGATAGATAATAAACAGTTCCGTCCCGGGGGTGGAAGCGGTCGTGCGTTTTCCGCTGACGCCGGTCGGCAGATACTGCTTGATCTCCCAGTCGTTGATGTTTGTAATGGCGATCTTTGCCAGGCTCGAGAGCTGATCGGGCGTCAGGTCCGTTTCGAAATTGCCCTCCATGATTTTCAGGATCTCATCATATTGGAGCAGAAGCGACACCCCTTTCGTGCGGAGCTGGTCAATGATGGCACGCATGACACGCACCTGGTTTTGATTGCGTGCAAGTTCGCCGGCGCCGAAGGCATGACGTTCACGCACGTAGCTTAGCGCTTGTCTACCGGTAAGATGAATCTCTCCTTCAGCAAAATGGAACGCATTGGTGGAATTGCTAAAAGCTGTCGGATTATTCAGCGTAATGCCCCCGATCGCGTTGACAAAACTTGTGAAGCCGTTAAAGTTGACCTTCATGTAATTGTCGACTTCAATGCCGTAGAGCTCCTCCAGCGCCGCGATCGAGTTCTCGGTGCCCGAGCTGCCGCAGTGCGTCAGCTTGTCCTCGCCGCCGAGCGCGGGATTCATCACAAAATAGTCTCTCGGCGTATTGACAATCAGTACCTGCTTGGTCTTTGTATTCACGCCGACAAGGAGATTGACGTCGCTTCGGCCGGCGGAAACAGCCTTGCTGTTGCGCTTGTCGATACCGCTGAAGTAGAAGATCATGGTCCGATTCTCGCCGTACTCAGGTTCCGGCGTCGGCTCCGGGGTCGGTTCCGGCGTCGGAGCCGGCGAGATATCCGGCTGTTCGACAACTTCCGTTTCGCCCGCAAGATAATTGGGCGTGTTTTGCTCCGTCGCCTCCATGGGCACGTCAATCTCGTCGATCTGACGGATCTCATCGCGGAAGCCGGCGAACGTGTCGATATCATCCAAAATATAGAAATAATCGTCATTTACCGCGATTGCCTGAACGCTCCCGTCTCTCAGGGCTTCGGCCGCCTCCGTAATGCTGACGTATCCCTCGGCCGCGATCTCCGTCCCAAGCTTTTCATTGATCGCGCCGATCGCATAGTTGCTGTTGAGCGTTTCCTGTCCCAGCTGCAGAAAGCCGATGGTATAATCGCCGATATCGTTCAGGCTCTTTGCTTCATCGTCCTTCGGTACAAAAACGCCAAGCACCGCACGAGCGTCGTATTGAACATTGGTGACTGTCTGTCTGGCTTTGTTGAGCCGGTTCAGCATCAGCCCGCCGATGATAAAGAGCGCTGTCATCACGACCGCCAGTACAATGCCGATGATCCTGCGCGCACGGCGAAGGCCGCTTTTCTTTCTTCTGACGCCGAAGAGCAGCAGCACGCCGACAACATAGTCGCACAAAACGAGAACCGCCGCCACCAGTGCCAGATAGTCGGATCCAAGCAGATTTACTTTAATCAAAGAATAGAAAAAGAAGATCGTCGCAAGGATCGTTACACCCAGGACGGAGTAAGCAATCGGTCTCCATACGCGTCTTTTGATCATATGGGTAAAACCTCCGTTAAAAGGCTGTCTTATCCGGGCAGAACAGGTTCCTCCCCGTCCGGAAATTGTATGTTATTTTAGCACAAGAAATGAGGCTTTTCAACCTAAAGATTATGAATTCAAATCGTATCGGCCGTTTTCTCCGCAATAAAAGGCACAAAAGCCGGTCGATAAGCGAATTGAAGAACAGCGCAGCAGAATCATCCGTGCCGAGGAAGAGACGTCAGAAAAAGGAAATCCTAACCGTTTTCCATAACCGAAACGGAGGTCTCCCGTGAGACCTCCGTTTCGGAACGGAAAAAAGACTCATCGGATATGCAGTTTTCGCGGCTCTTACGGAAACCGCGGAAACGGAACGGAGCTGAGTTCTTCTGACGTGGTGCGTCAGGAATCCAAATCCGAACCCGTTTCTCTATCAGACGCGAGCCCAGCGTTAGCGGGTCGCGTCTGAAAAGGAAGAATAACACCATCGGTCAATCGGACGCCGTCCATGGCGGCTGATGACCTCATGGTGTTATTCTGACGTGGTGCGGGTAACAGGACTTGAACCTGCACGGTTTCCCACAGGAACCTAAATCCTGCGTGTCTGCCAATTCCACCATACCCGCATATAAAAAAACCTATTGCAAATGCAATAGGTTTTTTTGGAGCGGCCTACGAGGCTCGAACTCGCTACCTCCACCTTGGCAAGGTGGCGCTCTACCAGATGAGCTAAGGCCGCATCGGCAACGGGTATATATTACCACAGTTTGCCGATTTGTCAAGAAAAAATATCTGCTGCCTTATTATGTTCCGGACGATTCATCTTGCTCGCCCGTTTCGGATAATATATCCGGAGCGTTCAGTTCGTCCTCTGCCGCGATGGATGCATAGTTCAGTTCACCCGTGCAGGAGGGGTAGGTCGAGATATTCCAGCGATAGTCGTTCCACATACGCTCGTCATCCAGCAGGAAGCCCTCGGCAAAATGATCGTCATAGCACCGGCTGACGTCCACGTGATAATTGCTTCCGTCCAGCTTGACGATATTCCAGCAATGGTCCTGTCCTCCCATCTGGCCGAACACGATCCTGCATTCGATCCCCATCTGGTGACACATTTCCACAAAAGCCAGCGCAAGCCCTTCACTGTTGCTCTTTCTCTGGATCAGGGCGTCATAACAGCTTCCGTCGTATGTCTCCGAATAGGCGCAGTTTTCTGTCAGATAGCGGCAGGCCGCAAGCGCGCAGTGAACGTCGTCAAGGTCATCGGCGCCGAGATTGCTTGCCACGTCCAGATTCTTCATCTGCGATTTGCAGCGGATCAGCTCGTCCTCCGCCAGACCGTAATGAAAGTTGATCTCATAAAGACGCTGCCTGCCCGAGCCGCTGTACATGAAAACCGTCAACTGCGGCTCGCGCACGCAGAGTGTCGGGTTATTCCGATAGATGTCAAGCGCAAGAGCCTTCATGCTGTCCACGCTGTAAGAACTGGCAGAAATCAGGATCGTAACACGTGTTCTGTTTTCCTCCATTGCAGCGGTAAGAATGTCCTCCAGACCCACCGCATACGGAAGCTGAATAATACTCGAAAGCTCTGCGGCATAACTGGTATAGTCGATCTTGACCGCGCTCTCAAAATAGTTCACGATCTTTTCCATCTCAAAGGATATATTGCGCACGCAGTAGGCGCACAGCGAGTCCTGCGTGCGGACCTGCCAGCAGGCGTTTTCCATGTCTGCCGCCGCGTCGCCGGCATAACCGGCGTCAAATGCGATGCTTCCGTCTGTCGCGCCCTCATAAACCATACCGATCAGCGCTTTTTTCAACTCGGTCATATTATGGACCGTATACCGCTCGGCGCTCTCCCGCTCCGCTTCCGGTGGGGGGAGATAATCGGTCACGGAAACATATTCCTTTTCAAACGCGCTTCCGCAGCCGCAGAGAAAAAGTGTCAGGCAAAGCAGCAGAAAGATCGCAGCATGTCTTTTCATCATTTTACCTCGGCAATATTCTCAAAGCCCTTTCCGAAAACGTCCTTGGCGTCTGTCACAATGCAGAAGGAATCGGGGTCGATACTGCGGATCATCCGGCGGAATTCCGAGATCTGATTTCGCTTGATCACGCACATCAAAACCTTTTCCGGCCTGCCGGAATAAGCTCCTGCGCCGTTCAGGATCGTAACGCCCCGATGCACGCGCCCGGAAATGATCTCTGTAACGATTTCGTCGCTGTGTTCGCTGATAACATAGCAGACGCTCGAATTGTCGATGCCGTACAGCACCAGATCGATCACTTTGCTTACGACAAACATCGCGATCAGCGAATACATCGCGCTCTCATACCGCTTGAGGACAAGCGCATAGGCGGCGATGATCACGACGTCCATGATCAGAATGATTGTGCCGAACTGGATGTGCGCGTGGCGCTGGCGCAGGAACTTTGCAACGATATCCACGCCGCCGGTCGTTGCGCCGACATAGTAGATCATGCCGAGCCCCGCGCCCTTGATCACACCGCCGATGACGCAGGCAAGCATCGGATCGTTCGTCGCCACGATGCTGCGCAGCGCCAGAATGTCGACAAGGATCGACGAGAGCGCCACCCCGGCGAGAGAACTGAGCAGAAAATCCAGTCCGAAATGCTTCCAGGCAATGAGGAACAGCGGAACGTTCATCACAACCGTCAGCATACCGACAGGCAGCGAGGTGAACACGTTGATGATCATTGCGATGCCGACAAGTCCGCCGGAAACGATCGCATTGGGGAAAAGGAAAAACTGAAATCCCACCGCGTATACGGCCGCGCCGATCGCGATGACCAGATATTTTGTTGTGTATTTCAGCGCTTTTTTCTTTTCAAGACTGCTTTTGATCGATTCCATATCATTCATCCATCAGCGAAAGCTGCTGCTCTTCCCTGTCTTCGGCTTTTAAAAGCGCCCCGGCCGCAGGCAGCGTCCGCACACGATAGCGCGCCACGTTCTTGATAGCCGTGTCCTTCAGCATGACGGCCCGCACGATCTTCTTTCCCTTCTTCGGGCTCATCACGCCGACGCCCTGCGTGTTGCGCGTGGTTTTCGGCAGGATCTGCGCCGTATTGAATACGACGACACGGTCGTCGCTTGCATAGATGGCCACATCCGTTTCTTCTTCGATCAGCATGACCGCAACGGCAGGGCTCTTGTCGGAATACGCGCCCACCAGCTTGCGTCGGTTGGTCTTCGTCTCATAGGCGCCAAGCTCGATCCGCGCCGCCTTTCCGTTTTCAAATACGATCAGCAAATGTCTGGCGTAATCGCCCGGGTCGATCATGGCGATCACGTTTTCGCCCTCGTCCATCTGCAGTTTTGTGGGCAGATAGGTGCCGAGTGCGGAAGCCTTACCGTCCTCGAAGTCCGAGACACGGGATTTGTACATCTGCTGGCGGTCGGTCAGGAACAGCACTTCCCTGCTGTTGGACGATTCAAAGCTGATAAACAGCCTGTCGCCTTCTTTGTACTTATGCTCGCCGCTCATGCGCAGCGACTGCGCCGTGATCTTCTTGAAATAGCCCTCTTTCGACAAAAAGAGCGTAACGGGATAGTCCTCGACCGTGCTCTCTTCTTCAAATTCCTCGATCTCATCGGAATAAACGATCGACGAACGGCGCGGTGTGACATATTTTTTGTTGATCTGCTTGAGCTCGTCGATAATGATCGACTTGATCCTGCGTCGGCTTGCAAGCGTCGCCTCAAGCTCCGCGATCTCTTTTTCGAGATTATCTGTCTCGTCCGTACGCTTGAGGATATATTCGCGGTTAATGTTGCGCAGCTTGATCTCCGCAACATACTCGGCCTGGATCTGGTCGATCCCAAAGCCCATCATCAGGTTCGGCACGACCTCGCTCTCAAGCTCTGTCCCGCGGATGATCTCAATGGCCTTGTCAATATCGAGCAGGATCTTTTCCAGGCCCTTGAGCAGATGAAGCTTGTCCTTTTTCTTGTACAGGTCGAAGTAAACGCGGCGCCGGATGCTCTCCGTCCGCCAGGCGCACCACTCGTCCAGGATCTCACGCACACCCATGACCTTGGGATTACCGGCAACAAGGATATTGAAGTTGCAGGGAAACGCGTCCTGCAGCGTAGTCATCTTAAAGAGCTTCGCCATCAGCTTGTCCGGGTCGACCCCGCGCTTGAGATCGATCGCCAGCTTCAAACCGCTCAGGTCGGTCTCATCGCGCATGTCGTTGATCTCGCGGATCTTTCCGTTCTTAATCAGTTCGGCGACCTTGTCGATCACGGCCTCCGAGGTCGTGGTATACGGGATCTCATAGATCTCGATGATGTTTTCTTTCGGTATGAAGCGCCACTTGGCCCGTACGCGGAAGCTGCCGCGGCCGGTGTTGTAGATGCTCTCCATCTCCGAGCGGTCAAAAATGATCTCTCCGCCGGTCGGAAAATCAGGCGCCGGAAGCGTGAGAAACAGATCATGTCCGGGATCGCGAAGATAGTTGATCGCCGTCTCGCATACCTCGTTGAGGTTGAAGCCGCAGATCATGCTTGCCATGCCGACGGCGATGCCGTTGTTGGCCGAGACGAGCACGTTCGGGAAAGCGGTGGGCAGCAGGGAGGGCTCCTTCATGCTGCCGTCATAGTTGTCAACGAGATCGACCGTGTCCTTGTCGATGTCGCGGAATATTTCCGCGCAGATCGGCGACAGCTTGGCCTCGGTATAGCGCGAGGCAGCATAGGACATGTCGCGTGAAAAGACCTTGCCGAAGTTCCCTTTTGAATCGACAAAGGGCGTCAGCAACGCCTCATACCCGGCGGACAAACGCACCATCGTCTCATAAATCGCAGCGTCGCCGTGGGGATTGAGCTTCATCGTCTGGCCGACAATGTTGGCGCTCTTCGTACGCGAACCGCTCAGCAATCCCATTTTATACATGGTATACAGCAGCTTGCGGTGCGAGGGCTTGAAGCCGTCGATCTCCGGGATCGCGCGGGAGACGATCACGCTCATCGCGTAAGGCATATAGTTAGTCTCCAGCGTTTCGGTGATCGGCTGCTCGACGACGGCGGCTTTCAGTCCGACGACGTTGGGGTTATCATATTTTTTCGGTTCTTCTTTTTTCTTTGCCATCTTCTTATCTGCTCTTCTTCTGTTTTTTCCCGGTCATCAGGCTTCTTTTGCAGCGCGGGCAATAGGTGGCCGCCAGCGCGCCGGGGAATATGATCTTCCCGCACTGCGGGCAGCGGCATTCGGTGCAGATGATATAGATCATCACGACGAACAGAACGATCGTTACGATCAAGGCGGTCAGCTTGAAAAGCGCGTATGCCGCCGGGATCGCCGCGCTCAGCACGCAAAAGACTGCGGCCGCGATCAGCGCCTTGCGAAGATGCTCCTTCGCCGTCTCATAATTACTTGCTTTGAGGTTTCGCATCTCTCTCACCTCATCAGGAAATGTCCGCCATGTCGAGATACCGGTAGCCTACCTCGGCGATGTGATCCTTGCGCCCGGACAGATTATCGCCCAGCAGCAGGTCGAAAACCTGCGCCATCTTTTCGGCGTCCTCCGGCATGACTTTGATAAGCCTGCGTGTTTCGGGGTTCATCGTCGTCATCCACATCATATCCGGATCGTTCTCGCCAAGACCTTTGCTGCGGCTGATGCTGATCTTTGCATTGCCGAGCCTGTCCACGATCTCCGCCTTTTCGCGGTCGGAATACGCGAAATACGTCTTGCCCTTGCATTCGATCTCATACAGCGGAGATTCCGCGATATAGACATAGCCCTCTCGGATCAGTGTCGGGACAAGGCGATAGAGCATTGTCAGGATCAGCGTGCGGATCTGAAAGCCGTCTACGTCCGCGTCGGTGCAGATGATGACCTTGTTCCAGCGCAGATTGTCAAGGTCAAAACTGGAAAGATCCTTTGTATGCTTGTCCTTGACCTCGACCCCGCAGCCAAGCACCTTCATCAGATCCGTGATGACGTCGCTTTTGAAGATGCGCACATAGTCGGCCTTGAGACAGTTCAGGATCTTTCCCCGCACCGGCATGATGCCCTGAAACTCCGCATCGCGCGAGAGCTTGCAGGCGCCGAGAGCGGAATCGCCCTCTACAATATAGATTTCTCTTTTGTCTGTATCCTTGCTGCGGCAGTCGACAAACTTCTGCACACGGTTGGCGATGTCGATGCTGCCGGAAAGCTTTTTCTTCATGCCCTGGCGGGCGCGCTCGGCCGTTTCACGGCTGCGCTTGTTGATCAGCACCTGTTCGGCGATCCGGTCCGCCTCGGGCTTGTTTTCGATAAAATAGACCTCCAGCTGCTGCTTGAAAAAGTCCGTCATGGCAAGCTGGATAAAGCGATTGTTGATGGCCTTCTTGGTCTGGTTTTCATAGGACGTCTGGGTCGAAAAGCAGTTTGTCACCAGGATCAGACAGTCCTGCACGTCCTGGAATTTGATCGCCGTCTCGTTTTTCTGATACTTTCCGATCTTCTTGATGTAGGCGTCAATGGCCGAAACAAAGGCGATGCGCGCGGCCTTGTCGGGTGCGCCGCCGTTTTCAAGCCAGGAGGAGTTGTGGTAATACTCGATCGCGTTGACCTTGTTGGAAAAGCAAAACGCGGCGGAAAGCTTGACCTTATACTCCGGCTTGTCTTCCCGGTCACGGCCCTTGCGCTCGGCCGAGATCATGACCGGAGCGGTCAGCGCGCCCTCGCCCGCGATCTCCCCGACATAATCCATGATCCCGTTTTCATAGCGGAATTCCTTTGTCTCGAATTTGCCGCCGTGCTGAACCTTCAACCGGAAGGTCACGCCCGCGTTGACGACAGCCTGGCGGTGCAGCACGTCCTCAAAGTACTCAACGGGAATATCGATGTCGGTGAATACCTCTCTGTCGGGACGCCACTTGATCAGGGTGCCGGTTTTCTTGCGGTCAGCCGGCTCCACGATCAGCTCCTGCCCTTTTTTGCCGCAGACCTTGCCTTTTTTGAAATGCAGCTGGTACTTGTTGCCGTCACGCCAGACCGTGACGTCCATGTACTCCGAGGAATACTGCGTCGCACAGGAGCCAAGACCGTTCAAGCCGAGGGAATACTCATAATCTCCCCCGTCGGCGTTTTTATATTTTCCTCCGGCGTACAGCTCGCAGAAAACCAGTTCCCAGTTGAAGCGTTTTTCCACCGGGTTCCAGTCGACCGGGCAGCCGCGCCCGAAGTCTTCCACTTCGATTGAACCGTCCTCATAGCTTGTCAGTGTGATCGTGTCTCCGTGGCCTTCGCGCGCCTCGTCGATGGAATTGGATAAGATCTCAAATACCGCATGCTCGCAGCCGTCCAGCCCGTCAGAGCCGAAGATGACGCCCGGACGTTTCCGGACGCGATCTGCGCCCTTGAGCTGGGAAATACTGTCGTTGCCGTATGCGGCAGTCGTGTTACTCATAAATGGTATTGCCTTTCATACAATATGTTGTGGGCACAGCGGCACCCAATTCGCCCAATTTTAGCTTATTTAGTATAACAAATTCTTTTGCGCATTTCAAGACCTTCCCCTGTGTCCGAAAAGCAAAGCGGGCGGGCCAGAAATCTGACCCGCCCGGGGAAGGCGCCCTTCCACTTGACATTTTCCTTTTTTCGATGTATGCCTATAGCCGTCGGGCTGTTTCGGCAGTCATCGCCGGACGCTCTTTGTTTCTCGCGCCGGAAGGATCCTGTCCGCAAGATAGTATGGCCCGCATCGGCGCGGCTACTCGCTCCAATTCCTGCCTTTTGAAAGGACAATTCAATGGAAACACTTTCTCTCGTTATCACGATCGCCGCCATCGTACTTGGTGTGATTCTGCTTCTGCGAATCCTCTCCAAGCCGTTCCGCTTTATTTTCAAGCTGCTGCTGAACACCGTGCTCGGTTTCGCGCTGCTGTGGATCATCAATTTTTTCGGAGGCGAATTTGGGCTGACGCTTTCTCTTACGCTTTTGAACGCTCTCGTCGTCGGTTTTCTCGGCATTCCGGGCGTTCTGCTCCTGCTCGCGATCCATTTCTTTCTTTGATGCTGCGGCATATAGCAACCCCGGATGCGAAGGCATCCGGGGTCTTTTATTCAAAAATTTCTTCACGCATTGCCGGCAGCTCGCCAAGCGACCGGATCATATAATCCGGTTTGATATCGTCCCGCTCGCTCTTGCCAGCGGGATTGAACCAGCAGGTCCTGATCCCCGCGTTGATGCCGCCCAGAATGTCCGAGGTCAAACTGTCGCCGATGATGATTGCGTTCTCGGCGCGAAAGTCCGGGATCGCGGCAAAGCATGCGTCGAAAAACGCGCGGGCAGGCTTGTTGACGCCGATCTCCTCCGAGATGAAGATCCCCTTGAAATACGAGCTGATTCCGGCGCTTTTCAATCGCCCGGCCTGTGTCACGCTGTTTCCGTTCGAGACAAGATACAGATCGTATTTCGGAAACAGTTCTTCCAGCAGTTCCGGCGCGCCGGGCACAAAAAAGTGTCCGCTTTCAAGGAAACCCTCATAACAGTCCTGCGCCGCGCGAGCGTCACAGGCGATCCCCCGCTCGGTAAAAAGCTTTTCAAAGCGGCTGACCAGCACTTCTTCCCGCGTCATTTTTTCCTTTTCCAACTGCTGCCAGCAAAAGGCGTTGATTTCGCTGTATCGTTTCAGCAGCGCCTCGTCGGCCTCGATCCCAAGCACATCAAAGGCAGCCTGCAGAGAATGCCGTTCCGCCGTGTGGAAGTCGAGGATCGTATCGTCAAGATCGAAAAGGATCTTTTTTCTGTCGTTTCCGCTCATTTACAGCACCTTCAGGGCTTCGGAGATCTCTTCGAAGCGAGCCCCGCGCGAGGCCTTGACAAGCACGCAGTCTCCCTCTTGTATCTCCTCTTTCAGCGCGGCGATCAGCTCGCCGCGACTTGAAAACCGCCGTGCGATCTCTCCCGCCCCTTCACAGTAAGCGTCCGCATAGGTCCCGCAGCACAAAAGCCGCTCCACGCCCGCTTTACGCGCATAAGCGCCGCCTTCACGATGGATCTTCTCCGCGCTCTGCCCCAGTTCCAGCATATCGCCGAGAATGCATATATGCCGCCCCGGCAATCGGACAAGCGAGTCTATCCCGCTTCTCAGCGCCTCGGCATTGGAATTGTAGCAATCGTCCAGCAGCGTCAGCTTTCCGGTGTGGACGATCGCCGCGCGTCGGCCAACCGTTTCAAAGGAAGCGATCCCCCGCGTGATCTCCTCGTCGCAAAGCCCCATCTCTATTCCGACGGCCGCGCCTTCCAGCGCGGCATAAACAAGATGCTTTCCGAACGCCGGGATCGTCACGTGAAAGCGTCTTTCGCCGCATACGACGTCGCATTCGGTATGCTCCTCTTTCAGCTCAACATTTTCGGCCCGCACGTCGCAATCAGCGCCGAAACCGAAGCTGATCTTCCGCTGGCGGCAGCGATAGCCCTTCAGCTTTTCATCGTCTCCGTTCATGATCACGCAGGCGTCGTCCGAAAGCTCGTCGAGCATTTCCGTCTTCGCCCGCAGGACGCCGTCAAGATCATGCAAAAACTCCAGATGCGCATGCCCGATCAGCGTATAGACCGCGATCTGTGGCCGCACCATTTTACCCAGCCTGTGCATCTCGCCAAATCCGGAAATGCCCATTTCCACGACGGCCGCGTCATGCGCCGGCGTGATGCGCGACAGCGTCATCGGTACGCCGATCTGATTGTTGAGATTCTTATCCGTCTTCAGCACGTTATAGCGGCTCGACAGTACGGCGGAGATCATCTCCTTGGCCGAGGTCTTGCCGACGCTTCCCGTAATGCCGATGATCGGCAGCGACAGCGTTTCGCGATAGGCCGCCGCGATCGCCTCCAGCGCGCGCTGTACATCGTCCACGACGATCACGCCGCGCGTCTCGCCTTCCGGCACGCGCTCGCACAGGCAGCAGGCTGCGCCTTTGTCCAGCGCCGCGCCGATATAATCGTGCCCATCAACTTTTTCCCCTTTATAGGCCACAAAAAGATCTCCCGGCTCGACCGCACGGCTGTCGATGATCACGCGCCCCAGCTCGGTTGATTCCGCATTCGTTCCCCAATATTTCCCGCCGCAGGCCTTTGCCGCCGCGGCAATCGTCATTCCGGTCATAGTTCCCTCCCGATACGAGGATGTTTTGCTCAAGCCGCAAAGCGGCTTGGCGAAACACCTTGCGGCGTTTCGCCATCATGGAGTCATTATAGCACACCCCGCCCTGTATGGCAAAGAAAAAAGCCCCACTTGCAAAAAAGGGGTGCAATCTGCGTGAAGATGTGTTATAATACGTCGTCACTAAACATAAAAGGATCGTTACTTATGAACTACATTGTGGTGGATTTGGAATGGAATCAGGCCATGAGCTCCAAATCTTCCGTTTTCAACAAACTCCCGATACATCTGCGCGGAGAGATCATCGAAATCGGCGCGGTCAAGCTCAATCCGGACATGTCCCTGGGCGAAGAGTTCACGGTCGACGTCAAACCCGTGTACTTCAAGCGTATGCATTACAAGGTCAAAAAGATCACCGGCTTTGACAAAGAGCGCCTTTCCCACGGCCTGCCCTTCCCCGACGCGCTTGAGGCCTTCCGCAACTGGTGCGGCGACGACGTCACCTTCCTCACGTGGGGCTGCGACGACAAGGGGATCATGGAACAGAACATCATTATCCATGATCTTGATTGGGACTGGATCGCCGGTTGGATCAACCTTCAGCTGATCTACAATCTCCAGACCGGCGGCGACAAAAACCAGAAATCGCTTGCCAGCGCGATGGAACACTTTGAGATTGAGCAGACGCGCGTTGCGCACGACGCGCTCGGCGACGCCTACAACACCGCTCTTGTCTGCACGCACCTTGACATGGCCGAGGGGCTACGTCTCTATCCGGACGCCGCACAGATCCTTGCCTCCCGCATGCCGAACGCAAAGCCGGCGGCCGAGACGCAGGAAAACGACGCTCTCGTACACGAAAGCTATCCGGGCTTTACGACGAAGGCCGCGGCTTTTGCCGACGAACGCATCACTGCACTCGCCTGCCCCGTCTGCGGCAAAACTCTCAGCGCCGAAAAGTGGGTCAATCAGGGCGACCAGCGCTATATGAACGTCTACACCTGCGAAGACGACGGTCCCTTCCTGGTACGCGCCAAATTCCGCAAGAATCAGGATGACAACACCTGGACGGCCAACAAGCTTGTCTACAGCGCAGATCCCGCGGCTGTCGAGTTTTATCGCACCAAAGCAGCCCAGTCCCGCCGCCGCGGCCGCGGCCATAAGCGCAAAAACCGCCCGTCAAAATAAGTTAAAGCAAAAAGGCATCGGATCTTCCGATGTCTTTTTTGCTGTCCGTTCGCTGCACAGAAAAGAACCTTCCGACGCCGCTCAGCATAGAATGGCCTGCGAAGTCCGGGTATTCCCGGGCTCGAATCGGAGGTCTATCCTATGAATGCGACCTTGGAGATCACTAAAGGGGTTTTAATCCCCTTCGTGGGAACCTCACTCGGCGCTGTATGCGCCATCTTTTTGAAAAAACAGCTTGTTTCGTCTCTTCAGCGTGTGCTCTCCGGCTTTGCCGCCGGCGTGATGGTGGCGGCCTCGGTCTGGAGCCTCCTGCTCCCCGCGATCGATCAGGTTTCCTTTTACGGACCCCGGGCCTTTATACCGGCCGCTCTCGGCTTTTGGCTCGGCGTCATTTTTCTGCTCTTTCTCAACCGGGCAATTCCTCATTTTCGCGCTGACAGCGGCGAAGGCAAAGGGCTCTTCTGCCGGGCAAAACGAACCGCGATGCTTGTGCTGGCTGTTACCATTCACAACATCCCAGAGGGAATGGCTGTCGGCGCGGTTTACGCCGGGTATCGCGCAGGAAGCTTTGGCATTAGCTCCATGGCAGCGTTTACACTTGCGCTCGGGATCGCCATCCAGAACGTGCCTGAGGGAGCGATCATTTCCATGCCCCTCTGCGATGAGGGTATGAGCAAGGGCAAAGCCGTCCTCTGCGGCATACTCTCAGGCGCAGTCGAACCCGTTGCCGCGCTTTTAACGCTCTTTGCCTCTTCCCTGCTTATTCCCGCCATGCCTTATTTTTTAAGCTTCGCTGCGGGCGCTATGTTTTATGTTGTCGTCAAAGAGTTGATCCCCGGAATGTCGGAGGATGAGTCTTCCGACATCGGCACTGTTTTTTTCGCCTTTGGCTTCACGCTGATGATGGCGCTGGACGTTGCGCTGGGATGAATACAAAAAGGTCATCGGAAACCCGATGACCTTTCTTTCATCCTCTGTATACGTTTCCTGCCACTCCGCCGCAGTCCACATCGCCAGCAGCCGTCACATTTCCGGCGACGCTGCCGCAGTCTACGTCTCCTCCCGCGCTCACACTGCCGACCACGGAGCCGCAGTCAACATATCCGCCGCAGCGGA
>JAFSWC010000067.1 GCA_017444665.1 Oscillospiraceae bacterium
ATGGGCACCGTCGGCCGTCTCGGTAAGATCCTCGGACCGAAGGGCCTGATGCCGTCCCCGAAGGCCGGCACCGTCACCCCCAACGTCGCCCAGGCTATCGGCGAAGCCAAAGCCGGTAAGGTCGAGTACCGTCTGGACAAGACCAACATCATCCACTGCCCGATCGGCAAGGTCAGCTTCGGCGCCGAGAAGCTCTTCGAGAACTACTCCGCCCTGATCACCGCCATCATCAAGGCCAAGCCCGCCACCGCCAAGGGCCAGTATATCCGCTCCTGCGTCACGGCCTCCACGATGGGCCCCGGCGTCAAGATCAACGCCCAGAAGCAGCTGTAATCAGCCTGTTTTATCCCGCTCTCTGACCTCTCGTCAGAGAGCGGTTTTTTGTCCGATTTCTGTTTCTTAAGGAAAATAAAACTTTTCCCAAGCCCGTGGACTTTTCCGCGGCAGTGCGATATAATGAATAGTACCCTGTGAAAGCCGGCGCGTTTTCGCGCGCATTCACGGAAAACTGTTGTTTATGATTCGTCTATATGAGGATTCCCCAAGAGGAGGATGCCTATGAATTCCGGAAAAATCAAAGCGGTGCTTTTCATCATCGTTTTTCTTCTTGTCACGGCTGTCGTGGCCTCATGGTTCGTCAGCCGCGACCCGGCGGAGTCCGTCGATCCCAACGCGGCAAGTGCGCCGGCGCTTCCCGTTGACGATCTTCCCGTCGTCATCACGCCGGAGCCGAGCGCCGTGCTGATCACCCCCAAACCGAAGGTGACGCCGACGATCCCGAATCCGACGCCGAAACCCACGCCCGTTCCCACCCCCGTGCCCACGCCGACCCCGGCCCCGACGCCGGAGCCCGTTTACGGCGTCACACTGGGCGAAGGCAGCTTTTCGTCGCAGTACGGGCTCGGCATCGACCTGGTGGCGGACTGGAGCGTCACGACGCTCAACGCCAGCGAGGTCAGCGTGACCGTCACGGCCCGCGTCTACTCCGGCGCGCTGAGCTCGGGCGCGATGCCGCTGGGCATCAACGTGGGCGGACAGTATGTGACGCTGACCGCGTCTGCGGTCAATTACGGCGACACGGGCATGGCCTATAACCGTCTCGGCTCCCAGACCTTTACCGTCACCGCCCCGGTCGGCCAGCTGACCGAGATCCCGGTCCAGGCAAACTGGCAGTTCAACGGCACCTACGGCGGCAACGACATTCCCGTGCTGGAGTGCGGCGGCTATATCAACGTATCGAGATAAACAACACAGACAGGCCGGGTCTTCCCGGCCTGTTTTCAAACGGAGGTTTCCGCTATGACCGAGTTGTCCCGCGACATCCTGCAAGACTGGCAGGTGCGCAAAACAAAAGCGCAGAAGGAGCGCTTCATCGCCTTTCTGCAAAGCCGTCTGCCCGGCCTGCGGGTGGAGGAGGGCGGCCTGCCCCGCTGCCGCAACCTGGTGCTGGGCGATCCGGAGAGCGCCGACGTCGTGTTCTCCGCGCATTACGACACCTGCGCGCGTCTGCCCTTTCCCAATTTCATCACGCCGAAAAATCTGCTGATCTATCTTCTCTATCAGCTGCTGATCCTCGTCCCCTTCTTTGCGCTGGGCGCTCTGCTGGTCTGGGGCCTGCTCCGTCTGGGCGTCCACGGCCCATCGTCATTTATGCTGGGCTGGATCGCCGTCTTCGGGCTGATCCTGTATGTCTTTCTTCTCGGCCCGGCCAATCCGCACACCGTCAACGACAACACCTCCGGCGTCGTGACGCTCTGCGAGCTGATCGGGTCGCTGGATGAGGAGGAGCTTGCGCGCTGCGCCTTCGTCTTTTTCGACCATGAGGAGAGCGGGCTGTTCGGCTCGTCCCGCTTTGCTTCGAAGCACAAAAAGGCCATGAAGGACAAGCTGCTGATCAACTTCGACTGTGTCAGCGACGGGGACGATCTGCTCTTTGTCCAAAGCGGAAAGGCAAAGCGACGCGTCGACGCCGCGCTCAAGGAGGCGTTTTCTTCCACGGCCGACAAGCGCGCGACCGTCACCGGGCCTCTCGGCGCGTTCTATCCCTCCGACCAGATCAATTTCCCCTGCGGCGTGGGCGTGGCGGCGCTGAATCGCTCGCCGCTGCTGGGGCTGTATATGTCGCGCATCCACACCGCGCGCGACACCGTCTGCGACGAGGCGAACTTTTCCTTCCTCGTCCGGGGCGTGCGGCGTTTTCTGCAGCTGTATCGCCCATAAACCGATTGACGGATCGGCAGGCTCAACGGTATAATGAGCCTGCCGATTTTTTATGCGCGGAGATGAGAGAGATGCGAACACAGGAACAGATCGACGAGATCGTCCGGCTGCTGCTGGCGGAATATCCCGAGGCAAGCTGTACGCTGGACTACGGCAAGGATTACGAGCTGCTGTTTTCGGTGCGGCTCGCCGCCCAGTGCACCGACGAGCGCGTCAACCAGATCACGCCCGCGCTTTTTGCGCGCTTCCCGACGCTGGAGGCCTTTGCCGGGGCCGACGTGGAAGAGGTGGAGAAATACGTCCACTCCTGCGGCTTTTACCGCGCCAAGGCGCGCGACATCGTCGCCTGCGCGCAGGCGCTGCTGGAAAAGCACGGCGGCAAGGTGCCCTGCACGATGGAAGAGCTGACCGCGCTGCCCGGCGTGGGCCGCAAGACCGCCAACCTGATCCTGGGCGACGTGTTCCGCGCGCCGGGCAGCGTCGTGGTGGACACGCACTGCATCCGTCTGTCGAACCGGATGGGGCTGGTCGACAACCTCAAGGAGCCGGAGAAGATCGAACGGGAGCTGCGAGGCGTGCTGCCGCCGGAGCGGTCGAGCGATTTCTGCCACTGTCTGGTGCTGCACGGCCGCGCCGTGTGCGACGCGAGAAAGCCGCTGTGCGAAAACTGCTGCGTCCGGCATCTGTGCCAACACTTTTCGGGGTGAGCGCCCCGCCCTCCCCGCAAGCGGGGAGGCTATAAGGAAAGGATATGGGAAAATGACAAATCAGCAGAGATGGAAAGAACTGTCCCGGCGACTTGACGAGATCGAGGCCTATGCCCGCTGCGTCGGCAAGGTCGGCTTTGACATGGAATGCTGCGCGCCCGAAGAGGGCATCGAGCTCGCCGGCGAGGACATGGCCATCCTCGGCAAGCGGCTTTACAAGCTGACCCACGCGCCGCGCTACTGCGCGCTGCTGGAGGAGCTGCACGCGGACAGCGAGGGGCTGACGGCCGTGCAGAAAAAGGCCGCGGAGCATCTTTACGACGATTATGCCCGGACGAAGAACATTTCGGCCAGGCTCGACTACGAGATGGATCTTGCCTCGAACAAGGCATACGGCGCGTGGCTGAAGGCCAAGAAGGCCAACGACTTTTCGCTTTTCCGCGACAGTCTCGGCGAGCTGATCCGCTATCAGCGTCTCGTCGTGGAAAAACGCGACGAGCGCAAGGCGACGGTGTACGACACCTGCCTTGACGACATGGAAAAGGGCGGCTCGATCGAACAGCTTGACGCGTTCTTTGCCGCGCTCAAGGCGCGCATCGTCCCGCTGCTGCACCGTATCGTGGAAGAGGGAAAGCCGATCCGCGAGGACTTTATGTCCCGCCCGGTCCCGATCCCCAGGCAGGAGGCCATGTCAAAATACCTGCTTGAGCTCGAGGGCCTGCGGCAGAGCGCGCTGGTGCTGATGACGACCGAGCACCCCTTTACCGACCATTACGGCCGCTGCGACGTGCGCGTGACGACGCACTATCACGAGGACAGCTTTATCTCCAACGTCTTTACGACGCTGCACGAGGGCGGCCACGCCCTGTTCATGCAGAACGAGCCGCAGGAGCTGTATGACAACCACGGCGCAGACCGCATGACCAACGCGATGCACGAGACGATCTCGCGCTTTTACGAGAATCTGATCGGCCGCAGCGAGGCCTTTATCCGCTTTGTCGCGCCCAAGCTCCGCGAGCTGTCGGGCGGCATTTTCGACGACGTCTCCGAGCGTGAGCTGTACGAGGCCGTGAATGTCGCGCGGCCCAGTCTGATCCGCACCGAAGCGGACGAGCTGAGCTATTGTCTGCACATCATGATCCGCTATGAGCTGGAAAAGGCCTTTGTCAACGGTGAGATCACGGTCGACGAGATCCCGGCGCTGTGGAACGCCAAATATAAGGAATACCTCGGCCTTGACGTTCCGGACGACGCGCAGGGCTGTCTGCAGGACGTGCACTGGTCCGGCGTCTATTTCGGCTATTTCCCGTCCTACGCGCTGGGCAACGCCTACGGCGTACAGATCCTGCGCCGGATGGAAAAGGACTTTGACGTGTTCGGCGCCGTCGCGGCGGGCGAGCTTTATAAGATCCGCGACTGGCTGAGCGGGCATGTGTTTTCCATCGCCTCGCTTACAACGCCGGACGAGTGGATCCGTGCGATCACCGGCGAGGGGCTGAACGTGAACTGTTATCTCGATTACCTCGAGGACAAATTCACGAAGCTCTACGAGCTGAAATAAAGAAAAGAGGGGCTGCAAAGCAGCCCCTCTTTTCTTGCCTCCGGGCGCAACCCGCGCTAAAAATTAAAAACCCGCGTGTTCGATCCAGATGCGCATCGTGCGGATCGCCGTCTCGAGACGCGTCAGCTTTTCGCGGATCTCGCCGAAGGCCTTCTTCTCGTCCTCCGTCACGGCCGCGTCGGCCGCGATCGCGATCAGCCGGTCCTTTTCCCCCTCCAGCGCGCCCAGCGCGGCCAGCAGCTCCACCGTTGCGTGGGGCAGCTCCTTCAGGCTTGCCTCCGGCTCGTACTTCATGCCGATGGGGCACTCGTGCGTGCAGAAATAGTTGCTCAGCTCCGGCGCGCGGTAGACCCGCTCCATACTCAGCACCTCGTCCGGGTGCGGGGCGGACTTGCCGCTTTCGATCTTTTCGATCCGCTCCGGCGAGACGAAGGCCATCGCCTCGCTGGCCGCCTCGCGGCTGAGCTCACGCGCCTCGCGGCTGCGCTGATAGATGTTTTTGTTCTCCTTCGTCGAGCGTCTTCCCATGTCCGGCACCTCGCTTTTCTTTCTGCTTTCATTATACACGCTTATTTTGCTTTTATAAAGGGAATAGCGCGCTTTATTTTGCCCCTGTCGTCATGGTGCGGCGCGGCTGCGGGCGCTATACTTGAGCCATAAAGAGGAAAGCCGCCTCATCCGGAGACGGCAGCAGAGAGAAAGGATGGAAACCATGTTCTTCTTTATGTTGGCGATTTTTGTGATCCTGGCAAGCGTTGTGGTGTATCTCATCACAAAGCGCGGAGTGATCGGCGCGATCGGTCTGATCGTCGCCGCGGCGCTGATCGTCCTCTCGTGCGTGACCACCGTTCCCACCGGCCACACCGGCGTGGTGACGACCTTCGGTCACGTCGAGAATTACACCCTCGACGCCGGCGTCCACATGGTCAAGCCCTGGCAGCAGGTCGTGAAGATGGACAACCGCGTGCAGAAGCAGACCGTCAAGCTTGCCTGCTTCTCCTCGGATATCCAGGAGGTCAACATGGCCTACACGATCAACTACCAGATCCGCAAGGCCGACGCGATGACGCTCTACAGCACCGTGGGCGTGGCGTACTACGACACCGTGGTCGCGCCGAACATCGCCGAGTCCGTCAAGGTCGCGACGGCGCGCTACACCGCCGAGGAGCTGGTCGGCATGCGCGACGAGCTGGCCAACGCCATCGAGGTGATCCTGTCGGAAAAGCTGGAGCAGTACAACATCGAGGTCGTGTCCACCTCCATTGAGGATATGGACTTCACCGACGCCTTCACCGACGCCGTCGAGGCCAAGCAGGTGGCCCAGCAGAACAAGCTCAAGGCCCAGACCGAGGCCGAGCAGCGCGTGATCGAGGCCAACGCCGCGGCGGAGGTCAAAAAGGTCCAGGCGGACGCCGAGGCCTATGAGGTCCTGGCCCGCGCGGACGCGGAGGCGGAAGCCAACCGCAAGATCTCCGAGTCGCTGACGCGCGACCTGATCGACTACAACTACGCCCAGCACTGGGACGGCAAGCTGCCGATGATGATGTCCGGCTCGGACGGCGCCGTGATCGTCAACGCCGGCGACCTGATCAGCGGCGACTGATCACCCGGGCACAAACACGCAGGCAAGGCGGGAGCATCGCTCCCGCCTTGTTCTGCTTTTCCTTTTTTCCAATACAGTGTCATCCTGAGCGCAGCGAAGGATCTTAAACGCAAGGCAGGAGAACTGTTTTTTGTGTGAGCGGCTCCCGTTCACAGATTTGCTGTCCCCGTAGATTCCCTTTCTCTTGCCTGTCCAAGAGCCGAGATCTGGCCGCTGTTCACTTTTTTGACCACGCTCAATCGTTGATTGCTGCTCCTATCCACTTTCTCTTGCATGCCCAAGAGAAAGTGGCAAAGAGAACGGCATTTGAGGGGGGAAGATTTCGATTTCTTCCCCCCTCAAAACACCCCCTAATTGAAACGACAAAAGCGGGGGCTACCCCCGCTTTTGAATCACCCCGCCATGGTACGGGAAAAAACGGCGTGCTTCTGACGAGAGAAAACAGGGGCGGCTATTGCCGCCCCTGCGAGGAAGCTTGTTCAGAGACTGAAGCCTGTCAAATCAGTACGCCGGAGGGGAGATTTTCAAGAGGGGGTATCCCCCTCTTGAAGCGTTTCAATTAGGGAGAGTCAAGGGAGGGGAAGAAATCGCAATCTTCCCCTCCCTTGTGTCGTTCTCTTTTCTGCCTCTTTTCTCTTGGACAAGCAAGAGAAAAGGGGCGCTGAAGCAGTTTCCGATCTGTGAGTGTGATCGGCAAGCTCTCTCTCGCCCGGCTGTTTTGCTGCCGCGCTTTACTTCAGCACCACATTTTCCTCGCCCAGTGTTTCTTTCAGCTCGTCGAGCAGCGCGGCGTGGAAGAGGCACTTCGCGCCGATGCGCTTTTTCTCCTTTTCGCACCAGATGACCATCTGCCCCTCGCCGGGGAACATCTCCAGCACCAGCTCGATATGGCGCATCCGCGGATCGTCGCGCGAGGGCAGGCGGACGTAGAGCTTTTGTTCTTTCTTCTCCTGCGCCGCTTCCGCGCCGGCCGTCGCATCCGTGATCGGACGGATCGCGTCGCACATCAGCTGCGGCTCCTTCTCGTCGCGCACGCTGATGCGGCCCTTGGCGATTACGGCCTCGTTTTCGCGGATATAGGCGCCGCAGGCGTCAAGCGTTTTCTGAAACACGATCAGCTCCATCGATCCGGTGTCGTCCTCGAGCACGACGTAGCTCATCAGGCTGTTGTTCTTCGTCGTGCGCGTACGGGCCGAGGCGATCACGCCCGCAAGCGTGACGTACTGGCCGTCGGCATAGCGGTGCTGCCCCTCGCTCTGGGCAAAGTCGGCCATCAGCGGGCCGATCTTCGCCGCGCCGATGCGCCGCACGGTGTCGCGGTATTCGTCCATCGGGTGGCCGGAGAGATACAGCCCCGTGGCTTCCTTTTCCATGGCCATGAGCTCGCGCTTCGTAAATTCCTCGACCTCCGGCACCGGGATCGAGACGATCTTCTCGTCCCCGTCGTCGCCGCTGCCGAACAGGTCAAACTGGCCGGAGATGTTCTCCTTCTGCGCGCGGCTGACGCTGTCGAGCACCGCGGAGGCGATCTGCGTCAGCGCGCGGCGCTTGCAGCCCAGGCTGTCGAAGGCGCCGGCGCGGATCAGGCTTTCCAGCGCGCGGCGGTTCATTTCGCCGCCCGCCATGCGGCGGCAGAATTCCTCAAAGCTGCGGAAGGGGCCGCCGTGCTCGCGCTCCGTGACAAGGGCGTTGATCACGCCCCAGCCGATGCCCTTGATCGCGACGAGACCGAAGCGGATGTTCTCGCCCGAAACGGTGAAGTTCGGGCCGGATTCGTTCACGTCCGGCGGCAGCAGACGGATGCCCATCTCCTTGCACTCGGCGATATATTCGGCGACCTTGCCGCTGTTTTCCAGCACGCTCGTCAGCAGCGCGGCCATGTACTCGCGCGGGTGGTGGCGCTTCATATAGGCCGTGCGGTAGGCGACGATGGCATAGCTGACCGCGTGCGCCTTGTTGAAGGCGTAGCTGGCAAAGTCGAGGATCTCGTCGTAGATCGAGTTGGCCACCGCCTCGCTCACGCCGTTGGCAAGAGCGCCGGCGATGTTCCGCTTGGGATCGCCGCGGACGAAGGCCACGCGCTCGGCGTCGATGACGGCGTGCTTTTTCTTGCTCATCGCGCGGCGGATCAGATCGGCCTGGCCCAGCGAGAAGCCCGCGAGGCGCCGGAAGATCTCGATGACCTGCTCCTGATAGACGATGCAGCCGTAGGTGACGTCCAGGATCGGGCGCAGCAGCTCGTGCTTGTAGCGGATCTTTTCCGGATGGGCCGAGCATTCGATAAAGCGCGGGATCGAATCCATCGGGCCGGGGCGGTAGAGCGCGATGACGGCCGTGATGTCCTCGATGCTCTGGGGCTTCAGGCCGGTGCATACCCCGGTCATGCCCGTGCTTTCCAGCTGGAACACGCCGGAGGTGCGCCC
This sequence comes from Oscillospiraceae bacterium, assembly GCA_017444665.1. Classification (GTDB taxonomy): domain Bacteria; phylum Bacillota; class Clostridia; order Oscillospirales; family Oscillospiraceae; genus Limivicinus. The sequence continues at coordinate 8,515 of JAFSWC010000067.1, forward strand.
CTCGGAGAGCATGCGGAAGGTTTCTCTGTCGTCGTCCGGCACGGCGTCGATGCGGAAGGAAGGCGTATGGCGGCGGACGAGATCCTCCGCGTCCTTCAGCACCGTCAGGTTGCGCAGCCCGAGGAAGTCCATCTTCAAAAGGCCGAGCTCCTCGAGCGTCGTCATCTGATACTGGCAGACGACGGACTCGTCGTTCTTCGCCAGCGGGACGTATTCATATACCGGCTTTTCGGTGATGACCACGCCGGCGGCGTGGGTCGAGGCGTGGCGCGGCATGCCCTCCAGCGCGCGGGCCACGTCGATGAGACGATGGAGCGTATCGTTGGAGTCGTACATCTCGCGCAGCGGCTTCGACAGCCCCAGCGCCTCGTCGATCGTCATGTTCAGTGCCGTGGGGACGGCCTTGGCGACGGCGTCGGTGTCGGCATAGCTGACGTCGAGCGCGCGCCCGACGTCGCGGATCGCCATGCGGGCCGCCATCGTGCCGAAGGTGACGATCTGGGCCACGTGGTCGCTGCCGTAGAGGCGGTTGACGTAGTCGATGACCTCGCCGCGGCGGTTGACGCAGAAGTCCACGTCGATATCCGGCATGGACACGCGCTCCGGGTTCAGAAAGCGTTCGAAAAACAGGCTGTATTTGATCGGATCGACGTCCGTGATATGCAGGCAGTAGGACACCACGCTGCCCGCGGCGCTGCCGCGGCCGGGGCCGACGGGGATATCCTGGGATTTGGCATAGTTGATAAAGTCCTGCACGATCAGGAAGTAGTCCACAAAGCCCATCTTTTCGATGACGCCCAGCTCGTACTCCAGCTGCTCGTGCACCTCCGGCCTGTCGCCGTAGCGCTCGCGGAAGCCCTTTTCGCACAGCTTTCGAAGATAGCTGTCGCTGTCCGTCTCCCCCGCGGGCAGCTTGAAGCGCGGCAGATGATAGTGGCCGAATTCAAAGTCGAAATTGCACTGCCCGGCGATCTTCACCGTGTTGTCGGCGGCCTCCTGCCAGTCGGGGAAGATCGCGCGCATCTCCTCCTCGCTTTTGAGATACATCTCCTGCGTCTCAAAGCGCATGCGCACCGGGTCGTCCACGGTCTTGCCCATCTGGATGCACATCAGCACGTCCTGGTAATAGGCGTCGGTCTTGTCGAGATAGTGCGCGTCGTTCGTCAGCACCAGCGGGATGCCCGTCTCGCGGTGGAGGCGATAGTTGGCGTTGGCCGCCACGCGCTCCTCGCGGATGCCGTGGTCCTGGATCTCCAGGTAAAAATCGTCGCCAAAGAGCTCTTTCAGCCACAGCGCCCGCTCCTTCGCGCCCTTGTAGTCGTCGTGGAGCAGCTTCTGCTGGATCTCGCCGGCGAGACAGCCGGAGAGGCATACAAGCCCCTCGGCGTGCTTTTCCAGCAGCGCCCAGTCGATGCGGGGCTTGATGTAAAAGCCGTCGGTAAAGGCCGCCGAGACGAGATAGCACAAATTGCGGTAGCCCGTCTCGTTTTTGCACAGCAGGATCAGATGCGAATAGTCGTTGTCGCGGCCGTGCTCGCGGTCGGTCATGTTGCGCGGGGCGACGTAGACCTCGCAGCCGATGATGGGCTTGACGCCCTCGGCGCGGCAGGCCTTGTAAAAGGCGACGGCGCCGTACATCACGCCGTGGTCGGTCAGCGCGACGGCGCTCTGCCCCAGCTCTTTGACGCGCTTTGCCAGCTTGTCCGTGCGGCAGGCGCCGTCGAGCAGGGAATATTCGCTGTGGACATGTAAGTGAACAAAGGCCATCCTTGATCCTCCTTTGTAGTTTCTAGTTTTTAGTTTCTAGCCTTTGACAGGAGGCGCGTTCGCTTCTTTCGTCTCCTAGAAACCAGATACTAGACACTAGAAACTAATTGCCCATCGAGTCGGCAAGCGCCATCAGCTTTTTCAGCCGGTGGCTCAGACAGCTTTTCGTGACCTTGGGGTAGCTCAGCTGCGCCAGGTCGGCCAGGCTCGCCGCCGGGTTGGTGATGCGCAGCAGCGCCGCGTCCTTCAGCGGCTCGGGCAGCGCGTCAAGGCCGATCTCTTTCGCTATGCGGCGGATCGCGTCGATCTGCTCCTGGGCGGCGGCGACCACCTTGTCGGCGTTGGCGCTGTCGCAGTTGATCTGGCGCGTGATCGTGTTGCGCATCTCCTTTTCCACCTTGGCCGTCATCACGCCCATCGCGGCGGACGGCGCGCCCAGCGCCGTGAAAAAGTCCGCGATCGTGTCGGCCTGCTTGAAATACAGCAGGTGGTTGCCGCCGCGCTGCGTCTCGCGCGCGGTAAAGCCCTGCTCAAGCAGGACGGAATAGCTCTCGCGCGCTACGGCGTGGTGCGGCGTGGCCAGCTCGAGATGATAGCGCTTTTCCGGGTCGGTGACGCTGCCGCCCGCGAGGAAGGCCCCGCGCAGGAAGGAGACGCGGTCGCAGTCCTCCTCGATCACGCCGAAATTGACGTGGTGGCGCAGCGTGCCGCCCCATTCGGCGCCGAAGGCTTCAAAGATCTTTTTCAGCTTTTCGCCGTCGCGGATGAGGAAGCTGTGCTTGCCCTTCGCCGTCTCGTCCGGCAGCATGTCGAAGCCGACGGAAAAGGCGCGGCGGAACAGCTTCGGCAGGCGCGCGGCAAAGTCGGCGCTGGCCGTGATGATGCGGATCTCCGTCTGCGAAAAGGTGTTGCAGTACAGCAGCACGCCGTAGCTTTCGGCGACGGCGCAGCATTTTTTGTCGATTTTGGCGCGGCAGAGCTCGGCCTTGGCGTCAGAAGAAAAGGACATGGTTCTCCACCTTTATTTGTCGATGTCGCGGTTGACGTTGATCGAGGGCACGCCCTTGGCGACAAAATGATCGTGCAGCGCCGCCGCGATCGCAACGCTGCGGTGCCGCCCGCCGGTGCAGCCGATGGCCACCGTCAGGCTGAGCTTGCCCTCCTCGATATACAGCGGAAGCAGAAACTCCAGCATTTCCTCCAGCTTTTCCATAAAGGTGCGGGTCTGCTGGAAGGAGAAGACGTACTCCTTGACCGGCAGATCGAGCCCGCTTTTCTCGCGCAGCTCGTCCACGTAAAAGGGGTTGGGCAGAAAGCGCGCGTCAAAGACAAGGTCCGCCTCCGTCGGCAGACCGTGCTTATAGCCGAAGGACATCACGGTCACGTCGATCGCGCGCTTTTTCTCGCCGCCGACAAGCAGCTCGAACAGCCGGTTCTGCAGCCGGCCCAGCGTCAGTCCCCTGGTGTTGACGACAAAGTCAGCCTTTTCCTTCACCGGGGCCAGAAGCTCCGTCTCGCGCCGGATCGCGTCCTCCACCGTGCCGCCGGGAACGGCGAGCGGGTGGGGGCGGCGCGATTCCTTATAGCGCCGGATCAGCGTGGGCACGTCCGCGTCCATATACAGGATGCGGCAGGTGATGTCGCTCGAGCGTAGCTCGTCAAGGGTGTTCAGCAGCTCGCCGAAGCCGTCTTTTTCGCGCACGTCGGTGACGAGCGCCACCTTTTCATAGCGCCCCTTCGTCGCCGCGCAAAACTCCGCGAAGCGGGGGATCAGCGCGACGGGCATATTGTCCACGCAGTAATAGTCCAGATCCTCCAGCACGTCGGCGGCGCGGCTTTTGCCCGCCCCGGAAAGCCCGGTAATGATCAAAAATTCCATTCTTTATCCCCTGTTTTCTGCGTTTTCCCGCGTCTTTTGTTTACTGCGGGACGCCGCCTTCGTCCTCCGGCAGCTCGGTTACGGTGATCAGGTTGCGGCGCACGGCCGGGCCGTTGTCCTCCAGCTTGTAGTCGGGCGGCAGAATGATGATCTCCGGCTCGAGCTGCACGCCCTTTTCGCGCCAGACTGTGTTGCGCACATGCATCATCAGATCGTACACGTCGTGCGAGGTGGCCCCGCCGACGTTCACCACAAAGCCCGCGTGCTTCTCCGACACCTGCGCGCCGCCGACGGTATAGCCCTTGAGACCCACCTCGTCGATCAGCGCGGCGGCGAAATAGCCCTCCGGCCGCTTGAAGGCGCTGCCCGCCGAGGGCAGGTCCAGCGGCTGCTTGTCGCGGCGGCGCTCGTTCAGCTCGCGCATCTTCGCGGCGATGACCTCGCCGTCGCCCTTTTCCAGCCGGAACACGACGCTTACAATCAGACAGCCGCCCAGCTTTTTGAACAGGCTTGTGCGATAGGAAAAGGCGCACTGCTCGTTCGACAGCTCATACAGCCGCTGGTCCGGCGCATACAGGCACACGACGCTTTCGATCACGTCCTTCAGCTCGCCGCCGTAGGCGCCGGCGTTCATGATCGTGCCGCCGCCCACCGTGCCGGGGATGCCGGAGGCAAACTCCAGCCCCGCGAGCTCGTTCTGCCGCGCAAAGCTTGCCAGCTTCGACAGCGAGACGCCCGCCTCGGCGTAGATCGCGCCGTCGGGCAGCAGGAACATCTTTGTCAGCTTTTCGGTCGATACCAGGAACAGCCGGTCCAGTCCCTCGTCGGGGAAGAGGATGTTGGTCCCGTTGCCGAGCATCATCGGCGCGATGTGATGGTCCTTGAGCACGCTGCACAGCCGCGACAGACTGATCACGTCCTCCGGCACGGCCAGCGCGCGCGCCGGCCCGCCGATCTTAAAGGAGCTGTGCTCGCTCATCGGCTCGTTTTCCAGCAGCGTCATGCCGGGCAGGACCTTTTTCACCTCCGCGATCGCCTTTTCCAGGTTTTCGCGGCAGCGGTCCGGGTTTTCCGCCGGGGTCTCTTTCGGTTCGATTGCTTCCTTGTGGTCCATGTCAAACTCCATTTTCAACTTGATGTCAGAACTGTCCGGCGTCGATGGCCAGATCGTGCTCGGCGGCCAGCGCCTCGGCGGCGTTGTAGCCCAGATTCTTCTGGCGGTTGTTCATCGCGGCCAGCTCCAGGATCACAGCCAGGTTGCGCCCGGGGCGGACAGGGATCGTCACGCGCGGGACCTCCACGCCGAGAATGTTTTCCGTCTCGCTGGTCAGCCCCAGACGGTCGTAGGCCTTGCCCTCCTGCCAGGGCTCGAGATGGACGACCAGGTCGATGCCGCTGTCGGGCTTGACGGAGCCGATGCCGTAGATGCGCCGCACGTTGACCACGCCGATGCCGCGCAGCTCCATATAATAGCGGATCATCTCCGGCGCGTCGCCGATCAGCCGGTTTTTGCCGACCTTGCGGATCTCCACGGCGTCGTCGGCGATCAGGCGGTGGCCGCGCTTGATCAGCTCAAGCGCCGTCTCGCTTTTGCCGATGCCGCTGTCGCCGGTCAGCAGCACGCCCTCGCCGTAGATCTCGACAAGCACGCCGTGCATCGTCTGGCGCGGGGCCAGGTGGCTGCGCAGCGAGGAGATCACGCCGGCCTGGAATTCGCTGGTGTCCTCGGCGGTGATAAAGACCGTGCGGTCGTATTTCTCGGCCATCTCCATGCACTCGGGGAAGGGCTGCATACCGTGGCAGATCACAAGCGCGGCGATGTCGTACTGCATAAAGCGCTCAAAGGCCTCGCGCCTGCCCTCGTGGGTCAGCGTGTCGAGATAGGTGCTCTCGACGCGGCCGATGATCTGGATGCGGTGGGGATCGAAGTAATTGTAAAAGCCGGTGAGCTGCATGGCCGGGCGGTTGACGTCGTAGGTCGTGATCTTCGCGCTGTCATAGTCCTTTGCGGCATGCAGGATCCCAAGATTGTGCTCTTTGGCAATGGTCTTGAGCGGGACGGAATACTTGCTTCTCATCTCTTCCTCCTTGGCGGTTATTTTTTTCTATAGTATATTGTACTCATTTTTTCTCCCGTTGGCAACGATTATTTACACGCATCCGGGCGTTTTCTCCCGCCGCCCCGCTTTGCTCGGCCGCCTCCCCTTTCGGGGGAGACCGGTTCGATTTCTACATCTTGTGGTTGCCGGAAGGGGCGGCACAAGCTGTGCAGGCATGCAAAAAGGTGGGAAAAAGTGTGAAAATTTTGCTTGCATTTGCCGGATCGGTCTGCTATTATATAAAAGCTGTTTACTCAGCGAAACACAAGCAAGGAGGTGCTTCAAATATGGCAAAGTGTCAGTTCTGTGACAAGGGTGTTACCTTCGGCATCAAGGTCAGCCACTCCCACAGACGCTCCAACCGTACTTGGAAGCCGAACGTGAAGCGCGTCAAGGCCATCGTCGACGGCACTCCTCAGCACGTCTACGTCTGCACCCGCTGCCTGCGCAGCGGCAAGGTCACCCGCGCTGTGTAATTGAACATTACCCGAAACAAGCCTGTCTGCTCAACAAGACGGGCTTTTTTCGGTTGTTGACACCTTTTCCCGCGCGAGAGAAAAGAACCTTCGCTGCGCTCAGGATGACATTTTCCTTCCTCCTGTCATTCTGAGGCGCGCAGCGACGAAGAATCTTCTCAAATTTTTCTCTTCGCTCGGGATGACACCATGATGATAAAACGCACGACAACGGAGGTATTATGTATGAAACTTCTTGAAGAGCGCATCCTGTCCGACGGCAAAGTGCTGCCCGGCGGCATCCTGAAGGTGGACAGCTTTCTCAATCACCAGATCGACACGGCGCTGCTCTATGAGATGGCGCGCGAACTGTACCGTCTCTTCGGCGGCGAGGGCGTGACCAAGGTGCTGACGATCGAGGCCAGCGGCATCGCCATCGCGGCCATGACCGGCTATGTCTTCGGCTGCCCGATGGTTTTTGCCAAGAAGAGCAGGACGAAAAATATCTCCGACCGCGTTTACAGCGCGGAGGTCGAGTCCTTTACCCACGGCAACACCAACACCGTGCTGGTGTCGAAGGAGTATCTCAAGCCGGGCGACCGCGTGCTGATCGTGGACGACTTTCTGGCCACCGGCGCGGCGCTGGTCGGGCTCAAGGCGCTGTGCGAGCAGGCGGGCGCGGCGGTCGTCGGCGCCGGCATCGCGATCGAAAAGGTTTTTCAGGGCGGCGGGGACAGGCTGCGCGCCGAGGGTCTGCGCGTGGAATCCATGGCCCGGATCGCCGAAATGAGCGACGACGGACTGACCTTCTGCTGATCCGATCGGCCCGGTATTCCAGTAATTTCCTGCAATTCCTTAAACCATTCTCCCGCAATCGTTCCAGGGTTTTAATGCATTAAAGCGGTTTTGTGCATATCGTACAAAATCGCTTTTTTATTCCTGTGCAAATATGCAAAATGCACCACTTGACTTTTGTCGGCTTAGCTGTTATTTTGGTAGCGTAAAAACCGAATACCGCTTTCGATATATAGCAAATGATATGGATTTGAAGTTTCTACCCGGACGCCGTAAATGACCGGACTATCGAAAACCGATTTAAGACGCAGTTTTTTTCCTGCTGCGCCTCATCTTTGTTTTTCGCATTGTCTTTGTCGTTTTACCGGCAAGGCAGTGCGTTTTTTGCTTCTATGGCTGGCGGTACTCGGAATAAGAAAAAAGGAGAAACAAAATGAAAAAGATTCTTGCTCTGATCCTTGCGCTCGCGATGGTCTTTGCGCTCGCCGCCTGCGGCCAGGCTGCCGCCCCCGCCGCGAACGAGGCTCCCGCCGCCGAGGCCGCTCCCGCTGCCGAAGAGGCCGCTCCCGCCGCCGAGGAAGCCGCTCCCGCGTTCAAGGCCGGTCTGCTGACTCTGCACGACGAAAACTCCGGCTATGACGCCAACTTCATCACCGCCTTCAAGGCCGCCTGCGAGGCCGTCGGCGCCGAAGCCGTCGTCGTCTCCGGCGTTCTGGAAGACCAGTCCGCTTACGACAAGGCCGCCGAGCTGGCCGACGCCGGCTGCTCCGTCATCTTCGCTGACAGCTACGGCCACCAGTCCTACATCCTGCAGGCCGCTCAGGACTTCCCTGAGGTCCAGTTCACCTCCTGCACCGGCGACGTCGCGCTGAGCTCCGGCGTTGCGAACTTCCACAACGCGTTCGCCAACATCTTCCAGGGCCGTTACCTCGCCGGCGTTGCTGCCGGTCTGAAGATCCAGGAAATGATCGACGCCGGCACGGTCGACGCCGAGAACGTCAAGGTCGGCTACGTCGGCGCCATGCCCTATGCCGAAGTCATCTCCGGCTACACCTCCTGGTTCCTGGGCGTTCGCTCCATCATCGAGAACGTGACCATGGACGTCATCTACACCGGCTCCTGGTACGATGAGACCCTCGAGAAGGAAAGCGCCGAGGCTCTGATCCGCGGCGGCGCCGTCCTCGTTTCCCAGCATGCTGACTCCATGGGCGCTCCCACTGCCTGCGAGACCGCCGGCGTTCCCAACGTCTCCTACAACGGCTCCACCCAGGAAGCCTGCCCCAACACCTACATCATCTCCTCCCGCATCGATTGGCAGCCCTACTTCGAGTATGCCATGAAGGCTGTTATGGCCGGCGAGAACTATGACACCGACTGGTGCGGCACCCTCGAGACCGGCTCCGTCAAGCTGACCGAGCTCAACGAGAACGTCGCTGCTGCCGGCACTGCCGAGAAGCTGGCCGAGGTTGAGGCCGCTCTCCTCGACGGCAGCCTGAAGGTCTTCGACACCGCCAAGTGGACGCTCAACGGCGAGCACCTGACCACCTATGACAAGGTCGCGTTCTACGAAGGCAACGAGTGCATCTGGGACGGCTACTTCCACGAGTCCGAGACCCGCTCCGCTCCTTACTTCGACATCATCATCGACGGCATCACGATCAAGACCCTCTGATCCGACAAACCTACCGTAACGATTACAGAAAGCCCTGCGCAAGCAGGGCTTTCTCCCTATTAAACCATTATGCTTTTCGCGAAAAGGAGACGCACTATGGAAGAAAGAATTCCCGCCGTAGCAATGCGTGACATCACAAAACGCTTCGGACCCGTCGTGGCAAACGACAAGTGCTGGCTCGACATCTACCGCGGCGAGATTCTGGCGCTGCTCGGTGAAAACGGCAGCGGCAAGACCACGCTGATGAACATGCTCTCCGGCATCTATTTCCCGGACGAGGGCACGATCGCGATCGACGGCAAGGAGGTCGTGATCCGCTCGCCGAAGGACGCGTTCGATCTCGGCATCGGCATGATCCACCAGCATTTCAAGCTGGTCGACGTGCTGAGCGCGGCCGAAAACATCGTACTCGGTCTGCCCGGCAAGCTGGATCTCAAGGCCGCGGCGAAGAAGATCCGCGAGATCTGCGACGCCTACGGCTTCGACGTCGACCCCGATCAGAAGATCTACGACATGTCGGTGTCCCAGAAGCAGACCGTGGAGATCG
>JAFSWC010000068.1 GCA_017444665.1 Oscillospiraceae bacterium
CGATCTCATTGAGCTCGCCGATCTCGTCGAGCTCCATCGAGAAGGAGGAATAGTCGCCGAACATGCCGGAGTACTCGCTCTTTTTCATGATGTGGATGGCCTCGGGCTCGATATACAGTCCGATATGCTCGTCCACGTCAACGAAGTCGGTCGTCTGGATCATCCACTTGAAGCCGTCGATGTCGACGATGATCTCGTAGTGGACGCCGAGGAAGGTAACGGAGGTGACGACGCCGCGCAGCATGCCCTTGTCCTCGGGTACGATGTCGACGTCCTCGGGGCGGATGACCACGTCCACCGGCTCCTTGAGATCAAAGCCGGCGTCCACACAGTCGAACACATGGCCCGAAAAGCTGACGCGTCGGTCGCGCAGCATGACGCCGTCAACGATGTTGCTCTCGCCGATAAAGTCGGCCACAAAGGCGTTTTTCGGCTCGTTGTAGATGTCGATCGGGGTGCCGATCTGCTGGATGCGGCCCTCGCTCATGACGACGACCGTATCGGACATGCTCAGCGCTTCCTCCTGGTCGTGCGTAACAAAGATAAAGGTGATCCCCGTCGCCTTCTGGATGTTTTTCAGTTCCTGCTGCATGTCCTTGCGCAGCTTCAGGTCCAGCGCGGCGAGCGGCTCGTCAAGCAAAAGGACCTTCGGTCGGCCGACCAGAGCGCGCGCGATCGCCACACGCTGCTGCTGTCCGCCGGAGAGGCTGGTCACGCTGCGCTTTTCAAAGCCCTTGAGCGCCACGAGCGCAAGCATTTCGTTGACGCGCTGCTCGATCTCGGCCTTCGGCACCTTCTTCTCGCGCAGCGGGAAAGCGACGTTTTCAAACACGTTCAGATGCGGGAAAAGGGCATAGCGCTGGAAGACCGTGTTGACGTTGCGCTTGTGCGGCGGCACGGCGCTGATCTCCTCGCCCATGAAAATGACCTCGCCCTCGTCTGCCGTCTCAAAGCCGCCGATGATGCGCAGCGTAGTCGTTTTGCCGCAGCCCGACGGGCCGAGGAGCGTTAAAAACTCGTTGTCATAGATGTCCAGATCGATATGGTCAAGCACCAGCTGACCGTCAAAGGATTTGGATACGCCCTTGAGTTCAATGATTTTTTTCATCGTCCAGACCCCCAGATAAAAGAAAAAGTGACGTATGCCCGGCATACGTCACTTGAAAAAACTGTTTTGTCCTTCACGCAGGAAGGACTTTCCAGTCCCGATTGGTTTGAAGAGCTTGTAAGCAAAGATACCTTTTACTACTCTTATTGACCATTTCACAAGTTTTGTATACCGCTTGCGTGTATACCGGTTTATAGTAACCAACTTATAAAACTTGAGCTCTTAAGAAAACCCGAATCCTTGTTTTCTTCACTCAATCAATAAGGCAACAGAAGTTGCCGCCGCATTCCGCGGATACTCGGCATTCGACCCGGCTGTCCGTCTGGCCTTGGCCTCCCCCCGCAAAGGGCTCGGCGGTCGTTATCTTGCTTCGGATAAACTCGCTATCCAATTGAGACGCAAAGATTTTAACAGTATTCGACAGGGATGTCAATAACAATAGTACACAAGAAAATTACTTTTTTCATTCTCTTTCTGTTCGATTTCGTTCAGTATTTCACCTGCCACAGCGTAAGACCCTGCGCGGGGGCTGTGGGACCGGCCTCCATCCGATCGCGCGCGGCGAGCGCGGCCGAGATTTCCGACGCCTCCCGTTTTCCCTCGCCCACCTCCAGCAGCGTGCCGACGATGATGCGCACCATGTGATACAAAAAGCCGTCCGCCGTAAGCGAAATGCGGATTTCCCCGCCGCTGCGGGCAATGTCGATGCGCCTGAGATTCCGCACCGCTGTCTTTTTCATACGGCGGTTGGCGCAGAAGGTCGTGAAATCGTGCTCGCCGACGAGCTGTGCCGCCGCGGCGCGCATCGCGTCCAGATCGAGCGGCGCGGGAAATGAAACCATCCATCTGCGCTCAAACACGTTCGGCTCTTCGCTGTTCCAGATGCGGTAGACGTAGGTTTTCTCCCGGCAGGAGAGGCGCGCGTGGAAGCGCGGCTCCGCCTCTTCAAGCGAAAGCGCGCCGATATCCTCCGGCAGATAGCGTCTTATCTCGCGCAGCAGCTCCCCGCAGCCGAGCTCGGTCTCCGCGCGGAACGAGCAAACCTGTCCCAGCGCGTGTACGCCCGCGTCTGTCCTGCCGGAGCCCGCGACCTCGACGCTCTGGCCCAGCAGACGCGTCAGCAGCGTTTCGAGTCTGCCCTGTATCGTGTTGTCGCTGTTGCCCTGCCGCTGCCAGCCGTCGTAGCGGCTGCCGTCATAGCAGAGCGTGAGCTTGAAATTTCGCATAGTCCGCTCCCCTTGTTCTTTCCTGCTTTCATCTTACAGCGCGCCCGGCCGGAATGCAAGAAGCAGCCTCGCGCGTAAAACGCGTCCCGCGGCTTTTTGCCGCGGGACGCGTTTTACGCTTTGCTCAGCTCAACCCGCCAAACTCGTCTGGCATCGGTTCTCCCGCCTCGATCAGCGGCAGATACCAGTTCTTATACTGGAACGGCATCAGATCGGCAAAGAGCATCTCGCTCGTATCCGCCGAGGCGGCGTCCTCCCAGCGCATCCCCCAGGGCCGCATGATGATATAATAGTCGAGACTGTTGTTTGTGTTTTCCGGGTCGATATAGTGCCCGCTGATGAAAAGCATGCTCTCCAGCGCGCTCACCATGCTGTCGCCGGGTTCCACGGTCCACTCTCCCTCGTTCAGTCCGGCGTCCATGAAGCGGCCGCCGACGCACATCATGGTCCCCTTCTCCGTCAGTCCTTCGGCAAAGGCAACGTCTGCCTGCAGGATGGCATCGTTGTCTTCGTCCCAAACATAGATTACGCCCGTTCCGTCGCCGTAGTCCTCGATCGTCGCGCAGACGTCCCAGGACGGAAGCGTATCGCCATCTCCGGCAAATTCGCCCGTCAGGTTATCCGCCGCCCACCATCCGTAATAGTCTCCGGCCCAAACGCTTTCGGCGGGAACGCTCTCACTTTCCGCCTGCAGCGATCCGTCCCTGGTAAAATAGACCGCCACGCCCGTGTCCATGATGTCGTCAAGGCAAAGGACCCCGCCGGAAAGCGTACCGCTCAAATCAAGCCCGTTCCCGGACAGCGTAAACGCCTCGCCGTCCAGTTTCCACGTTGCCGTATCGGTCGCGCCGTTGACCGTAAGGACGCATTTGCCGCCTTTTTGCAGTTCGATCGAAAAGCCGTTCTCCCACATGGTTGAGACAGCGATATCCATGCCGTAGGCGACGGCCTTGTCAGCATAATACACGCCGAGGGCCGCGCTGTTCTCTTCACTTTGGGCGCTTTCAGGCGTCCCGAATACAGGCTGTGCGGCGCCGTTCTTTTCAAAGGTGATCGTAATGCCGCTGTCCATCACGTTCTCCAGCGTCAGCAAACCGTCGGCAAGTTTTCCGCTGCAGTCGATGCCGGAGCCCTTGACCGTAAAGACGCCGCCCTTCAATGTCCATTTTGCGCTGCCCTTGTCACCGTCAAGGTTGATCGCCGCCTTGCCATTGTCCTTGAGTTCGATGGTGAAGCCGTTCTCAAACAGGTCGTTTATGTCCAGCTTGATGCCGGAAGACGTTTCCGCCATCCGTGCCGTATAGACGCCAAGCGCGTCTTTGTCCGTTCCCGCCCCTCCGCGGCCTTTCCCGGTGATCAGGAAGACGGCTGCGACCAGCACGACAAGCGCAATGAGTACGAGAAAGACGATCCGGTTGCTCTTCTGCTTCACCGGTTTGGCGAGCGGGCCATATATCGTCGGATCATAGCTCTGCGCGGTCTGCCAAGCTGCCGGTTCGTTGTAAACGCCGGCGGTCTTTTCAGTCTCGGCGACGCTCACAAACGGCTGTTCCGTCGGTGTCGTCGCAGGGATCTCCGGTTGTCTCGCGCCGCAATTCGTGCAAAACTTCGCATCCTCTTCCAGTTTTGCGCCGCAATGTATACAAAAAGCCATGTCGTCCTCCTGCCTCTTCAAAAAGGCCTTTCTCCGTTCTTTTTCGCTTTAATTCATCATAACATGCTTTTTCCCGCACCGCAACAAAAAAAGCTCTCTTCCGCGCACGGAAGAGAGCTTTTGATCCGCTAAAACGAAAACAGGACGCCGACCGCGGCGGAGCAGAGGATAAACACGACCGGATGGAGCTTTTTTGTCGCCTTGACAGCGCGCGTCAGCACCAGCAGCACCGCGGCCAGCGCAAGCGCCTTCCAGTTGAAAAGCTCCGTCAGCGCGCCGCTTGCGGCATAGGCGTCAAGGTGCAGCAGCGCGATCTTCACGACCAGCACGCCCGCCGCCGCGATCAGCCCGACCGAGCAGGGTCGAAGGCCGTAAAACGCGGCGTCGACGTAGCGGTTGTCGCGAAAGGCCTTGAGCATGCGCGCGACGATCAGGATCACGATGATTGAGGGCGTCACCAGCCCCAGCGTCGCGACAAGCCCGCCTGCGACGCCGCCGGTCTCAAAGCCGACGTAGGTGGCCATGTTCACCCCGATCGGGCCGGGCGTCGATTCCGAAACGGCGACCATGTCCGCCAGCTGAGCGGCCGAAAACCAGTCGGGATGCCGCGCGGACATGTCATACAGGAACGGCAGCGTCGCCATTCCCCCGCCGACGGCGAAGAGACCGGTCTTGAAAAACTCGAAAAACAAGGTGAGCAAAAGCGTCATTTCCCGCGCACCCCCATCCTGGTAAAGAGGATGCCGGCCGCCGCGCAGAACAGCACGAACACGATCGGCGAGATGGAGAAAAACACGCTCAGAATAAACACGAGCAGGCACAGCGCAAGCGTTGCCTTATCCTTCACCGCGCCCTTCCACAGCTTGACCACGGAATTGAAGATCAGCACGCAAACGCACACGCGGATGCCCGCGAACGCGCTTTTAACGGCCGGGATATCGGAAAAGTTCCGGATGATCCCGGCGATGACCGAGATGATGACGAAGGAGGGGAAAACGACGCCCAGCGTCGCCACGATGCCGCCGAGGTTTCCCGCCGTCTTAAAGCCGATGAAGGTCGCCGTATTAACGGCAATTACGCCGGGGGTACATTGACCCACGGCGTAATAGTCCATCAGCTCTTCGCTTGTCGCCCAGCCGCGGCGGTCGACGATCTCGCGCTCCAGCATCGGGATCATCGCATAGCCGCCGCCGAAGGTGAGCACGCCCACCCTGGCAAACGAGACAAAAAGCTGCCAAAAAATCATTTGCTGAGTCCCTCCGCAAATGCAACATAGCGGGCCACGTGCTCGTCGCAGGCCGCCTTGTTCTCGCCGCGGCAAAGGATATAGACCTTGATCTTCGGCTCGGTGCCGGAGGGACGGACGATGAAGCTGCTGCCGTCGGCAAGCTCGAAATACAGCACGTTTGAGCCGGCAAAGGGCGTCTTGTCGACCTTGCCGAGACCGGAGACGTAAATGCTGCCGTCGAGATAGTCGCGCAGACGGGCGATCTCGGTCCCGCCGATCTCCTTGGGCGGCTCGCTGCGCAGGGTATCCATCAGCTTTTTCATCTTCTGCAGTCCGTCGAGACCGGGCATCACAAGGTTAAGCGTCTTTTCCTCGAAATAGCCGTACTTCTCATACAGCGATTCGATCGCGTCGTACAGCGTCATGCCCTTCTTGTAATAGTGCGCCGCCATTTCGGCTACAAGCAGCGAAGCCGTAACCGCGTCCTTGTCGCGCACAAAGTCGCCCGCCATATAGCCGTAGCTCTCTTCAAAGGCGAAGATATACTTATAGCTGTTCGCCTTTTCCCAGGCAGCGACACGCTCGGCCATGAACTTGAAGCCGGTGAAGGTGTCCTCGAAGTGGACGCCGTTCTGCTCGGCCACGACGCGTGCCATCGCCGTGGAGACGATGCTTGACAGCGCGCCGGCGTTTTCCGGCAGGGTGCCGGTCTCGCGGCGGGCGTTGATGATATAGTCCAGCAGCAGCACGCCCATCTGGTTGCCCGTGATGGTCACATACTCGTCGCCGCGGCGCACCATCGTGCCGATGCGGTCCGAGTCGGGATCGGTGCCGATGATCAGGTCGCTGTCGACCTTTTTGGCAAGATCCACCGCCAGATAGAAGCCCTCGGGGTTTTCGGGGTTGGGGCTGACGACGGTCGGGAAGCTGCCGTCGATGACCATCTGCTCCGGCACCGGGTAGAGATGCTTGATGCCCAGGCGGCGCAGCGCCTCCGGAACGAGCTTGTAGCCGCAGCCGTGGAACGGCGTGTAAACGATACGGAAATCGTCCGCGACCTCGGCGACAGTCTTGGGGTCGATGGCCATCTTCATGACCTCGGCAAGGAAGGCCTCGTCGGTCTCGTCGCCCATGATCTCGATGCGGCCGTCCGCGACGGCTTCGTCGAAACTGCAGGTCTTAAAGCCGGTGAAGATATCGATTTTCTCCATCTCGCGCGCAACGGCGTCGGCGTGCTGGGGCGGCAGCTGGGCGCCGTCGGACCAGTAGACCTTATAGCCGTTGTATTCCTTGGGGTTGTGGCTGGCCGTCACGTTGATGCCGGCGGTGCAGCCGTAATGGATCACGGCAAAGCTCAACTCCGGCGTGGGGCGCAGCGCGTCAAACAGGCGGACGTGGATGCCGTTGGCCGCCATGACGCAGGCAGCCTCCACCGCGAAATCGCGGCCGTTGAGACGGCAGTCATGGTCGATCGCGACGCCCTTGGCCATCGCCTCCTCGCCCTCCGCGCAGATGACGTTGGCAAAGGCCTGGGTGGCATGGCGGATCACATGGATGTTCATGTGGTGAAGACCGACCTTCATCGTGCCGCGCAGTCCGGCGGTGCCGAACTCAAGCGGAGCGAAGAAGCGGCTCTCAATCTCCTTTTCGTCGTCCGCGATATCGTTGAGTTCTTTCCATTCCTCCTCGGTGAGGGCAGGGCTGTCCAGCCAGCGCTGGTACTCTTCTTTATAATTCCTCATCGTTTTCTACTCCTTCTATCAGCTTTTGTGCTGTCTCAAGCATACTCTTCGGAACGAAAATGTCAACCCCCGTTCCGCTTGCGCCCATGATCACGCGCCCGAAGCTTCCGTTGCCGGGATAGTCCCGCACGCAGGGGATGCCGTAAGCCTCCAGCATGTTGACCGTCAGTTCATCGCTCATGTCCGTGTTGCTGCACGTGCAAAGGAAAGCGCTTTCCTCCGCCCGGCCTTCCTCGTCCTTCGGCCAGCGCTCGAAGACGAGCCCCGCTCCGGAACGGCCCCAATCTTCTTTTTTCATAACATCGCTCCTGTCATTTATGATACCGCGACCCCTCGCCGATCTTAAAGGCGCGATAAATCTGCTCGGCAAGCATCACGCGCGCCAGATGGTGCGGAAAGGTCATTTTCGACATGCTCAGCTTCAGGTCCGCGCGGCTCTTCACGCTCTCGCTCATGCCGTACGAACCGCCGACAAGAAAGCACAGCTTCGGCTTGCCCGAAAGCTCTCTTTCGCGGAAAAGCGAGGCAAAATCCTCGCTGCTTTTCTCTTTTCCCTCGACGCACAGCGCAACGCAAAAGGCGTCCGCGGGGATATTTCGCGCGATCTCCGCGCCTTCGCGCTCAAGCGCCGCGGCGATCTCGCCCTGCGGCGGGTTTTCCGAAAGACGCTGCTCCGCAAGTTCAAGGCATTCCAGCCTGCAGTATGCGCCGAGACGCTTGCGGTATTCCTCGAAGGCCTCGATATAATATTTTTCCCGCATCTTTCCGACGCAGATCAGCTTGATTGCAAGCATGCTTCCTCCACTCTCAGCGCCAGGCAGCCAAGCTCGGGCGCGCAGCAGATCGCCGCCCCGGTGCCGTCAAGCGCCGCCTCGGCCGCGCGCCGCGCCAAAGCAGGCGTGTTGTTCTGTCGGCTTAAATGGCCGAGGATGATCGTTCTCGTTCCGCTCTCTGCCAGCTCGCGCGCCAGCGCCGCGCAGTTTTCGTTCGACAAATGGCCGTGATCCGAAAGGATCCGGCGTTTGAGCATCGCCGGATAGGGGCCGAAGCGCAGCATATCCTCGTCATGGTTCGATTCGATCAGCACCGCGTCGGCGCCGCGCAGATTCTCGCGGATCTCGTCGGTCACGCAGCCCATGTCCGTTGCGATGGCGAAAACGCCGCCGCAGCTGACACGGTAGCCCACGCTCTCCGGCGTGTCGTGCGGCGTATGAAAAGCGCGCACCGTCAGCGAGGCGATCGAAAAGTCCTCCCCTACCGGGATGACGACAAGCCGTCCGTCGATCTCCGGCAGCATGCCGCGCAGACGCGAGGCCACGGTGCGCGGGGCATAAACCGGGCAATCGCAGTGCCTGAGGAGCGTTTTCAGCCCGGAAATATGATCGGAGTGCTCATGTGTGATGAGCACTCCGCCGATATCCTGTAATGTAAGGCTGCACTCGCCGAGCAGCGAGGCAAGCCTGCGTGTTGAGATCCCGGCGTCGATCAATATATTGGTCCTGCCGCCCGACAGCAGCAGGCAATTTCCGCTCGAACCGCTGGCAAATACCGTAAGACGCATCAGCTTACGGAGATGATCTTTTCCCCACCGTCGTCGTCCGGGAAATCCACGACGGAGATATCCGCGCCGAGAGCACGGAGCTTGCCGACAAAGTTTTCATAGCCGCGTTCGATATAGTGAACATCCTCGATCATAGTCGTGCCCTTTGCACACAGCCCCGCGATGACCATCGCCGCGCCGGCGCGCAGGTCGCAGGCCTGCACCACCGCGCCGCTCAGCTCGCGCCCGCCCTCGATGACGGCGACGCGGCCGTCGACCTGGATCTCGGCGCCCATCTTGCGCAGCTCGTTGACGTACTTGAAGCGGTTGTCATAGATGCCCTCGGTGATGACCGAGGTGCCGTTCGCCAGACACAGCAGCGTTCCCATCTGGGGCTGCATATCGGTCGGGAAGCCGGGATAGGGCAGCGTCTTGACGTTGGCGCGGCGCAGATGCTTCGCCCCTTTGACAAAGACGGAGTCCTCATTTTCCTGGATGATGGTGCCGGTTTCGCGCAGCTTGGCGCTGATGCACTCAAGATGCTTGGGGATGACGTTGCGGATCAGCACTTCCCCGCCCGTCGCGGCGGCGGCGACCATATAGGTGCCGGCCTCGATCTGGTCCGGAATGATGGTGTACGAGCCGCCGTGCAGCTTTTCCACGCCGTTGACCTTGACCGTGTCGGTACCGGCTCCGCGGATATCCGCGCCCATGGAGTTAAGGAAGTTCGCAAGATCGACGATGTGCGGCTCGCGCGCGGCGTTCTCAATGATGGTGCGGCCGTGGGCCAGCGTCGCGGCGAGAATGATGTTCATCGTAGCGCCGACGGAGACCTTGTCAAGATAGATGCGCGCGCCGTGCAGCTTGCCGTCCTGCGTTTCGGCATAGACAAAGCCGTTGCGCACGTCGACGTCGGCGCCGAGCGCCGTCATGCCCTTGATGTGCTGCTCGATCGGACGCACGCCGAAGTTGCAGCCGCCGGGCATCGTGGTCTTGGCGCGCCCGAAGCGGCCGAGCATCGCGCCGATGAGATAATAGGACGCACGGATCTTGCGCGTCAGATCAAAGGGCGCGTCGACACAGCGCACGCTCGTGCTGTCGATTTCGATCATCGTTTTGTTGATAAAGCGGACCTTCGCGCCGAGATGGCTGAGAATGGTCAGCAGCATATCCGCATCGCTGATCTGGGGAATATTTTCGATCCGGCAGACGCCGTCGACCAGAAGCGCCGCGGGAATGATCGCCACGGCGGCGTTTTTCGCCCCGCTGATCTCCACTTCGCCGCGCAGTGTCGCGCCGCCGTTGATAACATATTTTTCCACGTGACTGCACCTTTCCGTCATTCGGGCTTATGCCCGATTTTTGATTTTAGCATACACCTTGTCAAAAGGCAACTATTTTGTGGTCGATTCCCGAACAAAAATCTAAATCTTGTGTTATTTCTTTCTGTTAAGCAGTCTGTCGGCCTTCAGCAGCGCGATCACCGTCTTGGCGTCGGGCAGCTCGCGTCTGTCCGCCATCTCCAGCAGTTCCTCCAGACTGTGCTTTTCGACGTTGAGAAACTCATCCTCGTCAAGATGCGCCTTTCCGGCGTGAAGGCCGCGTGCCAGATAGAGATGCAGCACCTCGCTCGAAAAGCCGGGAGAGGTATAGCACGCGCCAAGCTCGATCAGCTCCTCGGCCGCAAATCCGGTTTCCTCCGAAAGCTCCCGCACGGCGCACGAGAGCGGTTCCTCTCCGTATTCCAGCTTTCCCGCCGGGATCTCCAGCAGCTGGCGGGAAAAAGGATAGCGGAACTGGCGCACCATGTAGCAGTTCCCCTCGTCGTCGATCGGCAGGATGCCGACGCCGCCGGGATGCTCAACGACCTCGCGCCGGACGATCTTGCCGTTTTCCAGCTCTGCGCGGTCAAGTCTTACGTTCACGATGACGCCGCTGTATTTCACTTCGCCGTCTATGCGCTTCTCGATGCATTCCAAGGGGCATCCCTCCCGAAAATAACAAAAATAATTTACATAATATTGTATGCTCAGTATAGCACATCTTTTTTTCGAATGCCATACTTTTTTCCCGCAAATCCGGGTAAAAAGCCAAAAAGATCCGCTGATCCAAAACAAAACGGCATGTATTTTGTTTCTCTTCCGTCACATTATCTTACAGTTCGGAAACATGACGCTTTTGCCGCGTCTTCCTGTTCATAAAATATGCTTTTATTTTCCTCCCCGATGTGTTAAGATATCCCCCGAGGATGTGAGAAAAATGGCTGCCAAGCAGAAGGGCGTAAAGGAGATCACCTCCAATCGCAAAGCTTTTCATGAATATTTCGTGCTCGAGCGTTACGAGGCCGGGATCGAGCTTTGCGGGACCGAGGTCAAATCCATCCGCGCCGGCGGGGCCAATCTCAAAGACTCTTACTGCACGGTCAAAAACGGTGAATTGTTCGTCCGCGGGATGCACATCTCCCCCTACGAGCACGGCAACATCTTTAACCGCGACCCGGTGCGTCCGCGCCGTCTTTTGATGCACAAGCGCGAGATCAACCGTCTC
The DNA here is from genome assembly GCA_017444665.1 of Oscillospiraceae bacterium. GTDB lineage: Bacteria > Bacillota > Clostridia > Oscillospirales > Oscillospiraceae > Limivicinus. The sequence goes on from JAFSWC010000068.1 coordinate 11,046, forward strand.
AACGCCCGCGTCATGCAGGACGGTGTTGCGCTCATCCCGCTTGGGCTGTATTTCAAGGACAGCCGCGTGAAGGTCGATCTGGGCCTGTGCAAGGGCAAAAAGCTGCACGACAAGCGCGACAGCGAGGCTGAGCGTCAGTCGAAGCGCGACATCGAGCGCGCCATGAAAAACGCAGAATAAAGAAAGGAAATCATAGATCATGAGCAATCCGATTGTCACCATTGAAATGGAAAACGGCGATATCATGAAGGCGGAGCTCTACCCGGAGATCGCGCCCAACACCGTCAACAACTTCGTTTCCCTCTGCAAAAAGGGCTTTTATGACGGCGTGATTTTCCACCGCGTCATCTCCGGCTTTATGATCCAGGGCGGCGACCCCCAGGGCAAGGGCGTCGGCGGCCCGGGCTACTCCATCCGCGGCGAGTTTATCTCGAACGGCTTCAAAAACGACCTTAAGCACAGCCGCGGCGTTCTGTCCATGGCGCGCACGATGGCGCCCAACTCGGCCGGCAGCCAGTTCTTCATCATGCACGAGGATTCTCCCCACCTCGACGGCCAGTACGCCGCCTTCGGCAAAATCACCGAGGGGCTGGACGTGGTCGATAAGATCGCGAACACGCGCACCGATTACAACGACCGTCCCCGTA
>JAFSWC010000069.1 GCA_017444665.1 Oscillospiraceae bacterium
CTTACGCCCCTTTTCTAATGATTATACAGGAGGAATATAAAAATGGCTTTTACCGCTCAGGATGTCAAGACTCTCCGCGAGATGACCAACGTCGGCATGATGGACTGCAAGAAGGCGCTCCAGGCTACCGACGGCGATATGGACAAGGCAGTCGACTGGCTGCGTGAGAAGGGCCTCGCCAAGGCCGCGAAGAAGGCCGGCCGCGTGGCCGCCGAGGGCATGGCCTATGCCCGCGTCTGCCCCGAGTGCGGCGTCGGCGCCATCGTCGAGGTCAACTGCGAGACCGACTTCTGCGCCAAGAGCGAACCCTTCAAGCAGTTCGTGATGGACGTCTGCAAGGTCGTCCTCAACGACAAGCCGGCCGACGTCGCCGCCCTGCTCGAGTGCAAGTACCCCGGCAGCGAGCTGACCGTCGCCGGCATCATGCCCGAAAAGGTCATGAGCATTGGTGAGAACCTGCAGATCCGCCGCTTCGCCCGCTTTGCCAACCCCACCAACGTGGCTTACGTCCACGCCGGCGGCACCCACGGCGTGCTCGTCAACCTCGAGGTCGAGGGCTGCGACGCCACCGAGATCGGCAAGAACGTCGCGATGCAGATCGCCGCGATGAACCCCAAGTTCTGGGACAAGTCCCTTGTTCCGCAGGAAGTCATCGACCATGAGCTGGAAGTTCAGGTCGCTCTGATGGACAACGACCCGAAGATGGCCGCCAAGCCCCAGGCGATCAAGGAAAAGATCGCCGCCGGCAAGATCAACGCCTTCTACAAGGAAAACTGCCTGCTCCAGCAGGAGTTCGTCCGCTCCGACCTCTTCTCCGGCGACGTGGCCGGCTACATTGCCGACGCCGCGAAGAAGCTCGGCGGCAAGGTGAAGTTCGTCGACGCCATCCACTACGTCAAGGGCGAGGGCATCGAGAAGAAGGAAGAGGACTTCGCAGCCGAAGTCGCCGCCCAGATGAACATGGGCAAGTAATTTCCCGTCGGGAAATGCAAAAAAGACAGGAAAAGCAAAAATGCTTTTCCTGTCTTTTTTCGTTTTTAGTCAAGAGTTCTTGGTTTTTAGCACATGCTTCCGACACGAATCGCTAAAAACTAAAATCTAAAATCTAAAAACTAAAACCTCCGGGGGCGCTTGCGCCGCCGCATTTCCTCCTTGCTGTCGACCAGGATAATGTCCCGCCCCACGCGCACGATGCACTCCCACGGCAGGATATAATCGTCCTCGCGCCCGAGAAGGCCGAAAAACTTGGCCTTGCCGGGCGTGATCAGCGAGCAGATCCGCCCGCTTTCGTCGTCGAATTCCGCGTCGCAGATGTAGCCGAGCCGAAAGCCCGTGTGGATATCGATGACCTCGCGATAGCGCAGGTCGGAAAAGAAGCTGAGCATTTTCCACCACCTCCCTACACGATACGACAGGAGGAGGGGTTTTATGCCCGTTTATGCGAACAGGTGGCCGGAGATCAGATGCTGTTCCGGCGGATTCCGAAAGCCAAAAAGGTGCATCATTTTTTGGGGATCGAGATCGTCAGGATCAGGGCGTCGTCGGTTTCCCTGCGCTGCATGTCGGCGGCGACGCCGCCCTGCCGCATCAGCTCGAACGAGCGCGAAACGCTGTTGAGGAAAAGGCGCACGTCCTTCATGACAAAGGTGCGCTTTGCGGTGCCGGGAGGCGGCGTTTCGGCGGCAAGCAGCTCGTCGACATAGCTCTCCGCCGCCGCGACGGTCATATCCTTCTCGATGATTTTTCCCAGCGCCGCGCGCTGGCTTTCCTCGTCCGGCAGGCGCAGCAGCGCGCGCCCGTGGCGCTCGGAAAGGCCGCGGTCGCGCAGCGTTTCCAGCACGTCCTCCGGCAGCTTTAACAGGCGCAGCTTGTTTGCCACCGCCGACTGCGACTTGCCCAGGCGCCGCGCCGCCTCCTCCTGGCTCATGCCGAACATGCGGATCAGCTGGCGGATGCCGTTGGCCTCCTCGAGAAAGTTCAGATCCCGCCGCTGCAGGTTTTCCACCAGCGCGATCAGCCCCGCGTCCTCCATGTTGACGTCGATGAGCATGCAGGGCACCTCGCGCAGGCCCGCCATCTTCGCCGCGCGCAGCCGCCGCTCCCCCGCGACCAGCTCATAGCGCCCCGAGCGCCGCCGCACCGTCAGCGGATTGAGGATGCCGTAGCTGCGGATGCTGTCGGAAAGTTCGCGCAGCGCCTCGTCCTCGAACACGGTGCGCGGCTGCACCGGGTTGGGGCTGATCTCGTCCGTACGCAGATAGATGATCCCGCTTCGCGCCGCGACAGGGCGCGTTTTTGTCGCCTGCATAGTATTGCCTCCCGTGAAATGCGATTCTGCTCTGTACGATACACCCCGCCGCATGAAAATACGCGCGAAAACAGCCCCGTCCTCCGACGGGGCTGTTTTTGGGTTTCTGCGGCGGTCCGCCCTGCTTCAGGCGGGACTGCTTTCATTGCAGGCTGTACCAGATCATCCACTGACGCAGCGTCTTCGGCCGGAAGCGGGCGGCAAAGGCCCGGTGCCGTGCCAGTTCTGCCTCGCTCGGCGTCTCCTGCGCGAAAAAGCAGCGGTCGTACAGCGCGGCCATCTCCTCCGCCTCGGCTTCGCGCGCGAGGAGATAGTGCCAGGGCAGGCGGGCGAAATACAGCCGCAGGGATTCCTCCGGCCGGCGCGGATAGCCCTTGCCGCGCAGATCGCGCAGCAGCCTTTCCAGATCCAGCTGCAGCCGTGTTGCCGGGTCGGCCGCCGCGTAGCGCCGTTTTTCTCTTGCCCGCAGCCACAGGCCGAGCGCCGTCAGCGCCCCCAGGAGCACGACGGGGATCAGGGCCAGCAGCCAGCTGAACCGTGCCGCGGCGGGCTCCGGCTCTGAAGCAGGCTCGTCGGCCGACCCGGTACGGCCGGACGGGGCGGGCAGAAGCGCCGCGGGATCGCGTCCGCCCGTTTCTTCCGCGGAATGCTCCTCCCGGGGCGCCGGGGCGCTGTCGCGCAGCGCCTGCTCCTCCGCGGCGGTCGGCCAGCCGGTTCCGTCGCTTTCAAATCCGGGCGTCGCCTCCACGGTCACCCAGCCGTATCCGCCGATATAGCATTCGCACCAGGCGTGCGCGTATCGCGAATCAAGCGGCGTATAGACCTCTCCGGCCAGTTCTCCCCGGTAGCCCTGCACAAAGCGGGCGGGCACGCCGGCGCTGCGGCACAGCAGCACGGCGGCGGTAGCGTACCAGGTACAGTAGCCCTCCCGGGTCTATTTTGATTCTATTGTAGCATAGGCATACGGCCTTTTCAATTCCGTTTCCGGGGGCGTAAAGGGCGGAGCGTTTCCCCGCACCGACAAGAAAAAGACACCGGAAATACGATAAGTATTTCCGGTGTCTTTCGCATGAAAGCAGTTTCTTTCAGCGCAGGGCGGCTTCTCCCTCTCCCACGACGGCCGTCGGGCCGGTGAGAAGGATATCGCGCGCGGCGCAGCCCTCGCGCTGGAAGGAAACGGACAGGGTGCCGCCGGGCATGTCGACCGTGACGCGCTCGCCCGCCACGTCGCCGAGCAGGCAGAGACTGACCGCCGCGGCGGCGCAGCCCGTGCCGCAGGCCAGGGTAAAGTCCTCGACGCCGCGCTCGAAGGTGATCGCGCGGACACGGTCGTTCTCATCAACGCTGGCGAAGGTGACGTTTGCCCCGCGCGGGAAGGCAGGGCTGCGGCGCAGCGCGCGGCCTTTTTCGCGCAGCGCGTCGAGGTCGCTGAACGCGTCGTCGAACACGCGCACGACCGCGTGCGGGATGCCGGGGTCGCCCAGCTCGACATAGCTGCAAAGCACCGTCCCCGCGTCCGATTCGGCCGCGCGGCGCAGGTCGATCACGCTCGGGTCGTTGAGGCGCACCTCATAGTTCTCCCTGTCGATCCGCCGGGCCGTGATCTCTCCCGCCGTTGCGCGAAAGCGGATATGCGCCGCGTCGCGCACAAGGCCGTGCTCGACGCCGTAGCGGGCGACGCAGCGCGCGCCGTTGCCGCACATCTCGCCCGTCGAGCCGTCGGCGTTGTAAAAGAGCATCGAGAAGTCCTCGTCCGCTGCGGGCGGGGCCAGGACGATCATGCCGTCGGCGCCGGGGCCGCGCGAGGGATCGCATAAGCGCAGGGCGAGGACGGAAAGGTCCTCGCCCGAAAGCTCGCCGTGCAGGTTTTCCAGAATGACAAAGGAATTGCCTGCGCCGTGCATTTTGGTATAACGCATCTTACTCGACCGTCGCGGTTTCGGAGGCCTGCTGCTTTCTTGCAAGGGCCTTCTGCAGCCAATCCTTGCCGTCGTTGAAACGGGAGACGATATAGGAGGCCACATAGTCGCCGGCCGCGTTGACCATCGTGGCGGGAGGATCGACCAGATCGCCGATCGCCTGCGCGATGGGGAAGGCGATCGCCAGCTGCTCCGGGAAGAACAGCGAGCAGAGCACCAGCTCGCCGGTGCCGCCGCCGCCCGGGATGCCGGACATGGCCACGGAGGAGACCGTTGCGACAATGATCGCAAGGATCGCATCGCCGGAGTTGAAGTCCATGCCGAACATGCCGAAGAGGAAGGCGACCTTGATGATCGCGCTCATGCCGGAGCCGTCCA
>JAFSWC010000070.1 GCA_017444665.1 Oscillospiraceae bacterium
CCTGCCGGTCGGTTACACCGCCGACATTTTCGAGGCGCTTGACGTGCAGGACGATCTGCAGACGCTTTACACCTCCGGCACCGTGTTCCACGCCTTCCTGGGTGAAAAGCTGCCCAGCTGGGAGGCCGCGGCCAACCTCGTGCGCAAGATCGCCGAGAACTACAAGCTGCCCTACTACACGATGTCCCCGACCTACTCGGTCTGCAAGCATCACGGCTATCTCACCGGCGAGCAGTTCACCTGCCCCCACTGCGGCGAGAGCGCCGAGGTCTACAGCCGCATCACCGGCTACTACCGCCCGGTGCAGAACTGGAACGCCGGCAAGACCCAGGAGTACAAGGAGCGCCGCGAGTACGTCATCGAGAACTCTCATCTGACGCACAACGGCCCGATCTACGCGGAGAAAAAGGAAGAGGCCGCTCCCGCCGCCCCCGTCGAGGCCGCGGACGCAAACGAAAAGCGCACGATCCTCTTTTCCCGTGTGTCCTGCCCCAACTGCACGATGGCGGCGAATTACCTGAGCAAGGCGGGCGTGGCGTATGAAAAGCTCATCGCCGACGACCACATGGACATGGCGCGCGAGTTCGGCGTCAAGCAGACCCCGACGCTCGTCGTGACCGACGGCAAGGGCGGCTTTGAAAAGTACGCCGGCGCCGGCGCGATCAAGCAGTATCTCGCAGGCTGATCGACAGCACAACTTGAAAAAGGGCCGGCGGCGCCGGCCCTTTTTCCGTATAAACAAGGAGTATTGCCATGTACGACATTATCATCATCGGCGGCGGCCCCGCGGGGCTGACAGCCGCCGTCTATGCCCGCCGCGCGGGCAAGCGCGTTCTCATTCTCGAAAAGGCCGCGCTCGGCGGCCAGATCACCTGGAGCCCGAAGGTGGAGAATTTCCCCTCCGTCGTGTCGATCTCCGGCACGGACCTGGGCGACCGCATGGCCGAGCAGGCCATGGCGCAGGGCGCCGAGGTCGAGATCGAGGAGGTCACCGGGATCGAGGACTGCGGCGATTTCCGGCGCGTGAGCTGCGAATTCGGCGCCAGCTACGAAGGCCGCGCCGTCATTCTCGCAACCGGGGCCAAGCCGCGGATGCTGGGCGTGGAGCGCGAGGAAGAGCTTGTCGGCTCCGGCGTGGGCTACTGCGCGGTGTGCGACGGCGCGTTCTTCAAGGGCCTGCCCGTGGCCGTCAGCGGCGGCGGCAACAGCGCGCTGCAGGACGCGATGCTCCTCTCCGAGACCTCAAGCCGCGTCTATCTCATCCACCGGCGTGACAGCTTCCGCGGCGAGGAGGCGCTGGTGCGCGCGCTGCGGGAGAAAGACAACGTCGAGTTTGTCTTGAACGCCGCGATCACGCGCCTGATAGGCGAGGACGAGCTGACGGGGATCGTCGTGCGGCAGAACGGGGAAGAGCGCGAGCTGAAGGTCGACGGCCTGTTCGTCGCGATCGGCCACGAGCCGGACAACGGCGCCTTCGCCGAACACCTCGCGCTGGATGAGCGCGGATATGCCGCGGCGAACGAAAGCTGCGTGACAAGGACGCCCTGGCTCTTCGTCGCGGGCGACTGCCGCGCGAAGAAGGTGCGCCAGCTGACCACCGCCGTCGCGGACGGCGCGGTCGCCGCGCTGGCTGCGTGCAGTTGGCTGGATAAGTAGTTTCCGGTTTTGGTTTTCAGAAAGGAGTCCGCAAAATGGCCACCTTTGACGATTTTATGAAGCTGGATATCCGGGTCGGCACGATCACGGAGGCAAAGGTCTTTGCCAAGGCGAGAAAACCCGCCTATCAGCTCCTTGTGGATTTCGGGGAAGAGATCGGCACGAAGAGATCCTCGGCGCAGATCACGCAGCACTACACGCCCGAGGAACTCGTCGGCAGGCAGGTGCTGGCCGTCGTCAATTTCCCGCCGCGGCAGATCGCGGACTTCATGTCCGAGGTGCTGGTGCTGGGCACCTACAGCGAGGGCGGCGTCGTGCTGATCCGCCCGGACAGGCCGGTGAAAAACGGCGACAAGCTCGGGTGAGACCGACTGTAGTTTTTAGTTTTTTGTTTTTCGTTTTTAGAGGACGAGACTAAAAACTAAAGTCTAAAAACGAAAAACTGAAAAACCCCGGGACTGTGATTTTTTTCACAGTCCCGGGGTTTTTCACGTCTCCGCCAGGAGACGTTCCAAAAAAACGGCCACGCCGTCGTGCTCGTTGTCGTCGCAGACCGTGTCGGCCGCGGCCTTGACGGCAAAGTCCGCGTTGCCCATCGCCACGCCCAGGCCGGCGGCGCGGATCATGCTCAGGTCGTTCGTCCCGTCGCCGAAAGCCACGGTCTCCTCCGGCGCGACGCCGAGCGCTTTGCACAGCGCTCTGAGCGCGTCGCCCTTGTTGGCCGCGGCGATGTTCAGCTCGATATTTGTCGGTATCGAGGTACTGACCGCGATCTCCGGGAAGAGGGAAGGCAGCAGCTCCAGTTGGCGCTTTCTCTCGCGCAGATCGCGGAAGTGCATCTGGGTCTTCTGGATGCTGCCGCCGTCGGCGCGCAGATATTCCTTCAGATCGTCCACCGGCGTGCGCGAGCGGCGGAACATCTCGAGGATACCCCGGTCTGTGATATAGTCCCCCGCGTGGTCCAGAAAATACTGCGAGACAAAGCCCCAATTGTCCTTATAACAGTCATAAAGCACGTCGAGCGTGTCCATGTATTCCATCAGCCGGATGGCCAATTCATTTCCGATCTCTGCGCGGTAGAGCGGCACATCCTCCTGCGCGTCAAAGACGTAGGCGCCGTTGATCGTGATGAAATAGCGCGAAAAGGGCTGCAATTTGAGCGCGGCGGGAACGACCTTGTAGATCCGTCCCGTCGCCGGGACGATCAGCGCGCCGGCCTCATGGGCCGCCTGCAGCGCGCGCAGCGAGCGCGCGGCGACCGTTTTGTCGTCGTGCAGCAGCGTGCCGTCCAGATCAAAGGCGATCAGCTTTGTTCTCATGCTTCCCTCCACAGCCTTCCGTTTTCATAGTCCTTCAAAAAAGCCGTGATCAGGGCCAGCAGCTCGGCGCTGCGGCCCTCCTCGAGCGCGCCGGCGCGGACATAGGCGCAGACCTTGTCCGTGTCGGGCAGATAGGGAAGCGGGAAGAGGTCGACCAGGGTGAGATAATCCTCCTGCAGCGCGGGATCGAGCAGATCCCAGAAGATCTTGGCATAAATCAGCGCGCCGACGCCGGAGAGCGCAAGCTGAAACGCGTTTTCCACGTTCGTCAGCTCGCAGACGAAGTTGGGGGAGACGTCGTAATACTTCATATAACTCATCAGACTTCTGCCGCCGGAGGAGTTGCGCGGCTGCTTGATGAAGGGCGCCTTTTCAAAAAAGCGCAGATCGACGCCGCGGGAAAACTCCTCGCGCAGCTCGTCATAGCGCTCGCCCGCCATGGCGCGCAGCTGCTTTTTCGGCACGACCAGGATCTGCTCCTTGCGGCAGAGCTCGATCGTGCGGTAGCTTTGGGGCGGGCTGGAGATCGAGCCGACGACCAGGTCGATCCCCTCGTGGGAGACCGCCTTTTCCAGCTCCTCGGGCGATTCCTCGCTGATGCGCACATAGACGTCGGCGTGCGCGTCCATATAGCGGGGCAGCACCCGCGGCAGGATCGCGCGGGCGATGGTGTGCTCCATACCGACGTGGATGCTCTCCTCGCCGCGACCGGCGGTGCCGCAGGTCTCCTCAAACTCCTGCTTGAGCTTGACCATCTCCTTGGCCGTCTGCAGAAAGAGCTTGCCGTTCTGCGTCAGACGCAGAGGACGGCTGCGGACGAGAAGCTCGGTCCCCAGCTCGCTTTCCAGCTTGGCGATCTGCTTGGACAGCGACTGCTGCGAGAGGAACAGGTGCTTGGCGGCTGTGGAAAAGCTGCCCTCCTCCGCCACGGCGATAAAGCTGTTGATCAAAGTAAAGTCCATGGTTTTACTCCCAAAACTTTCATTATTAATTCAACTTTTAAGAGTATAACTCGCCTTTGCCACGCCGTCAAGCCCCTCGCTTTTCCTCATTTTGTTTTCTTTTTTATTCTGTTTTACGTAAATTATCTGCGTTTTCCGCCTGTAAAATTAAAAAATAATGCCATTTTTTGATTTTTTCATTTTTCTTTTCGTCTTTTTGCTTTACTCCTTTTCGTGATACTCTCATTTTCCACTTGCTTTTTTCAATTTTCGGTTGTATTATTTACGCATGAAAAGCGTAGTGCAACGGTTCGAGACGCGAGAGGCGCCTCAGCGGGCGGCTTTTCAAATATACTCGATCCGGGAGGAAAACCGAAATGAAAAAGATCCTTGCTCTTATCCTGGCCCTGTGCCTTGTCTTCGCGCTTTGCGCCTGCGGCCAGAGCGCGGCCCCCGCTCCGGCGGCCGATCCCGCTCCGGCGGTCGATCCCCCCCCTGCGGTCGACGACGCGCCCGCCGCTGACGACGCGCCCGCGGCCGTCTCCGCCAAGCTGACGATGGGCACCGGCGGCGAAGCCGGCACCTATTACGCCTTCGGCGGCGTGCTGGGCAGCTTTGTCGGCCAGAATACCGATATTGCCATCACCGTCGTCTCCTCCAACGGCAGCGCCGCGAACATCACCGGCATCGTGACCGACGGCATCTACGACCTGGCCACCGTCCAGTCCGACGTTATGACCTACGCCTACAACGGCACGAACAGCTTTGCCGACGTCGGCGTACTCGACGGCTTCCGCGTGCTCGGCGGTCTGTACGCCGAGACGGTGCAGATCGTCTCCGTCGATCCCTCGATCACGTCTGTGGCCGATCTCAAGGGCAAGAACGTCTGTGTCGGCGACGTCGGCTCCGGCACCTACTTCAACACCGTGGATATCCTGGCCGCGTACGACATGACGCTTGACGACATCAAGCCTGTTTACGAGTCCTTCAACTCCTCCACCGAAAGCCTGCGCGACGGCAAGATCGACGCCGCCTTCACCACGGCCGGCGCCCCCACGCCCTCGATTGTCGACCTCGCTACGACCAACACCGTGAATCTGATCTCCATCGACGACGATCACATGGCAAAGCTGCTTGACGCCTGCCCCTGGTACGCGTCCTACACGATCCCGGCCGGCACCTACAACGGTCAGGCTGCCGATGCGGTGACCGTCACCGTGAAGGCCACGCTGGTCTGCCGCGCCGATCTGGACGATGACGTCGCCTACGCGATCGTCTCCACGATCTTCAACAACACCGACGATATCGCCGAGCTGCACGCCAAGGGCGCCGAGCTGTCGCTCGACTTTGCCACCGACGGCATCGCCGTTCCCTTCGCCGCCGGCGCCGCGAGATTCTACGCCGAAAACGGCATCACCGTGGCCACCGCTCCCTGAGTACGGCCTTTGACGAAACCGAACGGAGCGCCGCTCTTCCATGAGCGGCGCTCTGTCCCCGCATAACAAGCCTTTTATCCCCTTTGGAAGGAGCCACCCGACATGTCGGAAAAACACAGAAAAGACGAAATAACCGCCGCAGCGAACAGCGAAGCCTTTGATCAGGCAGCCATGGACGAGGTCATGAAGAAATACGACCGCGAATCCAATACCCGTATCTGGGAAGGTTGGCAGAAATGGGTCGTTTATTCCCTCATGGCCGCTTTCTCGCTGTTTGTGATCTATGTTACGCTTTTTGCCACCTGGCTGGATCTGATCCGCTATCCGTCTTTTCTGGGCGGCGTGCTGCTGATCGGCTACCTCAACTTCCCGGCAAAGAAGGGCGTGCAGAAGGTCAACCACATCCCGTGGTATGACTGGATCCTGATGATTCTCGGCACCGCCGCCTTCGTCTACGTCGTCGTAAACGCCAAGGATCTGACGGTGCGTTTGGGCATGTCCCAGGTCCGCTCCTACGAGGTCGCGATTGCCGTTGTCGGCGTCGTGGCGATGCTTGAGCTCTGCCGCCGCAGCGTCGGCATCCCGATCCTGTGCGTGGCGGGCGTGTTTCTTGTTTACGCGCTGTATTACTACAGCACGGGGAAGAACCTCGGCATGTCGCGGGCGGTGCGCAACGTCGCCGTCAGCCTGTTCTACAAGGTGCAGGGCGGCGGCCTGCTCAACACGCCGGTCCAGGTCTGCTCAAAATTCATCATCGTGTTTATCATCTTCGGCGCGTTCCTTGAGCGCACCGGCATTTCCCAGTTCTTCATCGATCTGGCCAACTCCCTTGTCGGCCGCTTTTCCGGCGGTCCGGCCAAGGTCGCGGTCATTTCCTCGGCCCTGTGCGGCATGGTGTCCGGCTCGTCGGTCGGCAATACGGTGACCACGGGCTCGGTCACGATCCCGATGATGAAGAAGACCGGCTATCAGGGCGAATTTGCCGGCGCCGTCGAGGCGGCCGCCTCGACCGGCGGACAGATCATGCCGCCGATCATGGGCGCCGCGGCCTTTCTGATGGCCGAATACGTGGGCGTGCCGTACTCAAGCATCATCGTCCGCGCGATCCTGCCCGCGATCTTGTACTTCACCGGCATCTTCATTGCCGTCCATCTTGAGGCAAAGAAGCTGGGGCTCAAGGGCATCGAAAAGGAAAAGCTGCCCGTGCTGAAACGCCTGCTCAAGCGCGTTTATCTGCTTCTGCCGCTGGTGATTCTGGTCTACCTCGTCTCCTCCGGCAGCAATACGATGGCCTTTGCCGCCGCGATCGCGATCCTGTTTGCCGTTTCGGTGTCCAACGTCCACCGCGACCCGATCCTCGGCATCACCGGCCTCGCCGCGCTGCTGTGCTATCTTTTCCTCGGCGTCGGCGGTTTCGTGAAAACGGCGCTGCTTTTCGTCGGCATCATCTGCGCCGTCGTGTGCATGTTCAAAAAAGAGGCCGTGATGACCCCCGCCGTGCTGTTCGACGCGCTGGCGAACGGGGCAAAGAGCTCGATCACCGTCGCCGCGGCCTGCGGCGTGGCCGGCATCATCGGCGGCTGCATCACGATCACCGGCCTTGCCTCGCAGATCATCACCGCGATCATCACGCTCTCGCACGGCTCGGTATTTATCGCGCTGTTCTTCACGATGCTCTGCTGCATCGTGCTGGGCATGGGCGTGCCGACGACGGCCAACTACTGCATCATGGCTTCGACCTGCGCGCCGATTTTGATCCAGCTGGGTCTGCCCGTGCTGGCGGCGCACTTCTTCGTGTTCTACTTCGGCATCGTCGCGGACATCACCCCGCCGGTCGCGCTCGCGGCCTATGCCGGCTCGGCGATCGCCAAGGCGCCGCCGATGAAAACCGCCTTCAACGCCTCGAAGCTTGCGATCGGCGCCTTCGTCGTGCCGTACATCTTCGCGCTCAATCCCGCGATGCTGCTGATCGACACGACCGCCTGGCAGGTCGCGCTGGTCGTTGTCACCTCGATCGTCGGCATCTTCGGCGTGGCGGCCGCGCTCAACGGGTACCTGTTCCGCGGCATGAAGCCGATCCCCCGCGTCGTGATCGCGGCGGGCGGCCTTCTGATGATGGACCCCGCGCCGCTGACCGACCTCGTCGGCATCGTGCTGCTGCTGGCCGTTGTGGCCTGGCAGTTCTGGGGCGCGAAAAAAGCGGCGGCCGCGTCGGTCTGATCGAAATCGGACAAAAACAAAAAAACGAGGAGATCTCTCTCCTCGTTTTTTTATACCGAAAGCTCCTTTTTGATCCGCCCGATCGCGCCCTTTTCCAGCCGTGAGACCTGCGCCTGCGAGATCCCGACCTGGCGGGCGACCTCCATCTGCGTCCGCCCGTCGCAAAAGCGCAGCGCAAGGATATGCCGCTCCCGCGCCGACAGACGGCCGATGGCCTCCTCCAGCGCGATCTGTTCGAGCCAGTGCTCGTCGGTGTTGCGGCTGTCGCCGATCTGATCCATGATGCAGGCGCTCTCGCCGCCGTCGCCGAACACCGGCTCATAGAGCGAAACCGGCTCGCAGATCGCGTCAAGGGAAAACACGATCTCCTGCCGCGCGATGCCGGTGGCGGCGGCAAGCTCCTCCACCGTCGGCTCGCGCCCCGTTTCGGCGCACAGCTTTTCCTTTGCCTGCAGCACCTTGTAGGCCGTGTCCCGCATCGAGCGCGAGACGCGCAGCGCGCTGTGGTCGCGCAGAAAACGCCTCAGCTCGCCCGCGATCATGGGAACGCCGTAGGTGGAAAACTGCACATTCTGGCCCAGATCAAAGGCGTCGATGGCCTTGATGAGGCCGATGCAGCCCACCTGGAAGAGGTCGTCCATGCTCTCGCCGCGGCCGGCAAAACGCTGCACCACGCTCAGCACCAGACGCAGATTGCCGGAAATCAGCTCCTCGCGCGCGCCCTTGTCGCCCGCGCGGGCCCTTTCCAGCAGCGCGCGCGTCTCCGCGCCCTTCAAGACCGGAAGCGTGGCCGTGTTCACGCCGCAGATCTCGACTTTTCCCTGCAAAAAACACCACTCCTTTTTCAAAAGAGTGGTGTTAGTATTTCCCGCGCAGCGGGAAATGATACCGTCGGCCCGTCGGGCCGTTTTCAAATAACGTCCTTCTGAGGAGATAACTTTTTTCCCGCCTTCAGTTTTCCGATCATCATCCCGCAAACCTCGTCCATGTCGCCCGCGATGCCGTAGTCGCAGTATCTGAAGATAGCGGCGTCGGGGTCTTTGTTGACGGCCACGATCCTGTCGGAGTCGGTAATGCCGGTAACGTGGTTAACCGCGCCGGAAACACCGAAGGCAAGGTAGAGCTTTGGCTTGATCACCACGCCGGACTGGCCTATGACCAGCTTGAAGGGTAGAATACCGCGGTCGAAAACGGGTCTGGTGCAGCCGAGCTTGCCGCCGAGAAGCTCCGCCAGCTCCCGATACTTGGGAAGCTGGTCGGCCCCCTTCACGCCGTTGCCCACGCAAACGATCACGTCCGCATCCGCGATGTTTAGACTCTCGTCGAACTCATCGGCTTTGAAATCCAGGATCTTCGTGCGGATCTCTCCAACGGGAAAGTCAATGATCTCTTCCGCGGTGATGCACGCGCGCCTGCCGGTCGGGGCGTACTTAAATGTACCGGGTCGGATCGTGCCGACCTGTGGGCGCGCGTCCGGCACAGTGATAACAGCCATCATCTTCCCGCCGACGGCAGGCTCTACAAACTCGATGTCGGCGGTTTCCGGATTCCATATAAGCTGTGTCGCATCGGAGGTACAGCCTGTCGGCAGACGACAGGCAAAGCGGGGCGCGAAGTCGCGTCCGAAAATGGTCCCGCCCACGAAAACGGCGGAGGGCTTATACTTCCGGCACAGGACGGTAAAGAGATTCGTATATGCGTCGGTATTGAAGAAATCATAGCCGGTACCGGAAACATGGATGATCTTATCCACGCCGCAGTCCAGCACCCTGTCCTTCTCGCTCTCGGGAAGATCGCCCACGATGACTGCGGCCAAAGCCTCACGCGAAGCGTCGCCTATTTTGCGGATTTCGCAGCACAGCTCCAGAGACACGGGATGAACGGCCTTGCCGTCGTGCTGGATGTATACCCACAGATCCTTGTATTCGTGCTTGTTCATTGCGGCGCCTCCTTAAAGCACGTCGCCGAGAAGATCGAGGAGTTTCTCCACGTTCCTGTCGACGCTGCCTTCGTCTATCATCATGCCTGCCTCGCCGACCTCGGGCGGATAGGTGCGGGGAACTTTGGTGGGGGAACCGGGGTCGCCGATCTGCGCGGGGTCAAGGCCGGGAATGGTGGCGGATGTGAACCTGGTTATCTCCGCAAAGCGGGAGGCGCGCCAGCTCCTGAGATTCGGGATACGGGGACGATAGTTGGTCTTTTCCACGGTAAACAGGCAGGGATATCTTGCCTCGCAGGTCTCGATGCCCCTTTCCAGTTCACGTTCGGCAATAACGGTCTTCTTCTCAAAGTCGATGGAGCGGAGGAGGGACATGGAGCTGACCAGACTTGCACCGAAGCGCTCCGCAAGCTGAGCGCCCATCTGCCCGGTAGCGCCGTCAAGCGACTCCTTGCCGCAGAAGATCAGGTCGAAGTCGCCCAACAGCCTTGCGGCGGAGACGATCACATAGCTGGTTGCCAGCGTGTCAGCATTGGCAAAGGCGCGGTCAGACAGGAGCACGGCCTTGTCTGCGCCGGCGGCGAGACATTCACGGAGAGCTTCCGCAGCCATGTCGGGGCCCATCGTGATGCAGGTGACGGAGCCGCCGTAGCGCTCCCGGGTACGGACAGCCGCTTCCAGCGCGTTGGCGTCCAGAGGATTCAAGATGGAGGGAACGCCAGCACGGATAAGACTTCCGGTGACGGGATCGATCTTTACGAGATTCACGTCGGGTACCTGTTTGACGCAGACTAAGATATTCAGCACTTCCCGCACCTCCTTACACATTGTGGCACACCTTGCCGGGATTGAGTATCCCGTCGGGGTCGAATACCTTCTTGATCGCGCCCATCAGACCGTATGCGGTGTCGCCCACAGACTCGCGCAGATACTCCTTCTTGGCGTGACCGATGGAGTGCTCGCCGGAGACCTGTCCTTCGAACTCGGTGCATTTTTCGTAGCACTTGTCCATGAGAGCCTTGACGCGGCGCTTGAATTCCTCCTCTTCAAGGTCGTTCGAGCAGCAGTAAATATGCAGGTTTCCGTCGCCCGCGTGGCCGAAGGAGCGGACGTATACGCCCTGACGCTCGGCCTCGTCGTGGGTATAGACGAGGAATTCGGCGATCTTGTCAACGGGAACGACGACGTCCATCTCGTCAAGGAGCCGGGTCTCCGCCTCAATGACGGTGAGGAACGCGCTTCTTGCCGCCCAGACGTCCTTCTTGAGATTGTCTGTCCACACGACCAGAACGTCGTATGCGCCGACCTTCTCCGCAATTTCGCCCAGACGATCCATCTTACCGATAAGCTCGGTCTCGCTGTTGCCCACGAGCGTGACGAGTATGTACGCGCCCGCTTCCCTGCCGCCAACTACTGTGGGAAAAACCGCATTGCCTGTGAAGGCAGCGGAGGAATCCACGATGTCGCGCTCCATGAACTCGATGGACTGGGGGTCGAGATTGGCGAGCTTGATAGAGGGAACAGACGCGATGGCAGTGGCAATGTCTTGAAAGGGGAGAATGAGGGAAACGTCCTGAATGGGCTTGGGAATGAGCTTCAAAGTGAGTTCGGTGATGATGCCGAGGGTGCCCTCGGAGCCGACCATCAGATGCAGGAGCGAATAGCCGGAGCTGGTCTTGCATACGGTTTTGCCCAGCTTCATGATCTCGCCGCAGGGGAGAACAACGGTCATGGCGAGAACATAGTCGCGGGTGACGCCGTACTTGACGGCCCTCATCCCGCCGGCGTTGGTGCTGACGTTGCCGCCCACGGTAGCGGTTTTCTCGCCGGGATCAGGCGGGTACATCAGCCCGTGAGCCAGCGCATCCGCCGCGAGATCGCACAGCAGCACGCCAGGCTGGGTGTGGACGACAAGGTTGTTCATGTCGTAGGAGAGGATCCTGTTCATCTTCTCGGTGGAAAGCACGATACCGCCGTTCACGGGGACGCAGCCGCCCACAAGTCCCGTGCCCGCGCCGCGCACGGTGACGGGGATCTTGTTGGCGGAGCATATCTTCATGATTTCCGATACTTCCTCCGTGGTCTCAACAAGACATACCGCCTCGGGACGGGCTTTCCCGTAGATGGGCATTTCATCGTGGGAGTACTCTTCTTTGACGTTTTCGCCCGCGGAGAAACGCTGCGCACCCACGACCGCGCACAGCTGCTCCGCTATTTCAGGCGTCAATTTGTTGTATTCTGCCATGAATGCATCCTCCTGATTCTTTCACACACAGGTTCAGAAAGCTTGGGGGCTGTCGATCTGCATGCGGCTGTGATCGCTGTCCGTATATCCACTCTGTTTCGCTGCCAGTGAAACGAGTTTTCCTGTTTCCATCATTATAAGACGGATTCCGGGTTTTGAAAAGGTGATATCTCATCAGACAGTCCCGGAATGGCGTGCTGCTTCGGCATTTCCCGGCGATGAACAAAGTTCGGGCCGGCGGAGGTATCTCAGGCAGCCGCACGAGAGATATGCCAAAACGGGATTTTCAAGAGCTCGCCTTCATATTATTATCTATATTTGTGTACGTCTGTGCGGCGTACAAGGCAGGAAAACACACGAAAGGTCTTACATATCAGACATGAAACACAGGAAAAGATTTCCGCTTTGGGCAGCGATCGTCCTGGATATTGTGGCGGCGGCTGCGCTGGTCGGCGGCTGGTTTCTGGCGCGTATCGTTTCCGATTCGATGCATCAGGAAGAGCCGATCATAGTTGCCGAGCATCGCACCGCGCCCGTGCCGACTCCCGCGGCGGTCGTACAGCCGGCCGAAGAGGAGGCGCCGCCGGACGAGCCGGAGGCGACCCCCGATCTGCGCAGCGAATGGCAGATCCGCTTTGCCGAGCATTTTACGCCCGAGGTCATCCGGACGGAGGATTCCTATTCCAGCCCGAACCTCTCCGTCACCGTCACCCACCATACGTACGAATCTGAAAAAGGCCCTGTGGCCTATCATCTGGCGGACATCTACATCGGCAATATCGACTGCTTCCGTTCCGGCCTTGCCGCGACGCCCCCGCGCTTCCGCATGTCGGCCTCGCTGCAGAAGATGGCCGAGGATCAGAACGCCGTCGTCGCCGTCAACGGCGACTTCTGCAGCTATTCCTACGGCGGCGTCGCCGTGAGAAACGGCGTGGTGTGGTCCAAGGTCCGCGGCAGCGTCGATCTCTGCGTCCTCTACCGCGACGGCACGATGGAGACCATGCTTCCCCGCGAATTTGACGTCACCACCGCGGTCGAGCGCGACGTCTGGCAGGTCTGGAGCTTTGGACCCGCCCTGCTCAACGCCGACGGCACGCCCCGCGAGATCCCCTATTCCTCCGTGCCGGAGATCCACATCACCGGCCGCAACCCCCGCACGGCGATCGGCTATTACGAGCCGGGGCACTACTGCTTCCTGGTGGCTGACGGCCGGCAGATGGGCTATTCCGTCGGCATGACGCTGCAGGAAATGTCGGGAATATTCTCCGATCTCGGCTGCATGGCCGCCTTCAATCTCGACGGCGGCGGCTCGTCCATGATGGTCTTTCAGGGCGAGCTGATCTCGCAGATCTACAGCAAGGTGCCGCGCAATTTAAGCGACTGCGTGCTGGTCACCGATTTTGACCCGACACCGGTGATCGAGGAGGAGCTCCCCGCAGAGGAGGGCGCGCTCCCGGCCCAGGAGCAGACCGGCGCTTTGGAAGCGGAAGAGGAGGAGACGCCATGAAAAAGCCCGTTCGGATCCTGGCGCACGTCGTTTTCGTGCTTTCCGTCACGTCGATCGTGCTGTTTATTCTCAACCTTTATAACCCGATGATGGGCTTCATGTCCAGCGACTATTCCCTTGCGGTGTTCCTGGCGTTGTATATTCTCTCCGCTGTGCTTGCCGTGCTGGTGTTCTGCCGTGCGGGAAGGAAAAAGAGCCGCCGCAGCGACGAGGGCAAAACCGAAATGTAACGACGCTCAGCCGCCCGCCGAGCGGGCGGCTGCTTCCGTTGCGCGGGCGAAAAGCCCCCGCATTCACTTTGGAAGGAGAAGACGAGAATGGACGACAAGACGCTGGAGCGGATCGCGCGGATGGAGCGGGCGCTTGACCGCAGCACCGCCGCCACGGCCGCGCTGGGCCGCGCGCTCGACGAAATGGAGGCGCTGCGCGAGGAAATGACCGCGCTGTTTCACTATTACGGAAGCGAGGACTGGTTTGCCGACCGCGAGCTGACGCTCCCGCCCGGGACGAAGGCGGGCGTGCTGAGCGAGGATCTCGTCTATGACGAGATCACGGCGGCGCGCGACGAGGCGCTGCGCATGCTGTCGCTTGCGACCGAGATCCTGCGCGACAGGCTCTGATAAAAGAAAAGACGGCGGGGAAGCGCAGCTTCCCCGCCGTTGTTTTATTATCTTTTCCGCCATGCCGAGGGGATGAAGAGGATCAGCATTGCATAGACCTCCAGACGTCCGAAGAGCATCACGAAGGACATCACGATCTTCGACAGCGGCGAGAAGATCGAGAAATTCCCGCTCGGCCCGATCAGGCCGAGACCCGGCCCGACGTTGGAGATGCAGGAGAGGGACGCGGTGAAATTGGTTGTAAAATCATAGCCGTCGAAGGAGACGATCACCGTACAGCCGAGCAGAAGCAGCATCACGAGCGCCACATAGGAATATATCGCCGTGGTCGTCTCCGGCGTGACGCGCCGTCCGTCCATCTGCACACGGTTGACGCTGCGCGGGCGGATGACACGCCCGACGTCCGCCGCCGCCGTGCGGATGAGCAGCATCACGCGCGACAGCTTCAGTCCGCCGCCGGTCGACCCGGCGCAGCCGCCGATGAACATCAGGATCACGATCATCGTCTGCAGATACGCGGGCCAGTATGTATAGTCCTGCGTGCAGAAGCCCGCCGTGCTGATCGTGGCCATGACGATGAAAAAGCCGTGGCGCAGCGCCTGGAAGCCGCCGTACATCTTCCAGGTCCCGACGCCGATCAGCCCCACGCAGAGGAGGATGATCTCGAGATAGCGGTGCAGCTCCTCGCTGCGCAGCGCCTCGCGCACGCGGCCGATCAGGATCAGATAGAACAGGTTGAAGTTCGTGCCGAACAGGACGAGAAAGGAAGCGATGACCATTTCGATATACGCGCTGTCGAAGGCGGCGATCGAGGCGTTGCGCGTGGAAAAACCGCCCGTGCCGGCCGTGGCGAAGGCGTGGAGCAGCGCTTCGTAAAAGCTCATCCCGCCCAGCATCAGCAAAACCGTTTCGACCACGGTAAAGATCGTATAGATCATATACAGGATCCGGGCCGTCTCTTTCGCGCGCGGGACAAGCTTTCCCACCGTCGGGCCAGGCACCTCGGCGCGCATGATGTGCATCGAGCGCTCGCCGCTCATCGGCATGACGGCCATCAGAAACACCAGCACGCCCATGCCGCCGATCCAGTGCGTGAACGAGCGCCAGAAAAGGCCGGACCGGGACAGGCCCTCAACGTTGTTCAGGATCGAGGCGCCGGTCGTCGTAAAGCCGGAGACGGTTTCAAAAAAGGCGTCGACAAAGCGCGGGATATCGCCGCTTATGATAAAGGGCAGCGAGCCGAGCAGCGACATCGAAAGCCAGGCCAGGCCGACCGCCGCAAAGCCCTCGCGCGCAAAGATCTCGCGCGAGCGCGGGCGGACAAGGCACAGCAGGCAGCCCAAAGCCGCCGTGATCAGTATCGTCACGGCAAAGGGCAGAACACTTTCCCCGTAGACGAGCGCTGTGACGAACGGCAGCAAAAGCAGCCCCGCCATGATCTGCAGCACCCGCCCGAGGATCTGGGCGATCATTCGTATATTCATCTTTCGCCGTCCGTCATATCGTTGATATCCCGCAGCATCCCGGCCGGCGCCACGACCACCGCGTGGTCGCCGCTTTCGATCACGGTCGAGCCATTGGGTATCAGTGTTTTTTTGCCGCGCGTCAGCGCGCTGATCAGCACGCCTCGGCGCAGCTTCAGATCACGCAGCGGCACGCCGATGCAGTTCGCACCGTCGCCCACCTTGAATTCCAGCGCCTCCAGCTTGCCGCCGGCCAGCTTGTGCAGTGTTTCGATGCTGCCCCAGGCCGCGGAGTTGTCGATGGCGCGGACGTAGCTGGTTATCTGCTGGGCGATGATCTCCTTCGGCGCGACCATGCTGTCGCCGCTCTCGTCGAGCATGCCGGAAAAGTGCCGCATATTGACCTTGACGACGGTCTTGCCCACGCCGCAGCGCTTGGCATACATCGCGGTGACGATGTTGTCGCCGTCGTCTCCGGTCAGCGCGACAAAGGCGTCCGCGCTGCGGATGCCCTCCTCAAGCAGCACCTCGTCGTGCGTGGCGTCGCCGCAGATGATGCGCGCGTTGGGGATCAGATCGCACAGCTCGTCGCAGCGACCGCGCGAAACGTCGATCACCGTGACGGCAATGCCGCTCTCTTCCAGCAGGCGGGCCAGATACACGCTGACGCGCCCGCCGCCCATGATCATCACGCTGCGGATGCGCTTGCCGCCCTGGCCGACCGAGTTGAAGAAACGCCGGACCTCCTTGGCCTGGCCCATCAGACTGAGCCGGTCGCCGCTTTGCAGGACGAAATCGCCGTTCGGGATCAGCGCCTCTTCGCCGCGCTCGACCACGCAGACAAGCACCTTTGCGCCGAAGCGCTGTGCGCTCTCGCGCAGGGAAAGACCGTGGAGAGGGCTGCCCTCCGGCAGGCGGCAGTCGATGATCTCGGCGCTGCCCTTGGAAAAGGTCTCGACCCGGACGGCCCCGGGGAAGCGCAGGATGCGCGAGATCTCCTTGGCGCATTCGTATTCGGGGTTGACCAGCATCGAAAGGCCGATCGCATCGCGCAGGAATTCGGTCTGTGACAGATATTCCGGGTTGCGGACGCGCGCAATGATGTGCTTCGTGCCGAGACGGCGCGCCGCAAGCGCGCAGATCATGTTCACCTCGTCGCTCTCGGTCATGGCCATGAGAATATCGGCGTCTTCGGCGCCGCTCTCGCGCAGCGTGTCGGGATTGGTCGCGCTGCCGAGCATGCAGATGACGTCAAGCGAATTGGACATCGCCTCGATCGTGGCCGCGTCGCGGTCGATCACGGTGATGTCGTGGCCCTCGGCCTCCAGACTTTGGGCGATGCCCGAGCCGACCCGGCCTGCGCCGGCAATGAGGATTTTCATAGGCGCCCTCCTTTGCGGAATGCTTGCCGCAGCAAGCGGAAGTATCTAATAAAGGAGTATAGCATGTTTCCGCGCGCTTGTACAGCGAAAGTGTTTGCGTTCGGTCGGAGGCTGTGATAAAATGGCCCGGAGATCAAAGGAGAGGTAGACCATGTTCAGCGGATTTTCAAAAGAAACCGGCGAGTTTCTGTGGGAGCTTGCCTTCAACAACGAACGGCCCTGGTTCCAGGCCCACAAGGAGACCTTTGAGCGCGTACTCAACGAGCCCTTCAAGGCGCTTGCCCGCGACACGTACGAGGAGCTTTGCGCCCGTCTCCCGGACGAGGCGTTTGCCGTCCATATCTCGCGCATCTACCGCGACGCGCGGCGGCTTTACGGCCGCGGGCCGTACAAGGATCATCTGTGGTTCACCTTTACGCCCGCGGGAGCGGCGGAGTACGGTCCCGCCTTCTGGTTTCAGATCGGCGTGTCGAACTATTCCTACGGGCTGGGCTTCTGGGCGCCGACGAGCGCCTATATGGAGGCCTTCCGCCGTGCCGTCGCCGCCAATCCCGCACCCTTCGAGCGTCTGGTGAAGGGGCTTTCACCGATGAAGGGCTTTGCCCTGCACGGCGAGGAATTCCGCCGCCCCAAAGGCGATCTGGGGGAGATCCTCAACCCCTGGTACAACCGCAAATATCTCGACTTCGGCACGGAGCGCGACCACGACGCGCTGCTCTTTTCCGACGAGCTGCCCCGCCGCATCGCGGCGGACTGGGCAAAATTGATGCCGCTGTGCCGCTTCATGGTCGGGGCGGCGCAGGGCGTGACGCCCCCCGGGACGGAAAAGCGCTGAGCTCTTTTCCCGGAGACGAAAAGCAAAACAAAACCCGGTGAGACTTCGCCGGTTTTTTCGTATCTTGGGATTGCATTTTTTGGTAAAATGGTGTTCACTATGGATGGACCCGCACCGGACCCCTATGACGAAAAAGGAGATCGCTTTATGGGCGGAAGAAAACGACTTGTGATCGAAAGCAGATGGTGCAAGGGCTGCGGCATCTGCGCGGCCTTTTGTCCGGCCGAGGCGCTGGAGCTTTCAGGCGACAAGGTGCGCCTGAAGGAGGAAGGCCGCTGCGTGTTGTGCGGCATGTGCGAGATGCGCTGCCCGGACTACGCCATTTATCTTGTCAATCTGGAAGAGTAAGGAGGGGATAGAATGTCGAAAGCTGTTCTGATGCAGGGCAACGAAGCCGTCGTCGAGGGCGCGATCGCGGCCGGCGCACGCTTCTTTGCCGGCTATCCCATCACCCCCTCCACCGAGATCGCCGAGCAGAGCGCCCTGCGCCTGCCCCAGGTGGGCGGGACCTTTATCCAGATGGAGGACGAGCTTGCCTCCGTCGCCGCGGTACTCGGCGCCTCGGCCGCGGGCGTAAAAGCCTTTACGGCTACCTCCGGGCCGGGCTTTTCGCTGATGCAGGAAAACATCGGCTACGGCATGATGGCCGAGATCCCCTGCGTGATCGTGGACGTGCAGCGTACCGGGCCCTCGACGGGGCTGGCCACCAGCCCGTCCCAGGGAGACTATATGCAGGCCAGATGGGGCACCCACGGCGATCACCCGGTGATCGCGCTCTCGCCTTCATCGGTGCTGGAGGCCTACCGGCTGACGGTGCGCGCCTTCAATCTCTCCGAAAAATACCGCACGCCCGTCATCCTGCTGATGGATGAGATCGTCGGGCACATGCGGGAGGGCGTCACGCTGCCCAATCCCAACGAGCTGATCATCAACTCGCGCAAGATGTCGTTCCACGACGGGGCGAACAAGCAGTGCTACTTCGTGCCGGAGGGGCAGTACGTCCCCGCGATGAAGCCCTTCGGCCGCGGCGAGCGCTATAACGTCACGGGTCTTGCGCACGACGTTTCCGGCTTCCCGACGAACGACAACGCCGTGGCGGGCGCGAACATCAAGCGCCTGCTCGACAAGGTCGAAAAGAACGCCGACGACATCATCCGCACCGAGGAGATCCTGCTGGACGACGCCGAAACCGCCGTCGTCTGCTTCGGCGGCACAAAGCGCGCGGCGATGGACGCGATCGCGGCGCTGCGCGAAAAGGGCGAAAAGGTCGGCCTGTTCCGGCCCGTCACGGTCTGGCCCTTCCCGGAAAAGCAGCTGCGCGAAAAGTGCGCCCACGTCAGACGGCTCCTCGTCGTCGAGCACAACCACGGCCAGATGCTGCTGCAGGTGCAGCGCGCCGCGGCGCCCGCGCAGCGCGTGGATTTTCTCGGCCGCATCGACGGCACGGTCATCACGCCGGATGATATCATCGCGGCGATCGAAGGCAAGGAGGGTGAGTATCATGCCCAGTGATCTTGTCCATCTTTTCATGCGCATCGACCATCTTCCCCACATCTGGTGCCCCGGCTGCGGCAACGGCACGATCATGCGCGACGTCGCCGTCGCGATCCAGGAGTTGATCGACGACCCGGAGATCAGCCTGAACCGCGAAAACGTGGTCATCGTTTCCGGCATCGGCTGCTCGTCGCGCGCGGCGGGCTATCTCGACTTCAACTCCATCCACACGACCCACGGCCGCGCCATCGCCTTTGCCAGCGGCATCAAGCTGGCCAACCCCAAGCTGAACGTCATCGTCCTGACCGGCGACGGCGACTGCTCGGCCATCGGCGGCAACCATCTGATCCACGCGGCGCGCCGCAATTTGGGTCTGACGGTCATCGCCTTCAACAACAACATCTACGGCATGACCGGCGGACAGTATTCCCCGACCACGCCAAACGGCGACCGCGCCACGACCGCCCCCTACGGCAACGTGGACCGGCCCTTTGACATCGCAAATCTCGCCACCGGCGCCGGCGCCTCGTTCGCCGCGCGCGGCGACGTCTATCACGTGCGCGAGACGATCGACATCATCAAGGAGGCCATCCTGCACAAGGGCTTTTCGCTCGTCGACGTGTATTCCGTCTGCCCGACCTACTACGGCCGCAAGAACAAGAAGGGCGACGCGGTGAAAATGCTCGCATGGCAGCGCGACAACCTGATCCCGACGGCAAAGTATTATCACATGAGCGAAAACGAGCGCGCCGGCAAAAAGATCATCGGCATCCTCTCGTACAACGACTATCCCGAGTACACCGAGGAATACGCCAGGGTCATCGAGCGCGCCAGCGGCGGGAAGAAGGGAGGCGCGGCGAAATGAGCGACAAATTTCAAATGCGCTTTACCGGCTCCGGCGGCCAGGGCGTGATCCTGGCCAGCGTGATCTTTGCCGAGGCCGCGGTCGTAAAGGGCCTGCACGCCGTCCAGTCCCAGGCCTACGGGCCGGAGGCGCGCGGCGGCTCGAGCAAGGCCGAGTGCATCATCAGCCACGGAGAAATCTGGTTTTCCAAGGTGATCCGTCCCGATTTTCTGCTGGCGCTGACGCAGAACGCGCTGGATAAATACGCCCCGGAGCTTGCCGGGGACGCCGTGGTGATGATCGACGACAGTCTTGACGCGCCGGCGTGTCTCGACCCCGAACGCGTCGTTTCCGTCCCGATCCTGCGCAGCGCGAAGGAGGATGTCGGCAAGGCCATCACCGCAAACATCGTCGCCGTCGGCGCGATCAACGAGCTGTTCGGCCTGTTCGACGAGGACGTTTTGCGCGAAGCCGTTTCCCGCCACATCCCGAAGGGGACGGAAGAGCTGAACTTCCGCGCTCTCTCGGTCGGCAAAGGGCTGATCGCCCCGGAACTGCGGGATAAATATCTCGAGGAAAACGAAATCTGATCAAAAACAAGACGCCCCGCCTCTCCCGGCTTGGGAGAGGCGGGGCGCCGCCTTTTGTGCGCCGATTGACTTTCGGCAGGGGCAACAATAAAAGGTTATCAAGCGGAAAACCCTTGAAAATCAAGGAAAAGCAAGAAATAATCAACAACGCCGACATCTATAAAAAGCCGATGCCGGGCAAGGCGCATTGTCCCTTTACAGCATCCCGCCGCCCTCGGCAAGCAGCCGGTCCTTGAGCGCCATCAGCTCCTCGGACAGGTCGACGTAGTAGCCGTGCGGGTTTTCAAAGCGTTTGACCTCCGGCCAGAGAGACGCGACTTCCTTTTCGCAGTACGCCCTGATCTCCGGCAGCGAAGGCAGTTCGTAAACAAGCTTTCCCTTTTCAAAAACCGGCACCTGCAGCTCGCGCGCGGAAAAGTTCTCCATCGTCTTGCGCTTCCATCTCGCGTCCGGGTCGCAGATCTCCAGCGGCCTTGTGTCGTCCACGGTCTCGTGCCGCAGGCAGATATAGTCCGCCTCGGCCATGCCGGTCTCGCGGTTATAAAAGCGGTAGACTTTCTTGAAGCCCGGGTTCGTGATCTTGCCGACGTTTTCGCTGATCTTGATCCTCGGCACGAGCACGCCGTTCTCGTCCTCGACGGCGCAGAGCTTGTACACGCCGCCGAACACCGGGCAGCTCTTCGCGGTGATCAGCCGCTCGCCCACGCCGAAGGAGTCGATCTGCGCGCCCTGCCGCAGCAGGTCCGCGATCAGCCATTCGTCCAGAGAATTGGAGACGGTGATCTTGCAGCCGGGCCAGCCCGCGTCGTCGAGCATCTTCCGCGCCTGCTTGGTCAGATACGCCATGTCACCGGAATCGAAGCGGATGCCGCAGGAGGTGATGCCGAGCGGGCGCAGCACTTCGTTGAAGGCGCGGATCGCGTTCGGCACGCCGGATTTGAGCGAGTTATAGGTGTCGACCAGCAGCACGGCGTTGGTCGGATAGCTGCGGCAGTAGGCGACGAAGGCGTCGTACTCGCTGGGGAACATCTGCACCCACGAGTGCGCCATCGTGCCGAGCGCCTTCACGCCATAGAGCGGGTCGGACACCGTGCAGGCCGTCCCGGCGCAGCCGCCGATATAGGCCGCGCGCGCCCCGACCACGGCGCCTGCGATGCCCTGGGCCCGGCGCGAGCCGAACTCCATCACCGCCCGCCCCTCGGCCGCGCGGCAGACGCGGCTGGATTTGGTGGCGACAAGGCTTTGGTGGTTGAACTCCAGCAGCAGATAGGTCTCGATCAGCTGGGCCTGGATCGCGCCCGCGCGCACGGTGATGACCGGCTCGCGCGGGAAGATCGGCGTGCCCTCCGGCACGGCCCAGACGTCGCCCGTAAAGCGAAAATCCTTCAGATAATCCAGAAACGCCTCGCTGAAAATGCCGCGGGAGCGGAGATAGGCGATGTCCTCCGCGTCAAAATGCAGGTTTTGGATATAATCCACGATCTGCTCCAGCCCTGCCGCAACGGCAAAACCGCCGCCGTCCGGCACGTCGCGGAAAAAGACGTCGAAGCAGCAGAGCTTGTCGCCCATCCCGGCGTCCATATAGCCGTTTCCCATCGTCAGCTCGTAAAAATCGCAGAGCATCGTCAGATTGATCCCGTTTGCACTTTTCATATCGGCCACCCTCGTTTCCTGCGTTGTTTCGTTGTTTATCAATATTATAATCTTGCCGGAGGGCAAAGACAAGGACCGTCATACTTTTGTCAAAAAAAGCCACGAAGCGGTTGACTTCACTGGATCTTTGGTATATTCTGATATTTGGTGAATTGTGCGAAATACGCTTTACGGGAGATAGATGACATGATGAAAGAACTCTTTACGCCGGGCCGCACCGAGCTTGCGGGAAACCATACCGACCACCAGAAGGGCCGGATCCTTGCCTCCGCGGTCGACCTTGGCCTCTATGCCAAATATGAGGCGACGGATAACGACACCGTCACGATCCGCTCGATCGGCTTTGACCCCTTTGAGGTCAAAATCAACCAGCTTGCCGTCCGTCCGGCCGAGTTCGGCTCGCCGAAATCGCTCGTGCGCGGCATGATCAACGAATACAGCTCTCTCGGTCTGCAGGTCGGCGGCTTCACCGCCGAGGTGCGCTCAACACTTGCGGCCGGCTCGGGACTCAGCTCGTCCGCCGCCTTTTCGGTCATGATCGGCCGTATCCTTTCGGATCTGTTCAACGGCGGCACGGTCGACCCGGTCGTGATCGCACGCGCCGCCCAGGGTGCCGAAAACAAATACTTCGGCAAGCCCTGCGGCCTGATGGACCAGCTGGCCTGTTCGCTGGGCCACACCGTGTACGTCGATTTCAAGACCAACGAGATCGTCCCCCTCGTCGCCGACTTTGAGGCGATGGGGCTTACCCTGTGCCTGACCGACACCGGCGGCAGCCACGCCGGGCTTGACAGCTCTTATGCCCGCATCCCCGCGGACATGGTCTATGTCGCCAACCTCTTCGACAAGGGCGTCCTCGGCGACGTCGACCCGGCGGCCTTCCGCGCCAAAGGCTGGGATCCGGCCAACCGTCCGGTGCGCCGCGCGATGCACTTCTTTGATGAAAACGAGCGCGTGCCGCAGATGCGCGATGCGCTGCTGCGCCGCGACGGCGAGAGCTATATGCGTCTGATGAACGAGTCCGGCCGCTCGTCCGAGCAGCTTTTGAACAACATCGTCACCAGCGCCACCGGCGACACCAAGCTGGCCGAGGGCCTGGAAAAAAGCCGCAAGCTTCTCGAGGGCCGCGGCGCCTGGCGCGTCCACGGCGGCGGCTTTGCCGGCTGCGTGCAGGCGCTGATGCCGACGGACTATTTCCCCGTCTACAAGGAAGAGATGGAAAAGGAATTCGGCCCCGGCACCTGCCGCCGCATCCGTCTTGTCTGAGATCTGATAAAAAAGCAGCCGTCTTCGCATCCGAAGACGGCTGCTTTTTTTACGGCCTGTCCCAGTCCGCAAAACGGTAGAGATCCAGAAATTCCTCCAGCGCAAGGCGGTTTTCGGTCATAAACCGCGCCGCCTCCTCCCCGACGTAGCGGAAGTGCCACGGCTGATAGATCATCCCCGTCACGGCCTTTTTGTCCTTCGGATAGCGCAGGATAAAGCCGTATTCGCTGCAGTGCATCTTCAGCCAGACGAACAGCTCGGTGTTCTCCAGCGCCGCGGTCTTTTCCTCGTAATACCGGTCGGTGATGTCCACGGCCAGCCCGCTGCGGTGCTCGCTCTCCTCCGGGCGGCCGACGATGGACAGGGCGCGGAACTCGCCGTATCTCTCCGCGGCCCGGTTGTAAATATGCTCCTGGGCGCCGGCGTCGGTATAGCCGCAGGAGAGATAGACCTTCAGCCCCTGGGCGCGGGCGTCGGTGATCATCTGCGAAAGATCGTCCGCGATGCGCGCGTCTACCGGCACGCCGCCGACGCGCACGGTCTGCACCGGCTCCTGCGCGACCGGGCTGCCCCGCGTGAGGAGCGCGAACTGCCACGAGTCGATGTCCACGTCCGGCTTCATTTCGCAAAGTCTGCGGTAGGCGGCGCTGATCTGCGCCGCGCTCGGCTCGGGAAGCGCCGGCTCCGCCCCGTCGGCCGCGGCGTGCTGGGGCCCGCGGGAATTGAGCACGAAAAGCAGCGCGCACAGCGTGCACATTCCTGCCCGGAACAAACGATCGAACGACAAAATGCTCGCCCCTTTCCTTTGATGAGACAAGCATAGCATCCCATTCGGGCGAAAAAGGGCGAAAACACGGACCCCGGAAAACTTTGTTTTCCGGGGTCCGGTTTATTTTTTTCGGTTCTGCTTTCCCGGCTTTCGACCGTCGGGACCGGGGGCTTACTGGTACAGTCCGACAAACTCCTCGAGCGTCAGGTTGTTTTCCATGATATAGGTCGCGGCGTCCACACCGACATAGCGGAAGTGCCACGGCTCGTACATGACCTTGGTGAACGTCTCTTTCCCCTCGGGGAAGCGGAGGATAAAGCCGTACTCCTGGCAGTGCGCGGCCATCCACACGCTCAGCGGGGTGTTGCGCAGCGCGTCGGCGGTTTTGGTGCCGTACCATTTATCGGTGATGTCGCAGCACAGGCCGCTCTGGTGTTCGCTGCAGCCGGCGGGCATCGTGATATAATAGCCGTTCTTGTCCTTGCCGTCGGAAACGCCGTTGTTGGCGCAGACGCGGTTGAAGTTGTCGACCTGCGAGGCATAGCTCCGATAGCCGGAGGCGAGATAGACGTTCAGACCTTCCTTTTCGGCGGCGGTGCCGAAGTCGAGCAGCGCCTGGGCGATGCGGAAGTCGACGGCCGTACGGTCGGGGTTGAAGTTGGTCTGCACGTCAAAGGCGTCGATCGTCGGGTTGAGATAGCCATACTGCTCCGGCTCGTACTGATCGATGGAGTGGTCGCCGTTGACCAGCATGAACTCCCAGCTCGTAATATCCACGTTGGGCGGCTCGGGAAGACCGAGAGCGGCGGCGCGCGCGGCCGGCGTGTTGGGCAGCGGCGTGGGCTCCGGCGCCGGCTCGACGACCGGGCCTTCTCCTTCGGCGGTGGCGGCGGTCTCGCCATCCTGCGGCGCGGCGCTGACGGGCTTGGGCGTCGTCACGACCACGGGGGAAATGGGGGCAGACTGCTCTTCGAGCTGGGAGAGGTAATCCCCGCTTTTCGGCGCGGCCGAGCCGAAGGTGTAAAGACCGAAGGCAAAGGCGGCGAGCAGCGCCAGACCGAGAATGATGCGTATGATACGGATAAAGATCTTCATATCCTGGCCTCCCTGAAAAGGCGTATGTCTTGATATATAAAATAATAGCATTCGCAAAAAGATTGGTCAAGGCGTTTTTGTTGAAAGCGGCCGGCGGCAATGCTATAATGAGCATAAGACGGCGAAGCGCCGAAACGCTTTTCGCCGCGCCGCCGCGGCTGATGATTTTTCCGATAAAACGTTAGGAGCGTGAGCAACATGACACTTACCTGGTACGGCCATTCCTGCTTCCTGCTTGAGAGCGGGGACGGCAGCGTCGTCTTTGATCCCTACGCGCCCGGCAGCGTCCCGGGCTGGACCTTGCCCGCGCTGAGAGCGGACTGCGTGATCTGCAGCCACGGCCACCGCGACCACGGCTGGCGCGATGGCGTTGCGCCGACGGGCGGCGCCTTCTCCGGCCGGATCGAGCAGGTCGCGTCCTTCCACGACGATAAACGCGGCGCGCTGCGCGGTGAAAACACGATCACGCTTGTCGAAACCGAGGGCGTCCGTCTGGCGCACATGGGCGATATCGGCTGCGCCCTGACGGCGGAGCAGATCGCCGCGCTCGGGCGCGTCGACGTGCTGATGATCCCGGTCGGCGGACACTATACGGTGGACGCGGCGGGCGCGTGGGAGATCACAAAGGCGCTCTCGCCGAAGATCGTGATCCCGATGCACTACCGCGGAAAGGGCTTCGGCTATGACGTGATCGGCCCGGTCGAGCCGTTTCTGGCTCTGGCCGGAAACGTCAAAACGATCGACGGCATGCGCTGGACGGTCGATCTCTCGGACGCCCCCGCGACGGTCGTGTTCCGCCGCTGAGAAAGCGCGAAGAAGAAAACACCGCTGTCCGGTAAAAACCGGGCAGCGGTGCCTTTTTATGCCTTTTCGCGCGGCTTTAGTACGCCACGCCCCAGTAGATCATGTGCTTTGCCTTTTTGCCGCAGCAGGCGCAGACCTCGCCCAGAGTTTCCTGCTCAAAGGGAATGCAGCGCGAGGACATGCCGGCCTTTTCCTTCATGTCCAGCTCGCACTGAAGGTCGCCGCACCACATGGTCTTGATAAAGCCGCCGTTGCGCTCCTGCAGCGCCTTTGCCTCTTCGATCGAGGAGGCGGCAAAGATGTGCTCGTCGAGATTCTTCTTCGCTTTGGCGAACATGCCGTCGTGGACAAGCCGCAGCTGCTCGGCCACGGCGCTCTCCAGGTCCGCCAGCGCGACGACGGTCTTCTCGCCGTCGTTGCGGCGCACCAGCACGCACTGGCCGTTTTCCATGTCGCGCGGGCCGATCTCGACGCGCAGCGGCACGCCCTTCATCTCATACTGGGCGCACTTCCAGCCCATCGAGTTATCCGAATCGTCCAGCGCCACGCGCAGACCGGCGGCGATGAGACGCTCCTTGAGACCGTTTGCGGCCTCAAGCACGCCCGGCTTGTGCTGCGCCACGGGCAGGACGATGACCTGGATCGGCGCGACGGCGGGCGGCAGCACCAGACCGTTGTTGTCGCCGTGAGCCATGATGACGGCGCCGATCATGCGCGTCGTCGAGCCCCACGAGGTCTGGAAGGGGTACTGCAGCGTGTTGTCGCGGCCGGTAAAGGTCACGTCGTAGGCGCGCGAGAACTTGTCGCCGAAATAGTGCGAGGTGGCGCCCTGCAGGGCCTTGTGGTCCTTCATCAGGCATTCGACGGTATAGGTGGCCTCGGCACCGGCAAACTTTTCCTTGTCG
>JAFSWC010000071.1 GCA_017444665.1 Oscillospiraceae bacterium
CCATCGTGGCGTCAATGAGGGGCTTATAGCCGGTGCAGCGGCAGAGGTTGCGCTGCTTGTTGAACCAGTCGCGGACCTCTTCTCGGGTCGGGTTGGGATTGTTCTCGAGCAGGACCTTGGCGCTGATGATGAAGCCGGGCGTGCAGAAGCCGCACTGGGCGCAGCCGTAGGCCATCCAGGCCACCTGCAGCGGGTGCATGTCGCTCAAGGTGCCGACGCCCTCGATCGTGGTGATCTCGGCGTTGTCCGGGATACGGCTCATCTTGAAGATACAGGCCTTGGTGACCTTGCCGTTGACGATGACGTTGCACGCGCCGCAATGGCCCTCGCCGCAGCCGATTTTACAGCCGGTCAGCAGCAGGTGCTCGCGCAGAACCTTCGCCAGGGTCTCGTCCTTGTCGAGGACAAGATTCCGGGTAACGCCGTTGATGACAAGCGTTTTCTTGATCATGTGTTTGCTCCTCCTCTTTTGATTGATCGTATATGGTGTATGTTTGCCCTTACCTTGATATAAGGGGAATGCCCGAGTCAATGGCTGTGGCCGCCGCAGGGGTCCTTGTCCGGGCCCTTGCCGGTCAGATCGCGGACGCGCTCGATTCCGCGGGGGGTGTAGAAAACAAGCTGGGAGACAGAGCCGTCCATGTTTTCGCCGCGCAGGCGAAGGAAATTGGCGTTTTCATAAAAATCGATGGGGAGCTCGCGCCGGTAGACTTTTCCGGTCTTCGGATCGGTGACTTCAACGATCACGCTGTCGGCGGCAAGCTCGAACAGATCCTCGTTCATGGGAATCGCCCCCCCTTTTACAGGCATACTTCTACGCCTCTATGATACGCTTCAAAAAAGCGAAGTATCAAGTTATAACAAAAAGCAATTCGCAGAACTTGCGAATTGCTTTTTGTTTAGAATATACAATCGTCGCGGGAGAAGGAAAAACAATTATACAGATATTACCATCGTCCCGTTGATGTCGCAGAGAGGAAGCTTGCGGAGTCGCGTCTGCGTCTCCTCCTCGCAGCGGCGCAGCGCTTTCCTTACGCCGGGGAGCAGGGGAGAGAGACAGTCGTGCAAGAGGAGATAGCCCCCCGGGCTGATGCGCGGCAGGAAAAAGCGCAGCCCGGCCAGCGTGCTCTCCTCCAGGTCGACATCGAGCGAGACAAGGCAGAAGCGCTCGTCTTCGAGACCCTCCGCGGTCGAGGGGAACAGGCCGGGACGGAAGACGGCTTTGCCCGGATGAGGGAGAAGAGTGAGAACGCGCTCTAAGGAAGCGTTTTCATGCGCCGCCGTGAAGCCGCGCCCTTCCCGGACGGCCTCGGCGGCGTCAAAGCCGGAAAAAGTGTCGAAAAGGTAGAGCTTCCGCTCCGGCAGCAGCGCATTGATACACCGGGCAAAGCCTCCGCGGTAAACGCCAAGCTCCGCCGCCGCGCCGGGCACGCCGTCAAGCTCACGGCAGATCGCCTCGAGCGTGCGCACGCGGACATAGTCGTTTTCAAGATCTCGCTCGGAAAGCGGGCCGCCGTTGGCCCAGAGCGGGTCGCGCACGACGCGCGGGGGACGGCGCAGCGCCTGAAGAAGGGCGGCGGGCAGCATATCGGCGGCGGGAGAGGGGGCGTTGCGGTCGGAAAGGAGCCAGTTGTTTTTGGAATAAACCAGTTTTTCCGGCGCGATCCCAAGCGCTTCGGCACATCGGGCGATTTCCTCCGTGTGGCTGCTGGCCACCAGGATCAGCGCGTCGGGGGAATCCTCAAACTGCTCCGGGCGGATGACGGGACGGCCGAGAAAGCGATCGGCGGCAGGGACGCTGTCGAGAAAGGCCGTGACGTTCGCGGGATCCAACCAGCGGTCGATGAGATCCCCTGCGCCGCAGCCGGTCCCCCAGATATAGAGCTTCATCTTTTCCGCCTCCTTTTTTGTCAAAATCATTATACGGCTGGACCGATCGTTTGTACAGGCTTTTCCCCTTTACATTTCTAAAGTACGGGCGTATAATACAAACTATCGAAATGTTTCTTTTTACAATTCGCTATTAGCGGAGGTGAGTTTCATGCAGATCGGTGCGGTGATCGTGGCGGCGGGGATGTCCTCGCGCATGGGAGACTTCAAGCCGATGCTGAATATCGGATCGATCTCGATCGCCCAGCGCATCGTGGCCACGTTTCATCAGGCGGGCGTGATGCACATTGCCGTCGTTACCGGCTATAACGCGCCGCTCCTGGAGCGTCACCTTGCCAACAACGGGCTGGTTTTTCTCAGAAACGAACAATATGAGACGACGCAGATGTTTGATTCGGCCAAGATCGGCCTTTCCTATCTGCGCCGCAAGTGCGACCGGATTCTTTTCACCCCGGTCGATATCCCGCTTTTCACGGCGCTTACCGTGCAAAAGCTGATCGAATCGGACGCGCCGCTCTGCTGCCCCGTCTGCGAGGGAAAGACCGGCCATCCGCTTCTGATCGCCTCGTCGCTGCTCGGCAGCATCCTCTCGGACAGCGGAGAGGGAGGACTGCAGGGGGCGATCTCGCGCTGCGGTACGGAGATGACCCACATTGAAGTGGAGGACCCGGGGATCCTGCACGATGCGGATACACCCGACGATTATAAAGCGCTGCTGGCCTATCACAACGAGCAGCTGATCCGACCCGAGATCGGCGTATCGCTGAGCCGGGAAAAACCCTTTTTTGACGAAAAGACCGCCATGCTGCTCTCGCTCGTGGAGGAGACGGGATCGGTCCGCCGCGCGTGCGAGCGGATGCAGATCTCGTATTCCGGGGGATGGAACATCATCCGGGCGCTGGAATCGCAGCTGCATTTCCCGCTGCTGGAGCGCAGCCAGGGCGGCGCAAGCGGCGGAGAGAGCAAGCTTACCGAACGCGGCAGACGGCTGCTCGGCTGCTATGAAAGTTATGTTACGGCGCTGCGCGAACAGGCCAAGACCCTGTTTGCCGATTATTTCGGAGACGAGCTGTGAGCAGGCGGATCATTCTGATCCGGCACGCGATGCCGGATATCCCGTTGGGCGAGCGCTGGTGCGTCGGCGGAAGGAGCGATTTTCCGCTTGGCCGTCTGGGACGCGTCCAGGCCGCGCTGCTGCCTTTTACGGAGGAACTCGGGACCGTGCGGGCGGTGTATGCAAGCCGTCTGAGGCGCGCGATCGAGACCGCACGCCCGCTGTGCGATACGCCGCGGATCATGCCCGGCCTGGAAGAACAGGACATGGGCGTTTGGGACGGACTGTCCTTCCGCGAGATCATGGCGCGCTATCCGGATCTGTATTCCGCGCGTGAAAGCGACCCCTCGCTGCTGCCGGAAGGAGCGGAGAGCGGGGAAGCCGTTGCGGCCCGGATGCGGGAGGCCGTCCTGCGCTGCGCGAAAGAGAGCGAGGGTGACATCGCGATCGTCAGCCACAAGGGCTCGATCGCCGCGATCGCCGGACACCGCAGCGCGCTTGGCTATACGTCGATGACCGTGCTGGAAGAAACGGGCGGTGAGCTTTGCGTATGCGAAGCGGGGCTGCCGCCGCGCCCCGCGCTGACGGACGAGCTGTGCCTGGCCATGCTGCGCGCCGCGGGAGCGGATGAGGCGCTTATTGCCCACAGCCGCACCGTCGCCGCGCTTTCGGACGAACTGTGCGCCGCGCTGAGGGGAAAAGGGATCGCTCTTGACGGCGAGGCGGTCCACGCGGCGGCGCTGCTGCACGACATCGCCAAGGGAGAGCGCGACCACGCCGCCATTGGCGGGCAGTGGCTGAAGGAAATGGGCCGCGGCCAAATCGCGGAGATCGTCCGGCAGCACACCGAGCCGGACAGCGATGAGCTGAATGAGGCGGGCGTCGTTTTCCTTGCCGACAAGCTGGCGAGGGGGCAGACCCGCGTCAGCCTGGAAGAGCGCTTCGGCGCAAGTCTTGAAAAGTGTAAAACGCCGGAGGCGAAGGCCGCGCATGCAAGGCGCTTTGCGCTGGCCCGTTCCCTGAAGGATAAAATCGATCGGCTCTGAGGAGCTGAATGAATCAAATGTAAGAGGAGGCAGCCATGAAACTTGTCAAAACCGAGGACGCCGTCGGCCACGTGCTGTGCCACGACATCACGCAGATCATCAAGGATGAGAAAAAGGGCCCGGTTTTCCGCAAAGGACACGTGATTCAGCCGGAGGATATCCCGGTTCTGCTGAGCGTAGGCAAGGAGCATCTCTATGTCTGGGAAAACGACGAGACCATGCTCCACGAGGACGAGGCGGCCGAGATCCTGCGCGATCTGTGCATGGGCGAACATATGCGCGCCACCGCCCCCAAGGAGGGAAAGATCGAGCTGATCGCCGAGGAGGACGGACTGCTGCTCATCGATCTGGAGCGGCTGCGCTCGATCAACGCGCTGGGCGATATGATGATCGCGACGCGCGCCTCCGGCTTTATGGTGAAAAAGGGCGACAAGCTGTGCGGCACGCGCGTGATCCCGCTGGTGATCAAAAAGGAGCGCATGGAAAAGGCGAAGGAGCTTGCGGGAAAAGAGCCGCTGATGCGTCTTGTGCCTGTGCGTCCCCGGAACTACGGCGTCGTCACGACCGGGAGCGAGGTTTTCCACGGCCGCATCCAGGACACCTTTACGCCCGTGATCGAGCAGAAGCTGAAAGAGTTCGGCTGCACGATGACCGAACACGTGATCCTGGGCGACGAACACGAAAAGATCACCGCCGCCGTGCTGGACATGCTGGATAAGGGCTGCGAGATGGTCTTCTGCAGCGGCGGCATGAGCGTCGACCCCGACGACAAGACGCCGCTGGCGATCAAAAATACCGGCGCGAACATCGTCTCCTACGGCTCGCCCGTACTGCCCGGCGCGATGTTCCTTGTCTCCTACATGCCGGACGGCCGGCCTGTCTGCGGGCTGCCGGGGTGCGTGATGTACGCCAAGCGCACGATCTTTGATCTGCTGCTGCCGTATCTGGTGACGGATACGCCTATCACGCGCGAGCAACTGGCCGGCCTCGGCCACGGCGGACTGTGTCTCAACTGCCCGGTCTGCCATTTCCCGAACTGCGGCTTCGGCAAGGGCGTGTAACGCCGAAGAAAAACTTTATATTCCCCATTTTCTTTTTTCTTTCTGTATATGAACACGTAAAGTCGTGTTTGTATAAATATATTTTTCCCTGAAACACGGGAGGAGGAAAACAGAATGAAAAAAATCGTAGCACTACTGCTTGCATTGGTCATGGTGTTCGCGTTGACCGCCTGCGGGCAGCCAAAAGGTCCGCTGCTGGTCATGGGCAACAGCGACGTGCCCGTCGGTCAGTACACGCAGAAGATCCTTGCTTATTACGGCCTGGACGAGGAAGCGCTGGCCAAGGCCGGCAAAATCACCTACGGAACCAACGTCAAGGAAGTCACGACTCAGGTCAAGGAAGGCAGCGTCAACTGCGGCGTCATCTACTGTACGGATGCTTTTTCCGCCGGCCTGACTGTGGTTGACAGCGCGACCGCCGAGATGTGCGGCCAGGTCATCTATCCCGCCGCCGTCATGAAAAACAGCGCCCATCCCGCCGAAGCCCAGGCTTTCCTGGACTATCTGAGCAGTCCCGAGGCCATGGCGATCTTTGAGGCGGTCGGCTTTGCGCCCGTGGGCGATACCGTCCCGGCAGCCGAGGCTGCCGAGACGGAAAAGGTGGAGCTGGTCGTCTTCGCCGCCGCGTCCATGACCGAAACGCTTACCCAGATCCAGGACCTGTATCAGGCGGCGCATCCCAATGTGACGCTGATTTACAACTTTGACTCCTCCGGCACGCTGAAGACCCAGATCCAGGAGGGTGCGGTCTGTGATGTGTTTGTTTCTGCCGGCCAGAAGCAGATGAACCAGCTGGATATCACCGCCTCCGCCGAGATCAACACCGAGGGCCTTGACTTCGTGTTGGAGGGCAGCCGCCTGAATCTGCTGGAAAACAAGGTCGTGCTTGTCGTTCCCGACGGCAACCCCGGCAAGATCAATTCCTTTGACGACCTTGCCGCTGCGCTGAAAAAGTAACGCTGTATTCAGCGACGATTTCAACCTGATGATTGGATGTTCGCCATGAGTATTGACTGGTATCCTCTGTGGAATTCCCTGCGTATCGCCGCGGTTTCCAGCGTGCTGGTGTTTTTCACAGGCATCTTTTTCGCCTATTACGCAGCCCGTCTGCCGCGCGCCGTCAAGGGCGTGCTGGACGTGGTGCTGACGCTGCCGATGGTCCTGCCGCCCACGGTCTGCGGCTATTTCCTGCTGCTGATCTTCGGCGTCAAGAGACCGCTGGGCATCCTTCTGCTGCAGTTTGGCGTTCAGTTTGTGATGACCTGGTACGGCGGGATCCTGGCCGCCTCTGTGGTGGCTTTCCCGCTGATGTATCGCACCGCCCGGGGCGCATTTGAGAGCTTT
Source organism: Oscillospiraceae bacterium (assembly GCA_017444665.1). Taxonomy (GTDB): domain Bacteria; phylum Bacillota; class Clostridia; order Oscillospirales; family Oscillospiraceae; genus Limivicinus. The sequence continues at coordinate 6,396 of JAFSWC010000071.1, forward strand.
GACAAGACCCTTGCCTATTCCGGCCAGACGCTGGGGCTTTCCAATACCTATATCTTCTGGCGGATCCGCATGCCGGCCTGCCGCCAGGGCATCCTGGCAGGCACCGTGCTGGCCTTTGCCAGGGCTTTGGGCGAGTACGGCGCCACCAGCATGCTGATCGGCTATACGCCGGGAAGGACCGCCACGATCTCGACGACGGTCTACCAGCTGTGGCGCACGAACGACGAGCGCGGCGCGATGTTCTGGGTGCTGGTCAATTTAGCCATCAGTACTGTGGTGCTGCTTGCGGTGAACATGCTCGAAAGCCGGCATAAAAAGGCGGTGAAGAGATGAGCCTGAAGGTTGACATCCGAAAGGATCTCGGCGGCTTTCGCCTGGACGTTCATTTTGAAGCTGAAAGCGGCGTGACCTGCCTGCTCGGCTCGTCCGGCTGCGGCAAGAGCATGACCTTAAAGTGCATCGCCGGCATCGAAAAGCCCGACGAGGGGCGCATCGAGCTGGACGGGCGGATACTGTACGATTCGGAGAAGAAGATCGATCTGCCGCCGCAGCAGCGGCGCGTGGGGTACCTGTTCCAGAACTACGCCCTGTTTCCGAATATGACGGTGCGGCAGAATATCCTCTGCGGGCTGTGCCGCGTGAAGGACCGTGCCGAAAAAGAAAAACGGCTGCGTGAGATGGTTAAAATGCTGCAGCTGGAGGGCCTTGAGAATCACAGGCCGCATCAGCTCTCCGGCGGCCAGCAGCAGCGCGTCGCGCTTGCGCGCATCCTGGTCAGCGAGCCGCGGCTTTTGCTGCTTGACGAGCCGTTTTCGGCGCTTGACGGGCATTTGCGCGATGCGCTGAAAATCGAGCTGCGCGATCTGCTGGTGCAGTTCGGCGGCACGGTGCTGATGGTGACGCACGACCGGACCGAGGCGTATAACATGGCTGCGCGGATCGCGGTGATGGACAAGGGCAGCGTTTTGACGCTGCGGCCGACCAAGGAGCTTTTTGCCGATCCGGGCAGCGTGCAGGCGGCCGTGATCACCGGATGCAAAAATATCGCCGCGGCGCGCCGGATCGACGAGCACACGGTGGAGGTCCCGGAATGGGGCGTACGCCTGGAGACAAAGCAGCGCGTGGGGGATGGCCTCTGCGCCGTGGGCATCCGGGCGCACTATTTCAACGTCTCGGCACAGCAGAACCGCTTTCCAGTGCGCTTTGTCGAGGAAATGGAGGAGCCGTTCGAGACGACGCTGCAGTTCCGTTTTGCCGCGCAGCGCGACGACAGCCCGGCCGTCTGGTGGCGGCTGGCAAAGGACAGAAGGCCGGCAGAGTTCCCACGAGAGCTGGGCGTTTCACCGGCGAATATCCTGTTGCTGTACGAATAAGAAGGGGAGCGCGAAAGACGTGTTTCTGCTGCGGAACGCTGTCCCGGCGTGGAAGGCAATAAGAAAAGGACCTCATCCACCGTTGACGCGTTCCCCCTTCCCCAGAGGGGAAGGCTATAAGAAAAGGAGATAAAAAATGAAACTCAGTGCGAGAAATCAGTTTAAGGGCAAGATCATTGATATTCAGGAAGGCGCCGTCAACGGCATCGTCAAGATCGACATCGGCGGCGGCAATGTCATGAGCGCCACCATTTCCATGAACGCGATCCGAGAACTTGGACTGGAAGTCGGCAAAGAGGCCTATGCGGTCGTCAAGGCGACCTCGGTCATGGTCGGCGTGGACGAATAAAGCGCAAAGATGCAGAAATCCCCGGGCCCTGCCCGGGGATTTCTTTTCGTAATATTAGCTTTTCAGCTTTCGCTTCCGTCCTCGACAAGCACTTTCATCGTGCCGCCGCAGACCATGCCGTCCGATTCCGCCACCTCGCCTGTCAGATCAATGTCGATGATCTGATAGCGGCCGGCGCCGATGATCCTGACGGCGTCGCGGATCACGGCGCCCTCGCTGCAGCCGCCGCCGATCGAGCCGGTGACCTTGCCGAGCGGGCTGACGGCCATCTTGGCCCCGGCCTCGCGCGGGGTCGAGCCCTTGGTCTCGATCACGGTGACAATGGCCTTCGGCTCGTGATTCTCCGCAAGATAGCGCAGCGTGGAGATCTCCATGTCCGAATCGCAGCAGCAGCGGCCCTTGCCGTGCTCCGGCAGACGCTTGTAGGCGATCAGCTCGGACAGGATCGAGATCGCGATCTCCTGCGGCGTGATCGCGCCGATGGGAAGACCGATCGGCGTGCAGATCTCCTCCATCCGCTCGGTGGAATAGCCCTCGTCCGCGAGCATCTCCATCAGGCCCTTGACGCGGCGGCGCGAGCCGATCAGGCCCAGATAGGCCGTGCGCACGCCGGGCAGCAGCACGCGCAGACAGTCCGCATCGTGCCGGTGGCCGCGCGTGATGATGACCACATAATCATAGGGCGTGAGGTTCACGCTGCGGATGGCGTTTTCAAAGCTGTCGCAGATGACCTGCTCGGCCAGAGGGAAACGGGCGCGGTTGGCAAAGTCGGGCCGGTCGTCCGCCACGATGACGGAAAAGCCGCATTTGGCCGCAAATTCGACGACGTGAAGCGCGATATGCCCGCCGCCGAGCACCAGCAGCCGCTCCTGCGGCAGCATCGGCTCGCTGACGGTGGTGGTTTCACCGTCTTTTTCTGCCGTTACAGCGGCGACCATGCGGCCTTTGATATCCTCTTTGGGCGCAACGGCGGTAAGACGGCGATTGATGCCGTCAGCAATCGCGCCGCTTTCGCCGCGGATCACGGTTTCCAGCGTCACGGCCTCTCCGGCCTCAAGCTTTTTCAAAATATTCTGATAAACGTTCATTCAAACCACCTCCATGGGGGATCGGTTTTTCGCTGTTATTAGCATATCTCTTGTTGCGCAACTCTGCAAGAAAAACTTTTCGGAGGAAGGAAAGACTGCAAGCGGACCGCCGGGGAGCGGCCGACCGATTATCGCTTGTGCGGCAATCTGCCTTTTTTGTTTCCCACAGGCTCCGGGGATAAAGGAGGCTTTTCGGCACCATACCGTCTGACGAAGATCTGCTTCTCGTTGACATATCACGCTGTTTTTGATACCGATGTAGATCAATTAACGCATGGAGAGTATTATGACAAACTGAGTTTTATCGATTCAGAATCATTCGGATTTCATCTGCTTCTATCGTTTTGTTTGTTTTTTCTTTTCCATCAGGAACGAAGCCGCATTTTTGATAGAAACGGATTGCTCTTTTGTTTTTCTTTAGTGTCCATAAACAAGAAATAAAGCAGACCGCCAAAAGGCGATCTGCTTTATTTGGTCCGAGTGACTAGATTCGAACTAGCGGCCTCTTGAACCCCATTCAAGCGCGCTACCAACTGCGCTACACCCGGAAATATATTTTATATCGCGCAAAACGCGCTACTGCCGACTAATGTCGGCATACACGATCCGTAAGCCTCGCAAACTCGGCAACGGCTCGTAGTACAACTGCGCTACACCCGGAAATAACTGGCTTTCGCTCAGCGCCAAATTATATTAGCACACTCTTTCGGAAAAAGCAAGACCCTTTTTTACGCAAAAATGCGGGGCGGATGACCGCCCCGCATCGGGATCGTTTCCGGTTATTTCTTTTTTGAAAGATCGTTCGAGAAGTGCTCGCGCGTCAGCTTGGCCACAACGCCTGAGAGCGCGAAGAGCGCGACGAAGTTCGGGATCGCCATCAGACCGTTGAGGGTGTCCGCCACGTCCCACACCGCGTCGATCGAGGCAACCGAGCCGACGATGACAACCAGAACAAAGATGAACTGATAAACCTTGGCGGCCTTGAGACCAAAGAGATACTGGACGCAGCGCGTGCCGTACAGCGACCAGCCGAGGATCGTGGAAAAGGCGAACATCATCAGCGCGATCGCAACAAAGAGCGCGGCGAACTTGGCGCCGAAGACCGTGGAGAACGCGCTGGTGATCAGCTCGCTGCCCGGCTTGACGCCCCAGCTGATGTCCACGCCGCTGATGATGACGGACAGCGCGGTAAGGGTGCAGATGATGATCGTGTCGATGAAGACCTCGAAAATACCGTAGAGACCCTGATTGACAGGTCCCTTGGTCTCGGCGGCGGCATGCGCGATCGCGGCGGAGCCCAGGCCGGCCTCGTTCGAGAAGGCGCTGCGGCGCATGCCCCAGATCACCGTCTGCTTGAGCACGATGCCGGTAGTCGCGCCGAAGACCGCGCGCGGGGTAAAGGCGCTGGCGAAGATCAGATAGAAGGCGTGGCCGATGCCGGAGATGTGGGAGATGATCACGATCAGCGTGAAGAGAATGTAGAACGCGCTCATAAAGGGAACGAGCTTTTCACAAACCTCGCCGATACGCTTGATGCCGCCGAAGAGGATCAGCGCGACAAGCACGGCCAGCACAATGCCGCAGACAAGGTTGATCGTGCCCGTCGCGGAGGCGGCGGAGGGGACAAAGGCCACGATCGCACCGTTGAGCGAACCGACGATGGACTTGGCCTGTGCGCCGTTGCCGATGCCGAAGGCGGCGAGTGCGGCGAACACACAGTAAAGGCTGCCGAGCCATTTCCAGTTTTTACCCATGCCGTTGCGGATATAATACATCGGGCCGCCGACCCAGTCGCCCTTGGCGTCACGCTCACGGTAGCGGATCGAAAGCACAACCTCGGAATACTTGGTGACCATGCCCATCAGCGCGGCAAGCCACATCCAGAAAACAGCGCCGTATCCGCCAAGCGCGATCGCCTGGGTCGTGCCGACGATGTTGCCGGTGCCGACAGTGGCGGAAAGCGCGGTGGAAACAGCCTGGAAGGGCGTGACGGCGCCCTGACCGGCCTTGGTTTTGGAGAACATTTTGCCGATCGTGTTCTTCAGCGCGTAGCCGAGCTTGGTGAACTGGATCCAGCCGTTGCGGATCGTCAGATACAAGCCTCCGCCGACGGCGCAGGGGAGGAAGATATACAGCCAGGCGACCGTATTCAAAGGACCGGTAAAAAACGAGACGATTTTGTTAAGGAAATCCATAGCGTTTCTCCTTCCTGTGCTGCTGAAAACCCGGGAAAACAGCAGAAATGATTGTGATTATTTTACAGTAAAACGCGCTAAATTGCAACAGTAAAACGGTGTCCACCCTGACAAAAGAAAAGAGTGACATCGAATGTTTTTTATGCGAAATGTTGAATATGTTAAAGGGATATGCTATAATCTAGAACCACTATGAAACGTTTTATCGACAACACGATACCTAAATTTCTGCTGACCGGCGTCGTCAATACGCTTGTCGGGGCGGGCGTGATGTTCCTGCTGTATAATCTGGCAGGCTGCTCGTACTGGTTCAGCTCGGCGATGAATTATCTCGTCGGCGGGACGGTCAGCTTTTTTATGAACAAGTACTTTACGTTCCGCAATACGGAGCGTTCCTGGGGCCAGGTGGCGCGCTTTGCCCTTACGGTCGCCCTCTGCTGGCTGGCCGCCTATGGCGTTGCAAAGCCGTTGACGCTGCGGCTGCTCTCCTCGCAGGGCGAACGGCTCCAGACGAACGTCGCCATGGTCGTCGGCATGGGGCTTTACACGGTGCTCAACTATCTCGGACAGCGTTTTTTCGCTTTTAAATCTGCACGATCGGAGAATACGGATGATAACGTGGCTGACTGATACCGTTATCGGAAAATTTACCATGACCTTTCTGATCTCGATGCTCCCGGTGGTGGAGCTGAGATTGGGTCTGCCTTACGGGATCGCGATCGGGCTGAACTATCCGCTGGCTCTGCTGGCTGCCGTCGCGGGCAATCTGCTGCCGACGCCGTTCATTATCCTGTTTATCAAAAATGTGCTTGCGTTCCTGCGAATGAAGATCAAAGCGCTCGACGGCTTTATCACCAGGATCGAGGAACGTGCGAATGACAAGAAAGAGATGGTCGTCAGATACGGCCAGATCGGGCTTTGCCTGCTGGTTGCCATCCCGCTGCCGGGCACCGGCGCCTGGACGGGCGCGCTCGTCGCGGCGCTGATGGGTCTGCCGCTGAAAAAGGCGATGCCCGCAATTGTGGTCGGCGTGCTGATCGCGGCAGCAATCATGACGCTTGTTACCTTCGGCGTCATCCACTTGTTTTGAACAACAAAAACGATCCCGCTGCCTTTGGAGGCAGCGGGATCGTTTTTTCGTTTATAGACGGCGGTAGGTTTTGGTATAGAAGCGCAGCTTTTTCATTAGCTCCGGCGTGACGGCGCCGGGCTTCATGCGCCACTGCCAGTTGCCGGAGGGCGTGCCGGGCGTGTTCATGCGGGCGCTCTTGGGCAGCTCGAGCACATCCTGCATCTGCACGACGAAAAGGGAGGAGGCGGTGGACATGCCCGTGCGGATCAGCCCCCAGCACCAGCCCTCTTCGGGCGTGATGTGCATATAGTCACGGGCAAAACGACGCGTTTTTTGGTCCAGCACGCTGACCCAGCCGCGAGCGGTCTCGTTGTCGTGGGTGCCGATGTAGCAGACGCTGTGCGCGACACAGTTGTGCGGCATGTAGGGCGCGTCGCCGGCCGGATCAAAGCCGAACTCGAGCACACGCATGCCGGGCAGACCGGAATCGGCCAGCAGCTTTTCCACCTCCGGCGTCGTATAGCCGAGATCCTCGGCAATAAAGCGCAGATCGTGGAACCAGGAGGTCAGAACGCCGACAAGATCCATGCCCGGCCCCTTGACCCAGCGGCCGCGGCGGGCGGTCTTGTCGCCGTAGGGAACGGCCCAGTAGCTTTCAAAGCCACGGAAATGGTCGATGCGGATGACGTCGTAAAGCCTGCCGGCTCCCTCGATCCGGCGGATCCACCAGCCGAAGCCGTCCTTCTTCATCGCGTCGTAATCATAAAGGGGATTGCCCCAGAGCTGGCCGTCCTCGGTAAAGGCGTCCGGCGGGCAGCCGGCGACCTCGGTGGGCAGATTGTTCTCGTCGAGCTGGAAGAACTGCGGCTCGCTCCAGACGTCGGCGCTGTCGAGCGCGACGTAGATCGGGATGTCGCCGATAAACTCGATCCCCTTGGCGTGCGCGTATTCCTTCAGCGCATTCCACTGGCGGAAGAACAGAAACTGAAGGAACGAATAGAAGGAGACGTCGTCCGCAAGCTCGCGGCGGCAGCGATCGAGGGCGTCGGGGCGGCGCAGACGGACAGCTTCGTCCTCCCATTCGACCCAGCTGCGCATGCCGAAGCGGGCCTTGAGCGCCATGAACAGGGCATAGTTTTCAAGCCACGAGGCGTTTTCGATGCGAAAGGCGGCAAAGGCGTCGGCAAAAAGCTCTTTTCCGCGCGCGTACGCCTTGCGCAGGACGACAAAACGGCTTTGATAAATCGCACCGTAATCCACGCGATCTTCCTCTTTGCCCCAGAAATGCGCGTCGATCTCGCTCTTTTTCAGCAGCCTGTCGCGCACGAGCAGATCGAGGTCGATGTAATACGGGTTGCCCGCAAAGGTGGAAAAAGAGGCATAGGGGCTGTCGCCGTAGCTTGTCGGGCCAAGGGGCAGAAGCTGCCAGTAGTGCTGGCCGGAACGCTTGAGAAAGTCAACGAATTGATAGGCGCTTTTGCCCATGGTGCCGATCCCGTAAGGGGAGGGCAGAGAACTCATCGGCATCAGAACGCCGCAGGATCTTTTCATAAAGCAGATACACCTTCCGTTTCGGATGTTGGGAAAGAAAGCTCTTTCCGATAGCCTATATTACCAAGTGCGGCGCGCAAAGTCAAACACAAAGCGGACGGGAGACGGGAAAGTGGCATAAACGGCGCGGGGATACGATATATATGTATTATGACATCCAAAGGGGGGAGCGAGATGCTGGGAGAAAGAAGCGGCGAAGCCCTGGCCCGCACGCACGCGCTGGAGATGGAAAACCGGGAAAAGCTGCGTCTGACGGGCGTGAGCGACGTCTCCGGCTTTGACGAAAACGTGGTCGTACTTCTGACGGACATGGGCGAACTGTCGATCCGCGGCGAGGCGCTGCACATCGACAGGATCGATCTTGACGCGGGGATCCTGGAGCTGCGCGGAAGGGTCAACGAGCTTTGCTATGAGGAGCGGACGGCCGGCGGCTCGCTGTGGTCGCGCCTGTTCGGCTGAGAGGTGGGCATCTCGATCGGCACACAGACGATATCCATCACCGCCGCGGCGCTCGCCGGGCTTTCCGCGGGACTGCTTTATGACCTGCTGCGGCAGATCCGTGCGGCAACAGGGAAGGCAGCGGGACTGATCTGCGACGTGCTGTTTTGCCTGTACTGTACGGCCGCGCTGTTTTTGATCGGTATGTTTTTCTGCGAGGGCAGACTGGGCGTATGGGAGCCGGCAGGCTTTCTGGCCGCGTTCGGACTGTATCTTTTCGGGATCAGCCCTTCCGTTGCGCCAGTATTTGGTATTTGCGCAAAAAAAATACGCTTCTTTTTGAAAAAGGCAGCAAAAAAGTGAAATAAATACTTCCATTTTCTCATTTTTTATTATATATTATCACATATTGAAAGGATGTGGACCTACGGGCGATAAAACCACGTCGGAAATCATCCGAATCGTCATTGCCGCGCTGCTCGTGTACGCCCTGGTTCGTGCGGCAGCGGTGCGGAATCTGTATGAGGAGGCTGAAGAGGCACGCCGGACGCTTTGTTCGGAGGTGCAGTCGCTCCGGGAGGAGACGGTCGCGCTTGAGCGCAGGCTGAATACTCCGCCGGATGAGGAAGAAATCGAAAAGTTGGCGCGCGATCGGCTGGGGCTGGTAATGCCGAACGAAACGATTTTTACCTTTACCGATACCGAAAAAGACAGTACAAAAAAAGAGGGATAACATGGCATTGGAAATCGGAACTGTCGTGGAAGGCAAGGTCACCAGTATTGCGAAATTCGGTGCGTTCGTGCTGCTGCCGGGCGGCAAGAGCGGGCTTGTGCATATCTCCGAGATCGCAAACGCTTTCGTCTCTGACATCAATGAATTCGTTCAGGTCGGGCAGAGCGTGAAGGTAAGGATCCTGAGCATCAGCGACGACGGAAAAATCAACCTTTCGATCAAACGGGCGGAGGAAACAGCGGCCCAGGCGCCGCAGCGCCCCGCACGCCCAGCCTACCGGCAGGAGAGCGATCCGAAACCTCGTCAGACCGCCGCGGTGCCTGCGGGCGAAGTTGCAGCGCGCAGTGACAACCAGGATTTTGAGGACAAACTCAAAAAATTCATGCAGGAGTCGGACAGCCGCATTGCGGACAACCGTCTGTATGCCGACCGTCCGCGCCGGGGCAGAAAACATTGACGGAGGAAAAAAAGAAAAATGAGCGACTATCAGGACCTGTACAGACAGAAGCTTACGGACGCCGCTTCGATCGCCGCAAGGGTGGAGAGCGGTTGGGTCATCGGTATGGACGCCGCCACGGCGCATACCCCGAAGATCATCAGCGCCCTTGCCGAGCGGGCAAGAAACGATGAGATCCATAACGTCAAGGTGCAGACGCTGCTTGACGTGTATCCGCTGGAATTCTATGCGGACGCGACCCTGAACGGCAAGCTCAACGGTGTTTCCTGGTTCGCAGGCGGCGGAGCAAGAAAGGCGATCAACGCCGGCTTTGCCGACTTTATCCCCAACTATTATCGCGATATCCCCAAACTGATCCGCAGCTGCTATGAGTACGACGCCTACTGCGTCGCCGTCTCGCCGATGGACGATCACGGCTATTTCTCGCTTGGCTGCGTCTCGTCCTATTCCGAAGCGATGATCGAGAAGTCCAAGCGCATCTTCATCGAAGTCAACGACCGGCAGCCCCGGGCCGTCTGCGGCCTGCAGATCCACGTCAGCCAGGTCGACGGCATTGTGGAAAACAACATGACGCTGCCCGTCCTGCCTGCGGCGCAGATCGACGAGACAAGCCGGACGATCGGCGGCTATATCGCCGAGCTGATCCCCGACGGCGCCTGCATCCAGCTTGGCATCGGCGCGATCCCCGACGCGACCGGCATGGCGCTGAAGCAGAAGCACGACCTCGGCATCCACACCGAGATGTTCACCGATTCGATGGTCGAACTGATCGAGTGCGGCGCGGTCAATAACAGCCGCAAGCAGATCCACCGCGGCGTTTCCGTGACGACCTTTGCCTTCGGCTCGCAGCGGATCTATGACTATATCAACGACAACCCCGCCATCGCGCTGATGCCGGTGGACTATGTCAACGACCCCAACGTCATCTGCCAAAACGACAACATGATCTCGATCAACGCGGCGCTGGAGGTCGACTTCTGGGGACAGGTCTGCGCCGAGAGTGTCGGAACGAAGCATATGTCCGGCTCCGGCGGCCAGATCGACTATGTCCGCGGCGCAACCCAGTCGAAGGGCGGCAAAAGCTTTATCGCCTTTACCTCGACGGCGAAGGGCGGCGCGATCAGCAAGATCAAGTCCACGCTGACGCCAGGCGCGGTCTGCACGACGAGCAAGAACGACGTGGATTATATCGTTACCGAATACGGCGTGGCGCACCTGCGCGGCGAGAGTCTGGGCAGCCGGACGCGCCAGCTGATCGCCATTGCGCATCCCGATTTCCGCGATCAGCTTGCCTTTGAGGCGAAGCAGCGCGGCATCATGATCTGATTTGAAACAGAAGCAGCGGCGGGGGAAACCCCGCCGCTTTTCATACTTGATACTTCCTGCGGAAAATGATAAAATATATAAGATAACACATGGAAATAAAGTATCTGTACGGAGGACTTTTCTTATGATTGCGATCGGAAGCGACCACGGCGGCTTTTCCCTGAAGGCGGAGATCATCGCGCATCTCCAAAAGCGCGGCTTTGAGGTCAAGGACTTTGGCACGTATTCGGAGGAAAGCTGCGATTATCCCGTTTATGCCAAGGCGGTGGCAAAGGCCGTCGTTTCGGGCGAATGCGAAAAGGGGATCCTGATCTGCGGCACCGGCATCGGCGTTTCCATCACGGCCAACAAGTTCCGCGGCATCCGCGCCGCACTGTGCGGGGACTGCTTTTCCGCTGAGGCGACGCGGCTGCACAACGACGCAAACATCCTTGCGATGGGCGCGCGCGTCACCGGCCCGGGGCTTGCGCTGAAGATCGTCGACACCTTCCTGGATACGCCGTTTTCCGGCGATGAGAGACATATCCGCCGGATCTCTATGATAGAGGAGTAAGCTTTCACATGGCAAGAAACGCCGAATTCTATAAGGGCAGCAGGACAAAGAGGACGCACTATTACGTCATCGTCGCCGTGGCGGTGGCGCTCATTGCGCTGCTTGTCGTCCTGTTCTACAGCATGCAGAAATACGCCGTCATCACCAAGAACGACGTCAAGGTCGTGCTGCCGATCATGGGCGAGGACAGCGCCGTTTCCCTGAGCGGAAACACCGACGCAGACGATACCCCGCCGCTTGAGCATACCAGCGTGTCGATCAGCTTTGATTCGCCGGATTACTCCAGCGTGCTGCCCATCGCCCGCACGAACGTAAAACCGGTCCGCGCGATCTTTGTCCCGCATGAGAACATCACGCTGGAAAAGCTGGAGGAGTATGCCGCCAGACTCCAGACCGGCAACGCGCTGCTGTTCGAGATGAAGCCGCGCAGCGGCAATCTGATGTGGTATTCCCACGCCAAGGCCGCCGAGGACTACGGCCTGTCGATCCAGAACGAGGTGACGAACTCGATCCAGCGCTATGTCGACATGCTCAAGGAAAAGAACGTGTATCTGGTGGCGCAGATCAGCTGCTGCGTGGATGAACGGTACCCGGCATACAGCTCGCTCGTCGCGCTCAAAACCGTTTCGGGCATGAATTACTACGACGACACGGGCATGTGGCTCGACCCGTACAGCCAGAAGGTACGCGACTATGTCGTCGATATGGCGCGCGAGCTGTACGACATCGGCTTTGACGAAGTCGTGCTGGCCGATCTGCGCCATCCGGTGCCGGATGAGGACAGGGGCGAGGTCGAATTTGTCTATAACGCCGAAATGTCCACCACGCCGAGCGCAGAGGGCGGCATCAGCGGCTTTGCCATCAGCGTCGCCCAGCAGCTGAGCGACCGCGAAAGGGGAAAGGTGCTGTCTATCTACAGCTACACGCCCGTCTCGCTCGTCAAGGCCGACACCGGAACGGGGCAGAACACCCCGCTGTTCTTCAAGCTGTATGACCGCGTCTATTACCCGACCGACCGCGGCACCTATACCTACAACCTGCAGGACGTGACGCGCAGCATCACCGAAACGGTGGCCGCTTCGCGCTTTGTGCCGGTGGTGCAGAACTATCTGCCCGACAACCCGGACAAGATATCCTGGGTACTGATCGACGTAGAAGAGGACTGAACAGAAGCGCAAATAAACGGAAACCCGGGACATCTGTCCCGGGTTTCCGTTTTTATTCAGATCTCCAGCAGGTATTTTCCCCAGGCGTTGATCACGGTGGTGTCGCCGTGCTGCAGGGTTCGATCTGCGCCGTAGCTGTAATTCATATGCACGTGGCCGTGAACGTGATAGGCAGGATGGTATCGCTCAATCAGACTGTTGAAGCAGTCAAAGCCACGGTGGGCATAATCCTCGCCGTCGCCCCAGCCTGCGGCCGGCGCGTGGGTCAGAAGAATGTCGATACCGCCGCGGCGCATGATATCAAGCCAGCGGCGCGCGATCCGCCGTTTCATCTGGCGTTCGGTATACTGGTGTCCCTCGCGGCTGTACATGGCGCTGCCGCCAAGCCCCAGGATCCGAAGCCCCTTGTACACCACAAGCTTGCCGTCGATGCAGTCGCAGCCCTCCGGCGGCTCGGCCTCATAACGCGTGTCGTGGTTCCCATGGACGTAGAGAACGGGCGCGCGGCCCATGGTGACAAGAAAGCTGAGATAATTCGGCTTTAAGTCGCCGCACGAGAGGATCAGATCGATACCGTCCAGGTTGCCGGGGCGGTAATAGTCCCACAGATACGGATCCTCCTTGTCGGCCAGCAGCAGGATCTTCACAGCTGCACACCGTCCTTTTCCGGCGGGATCGACTCGCGGTAGACCCCCTGAAGACGCACGATCGAGCGGGCAAAGGGCAGCAGCTCGTCATACGAGGGAATTGAGCCGCGGATAAAGTCGCACAGCCAGTCGATGTGCAAAATCTCCTCCGGCGTCAGCGCATGTCCGCCGTCGTTGATCAGTCGGCCGTCCTGCGCGGTGATGCGGCGGCAGAAGGGAGCGATCAGGCCGGAAATGACGCCGCGCTTTAAAATGTCGACCAGCTCGGCCATCGAGACGGGAAGCGACTCGGACGCGCGGATGTCCACCACGCCGGAGCTGAGCCCCCACCAGTAATTGACGGCCTTTTGCGCATGCTCGCCCAGTTCCTCCCAGGCGCCGGAGAATATGCTTTGCACCAGATGGATATAAAACTCGCCCCAGCTCCAGACAGGGGAGAGGATAGGCGTAAGCGCGCCGTCGCTCTCCGCACGGCAGAGACCGTAGGCCTCCTGCGCCTGGGCCTCGGTCGTCACGTCGCGGTTGGCGATCATATCGCAGCCCTCCGAGCGCAGCTCGCTGATGGCGTCCTGCGAAACACAGGTCCAGCGCAGAAATACCTCGACGTCCGGGTTTGTCAGCTTTGCGCCGAGCGCAAAGGCGTTGATCCCGGCGGGAACGCCGTAAATGGGATTGCTGGCGATATAGCCGATGCGGTTCGTGCGCGTCATGGCGCCGGCCACCGCGCCGGAAATGAACTTGGCCTCGTAAATGCGGCTGTAATAGGTCCGGACGCCGGGGAACGGCATCGAGACCGAGCAGTTCAAAATCTTGCAGTCGGGATATTTGGCCGCGGCCTTGCGGCAGGACGCGATCAGCGTGGGCGTCGTGGCAAAAATCACCTGCGCGCCGTCCTCAACGGCGGCGTCGAAGAGAAGATCGGTCTCGCAGCCCTCCATCGCGGTATAGACCCGGACGCTGAGCTTTTCCCCGAAATAGTCTTCCATCATGCGCCGGCCCCGGTCATGCGCGTAGACCCAGGGGCTGTCGGCCGGGGAACGGTCGTTGATAAAGGCGACGTTCAGGTGGCCGGGCAACAGCACATGATCGATGATTTTCGACAGAATGCTCTTTCCCGACTGCTCCGGCTCGGTGCTCATGTTGATCGGCTCGGCCTCGGCCTGCAGGCGTGCATCCGGCAGGATTTTGGCGATCGATTCGCCCAGCGCCTTGGCCGACATGGATTTCAGTTCGGCAAGGCTGTACAGTTGAAGCCAGAGCAGGAAAAGCTCGCTTACCGAGCTCGGCCTGGCCGCCTCGCGGCGATTGGCAAGCGCATGCTCAAAGGTGGCATAGCCGGCAAGAAAGCTTCGCCGCTCGTCCTCGGTCCAGACGCGGTCCGGTTCAAAGCCCAGCGCGGCCTGCAGCTTGCGGTACTGGCCGGGATGGCTGAAATGAACGCGGTAGAGCTTGCTGAGTGCGTAAAATTCAAGAAACTCATAATAAACGCGGATCTCTTCATCCTCCGACCAGGGAGGGATGATGCGTACGACGTTTGCCGCGATCGAGGGAGAGTCAAAGCTTTTCAGTACGCTGACGCGCTTGTTGCCCTCCTGCACGTAAAAACGCCCGAGGTACTCATAGCAGCGGATCGGGTCGCGGATCCCCTCGTTGCTCAGGTTGGCTTCGCACAGCGCCATCCATTTCGTACCGAATTCCGACGCCATCGGCAGCAGCGGCATGAAATTGGCCGCAAAAGCGTTGCGGCGGCCCTGCGCCATGGTGCCGACGATCTGCTCCATCGGAATATTGAGAACGCCGAGCTCGACCCGGCCTGCGGCCATGTGTTCGTCCAGAATCTCGTCAAGGACCTGCGGATAGGGGTATTCGCCCTTCAAAACGGCCTCACGGTAGCATTTCTGGCCCGCTTTCAGCGCTGCGGCATACTGTTGTTGGACTTCTGCAGACGGCATGGATCTTTCCTCCGTTGATTTGAGTGTCGATATTATAGTACTGCCCCGGAACAAATGCAACCGCGAACTTGACAAAGGCGGCCGCGGTAAACTATCATGTTGCTGAAAAACGGGGAAGGAGACGGACGTATGGACGACCGGTATGCCAGAACAAGAATGCTGCTCGGCAGCGACGGCCTGGCGCGCCTGCGCAAAAGCCGCGTGGCCGTGTTCGGGCTCGGCGGCGTGGGGAGCTTTGCCTTTGAGGCGCTTGTGCGCAGCGGCGTCGGCGCGATCGACGTGATCGACAACGATACCGTCTCGCCGAGCAATCTCAACCGCCAGCTGCTTGCGCTCCGGTCAACGGTCGGCATGAAAAAAACCGACGCGGCGGCGGCGCGCGCCGCCGATATCGACCCCGATACCGTGATTCGTTGCTTTCCTGTCTTCGTAACGGCGGAGAACGTGGGGGACTTTCCCTTTGCGGAATATGATTATATCGTTGACGCGATCGATACCGTCAGCGCGAAAATTGAGCTGATCCTGCGCGCAAAGGAGGCGGGCGTGCCGATCATTTCCAGCATGGGAACGGGCAACAAGCTCGATCCCTCCCGCCTTCGGATCGCCGATCTGTCCGAGACAAGATACTGCCATCTCGCGCGCGTGATGCGAAAGGAGCTGCGCCGCCGCGGCGTGGAGCACGTCAAGGTCATCTACTCCGAAGAGGTCCCCGACATCCGGGAAGAGGGGAGCGAAACAAAAGGCTCCCAGGGCCGCCCGGCGCCGGGCAGCACGGCCTTTGTCCCGCCGGTCGCGGGGCTGATGATCGCGGGTGAGGTCGTGAGACATCTTGCCGGCGTGTGAGAAAAGAAAAAGAACCGCTGTGCCGCATGGCACAGCGGTTCTTTTTCGCGAGAGGATCACTCGATCCCGAGGACCTTGTAATCCTGCGCTTCGACGGCGCTCTTGAGAACGTCGTCTGCCACATCGGCGCCAAGCGTTACGACGGCGGTGCCGGCGACATGGCTGACCTCGGCGGAAGCGACGCCTTCGACCGCTTCAAGCGCCTTCTTCACGCGCGCTTCGCAGTGCGGGCACATCATGCCCTCGATCTTCATGGTTTTGGTCATGGTTTTTTCCTCCTCTTCACGCTCGGAAAGCGTGTTTTTTCTTTTCTTGTCCCGCGCGGGATCATAGAGCCTGCAGAAGTTCAGCCGCAGCGCATTCGTCACGACGCAAAAGCTGGAAAGGCTCATCGCGGCCGCGCCGATCATCGGGCTGAGCGTCAGCCCGAAGCGGGCATAGGCGCCCGCGGCGAGCGGGATGCAGACGACGTTGTAGAAGAAGGCCCAGAACAGGTTCTCCTTGATGTTGACGAGCGTCGCACGACTGAGGCGGATCGCGGCCGGTACGTCGAGCATGCGGCTTTTCATCAGCACTACGTCCGCCGCGTCGATCGCGACGTCCGCGCCCGCGCCGATCGCGATGCCGACGTCGGCGCGCGTCAGCGCCGGCGCGTCGTTGATGCCGTCGCCCACCATGGCGACTTTTCCGCGCTCGCGCAGAGAGCGGATGACGCTCTCTTTCCCGTCCGGCAGTACGCCGGAGATCACCTCGTCCGCATCGACCTGCGCGCCGATCGCAGCGGCGGTGCGGGCATTGTCACCGGTTAACATAACAACATGGATCCCCATGCCCTTGAGTTGACGTACGGCCTCGACAGCATCCTCCTTGACGGTGTCCGCCACGGCAATGAGACCGAGCAGCCTGTCGCCACGGGCGAAAAGGAGCGGCGTTTTACCCTTTTCCGCGAGAGCGTCAGCTTTTGCACGCAGCGCGTCGGGAACGGGGAGCAGGGAAGAGAGATATTTCATGCTGCCGCCAAGCAGCGTCTCGCCGTCCAGCACGGCGCGCAGACCGTTGCCGGGCAGGGCGGCAAAGTCGCTGACGGCGCGCGGCGCGAGCCCGGCGGCCTCGCCGCGTGCGGTGATCGCTTTTGCCAGCGGATGCTCGCTTTTTTTCTCAAGCGACAGCGCGCAGAGGAACAGCTCGTCCTCGCTTACGCCGTCGGCCGGAATCAGATCGGTCACGACGGGCTCGCCGTTCGTGACGGTGCCGGTTTTATCGAGCACAACGATCTGCGCCTTTCCGGCCTCCTCCAGCGAGACGGCGGTTTTGAACAGGATGCCGTTTTTCGCGCCGAGGCCGTTGCCCACCATGATCGCCACGGGCGTGGCAAGACCGAGCGCGCAGGGACAGCTGATGACAAGCACCGCGATAGCGCGGGAGAGAGCATAGGCGAAATCTTTTCCGAGCAGCAGCCAGATCACAAAGGTGACAAGCGCGACGCCGATCACGGCCGGGACGAACACGCCCGAGACTCTGTCGGCCAGCTTTGCGATCGGGGCCTTGGTCGCCGCAGCGTCGCTGACCATTTTGATGATCTGGCTGAGCGTCGTGTCCTCGCCGACGCGCGTCGCCCTGCAGCGGATGAAGCCGGACTGGTTGACGGTGGCGGCGCTGACGCGGTCGCCCGCAGTCTTGTCCACGGGGATGCTTTCGCCGGTGAGCGCGGCTTCGTTTACCGAGCTTTCGCCGTCGAGCACCACGCCGTCCACCGGGATGCTCTCGCCGGGGCGGACGACAAAGACGTCGTCTTTTTCGACCTCGTCGATGGGGACGGTCTGCTCTTTTCCGCCGCGTTCGACGCAGGCCGTCTGCGGCGCAAGGCGCATCAGAGACTTCAGCGCGTCGGTCGTTTTGCCTTTTGAGCGCGCTTCGAGCATCTTGCCGACCGTGATGAGCGTGACGATCATGGCGGCGGATTCGAAATACAGGTTGTGCATCAGCGCATGGGCGCTCTCGCCGTCGCCGCGGGCAGCGGCCGCGGTCATGGCAAAGAGCGTATAGGCGCTGTAAAGAAACGAGACGCCGGAGCCGAGCGCGACGAGCGTGTCCATGTTCGGCGCGCGGTGGATCAGACCGCGGAATCCGCTGATAAAGAATTTCTGATTGATCACCATGACGATCGCGGCAAGCAGCATCTCCGCAAGACCGATCGCAACATGATTTCCCACGAAAAAGGCCGGCAGGGGAAAGCCCCACATGGTGTGGCCCATCGAGATATACATCAAGACGAGCAGAAAACCGAGCGAGCTGAGAAGCCGGCGTTTCAGAACCGGCGTTTCACGGTCGCGCAGTGATTCCTCGTCGGCGGCGGGAGAGGCGGTCCTCTCTGCGCCCTTGCGGGAGGCGCCGTAGCCTGCGGCCTCGACGGCGGCGATGATCGCCTCGGGCGAGGCGCTGCCCTCGACGCCCATGGAGTTGGTCAGCAGACTGACCGAACAGGCGCTGACGCCTTCCACGGCCGAGACCGCTTTTTCCACGCGCGCGCTGCATGCCGCGCAGCTCATGCCCGTTACGTTATATTGTTCCATTTGGCGCTTCCTTTATTTCATCAGCTTTTGCATCGTCGCGACAAGCTCGTCGACGACCTCATCCTTGCCCTCTAACAGATCGCGACGGACGCAGCCGCGGATATGGCAGGCGAGGAGCTCTTTATTAAATGCGTTGACCGCCGCGTTGACCGCCGCGGACTGGACAAGAACGTCGTTGCAGTAGGCGTCGTCCTCAATCATGGCTTCGATCCCGCGGACCTGACCTTCGATGCGGCGCAGACGGTTGAGGAGCTTCTTTTTCAGCTCTTCGTCGCGCGCGGTCGTTTTCGCACAGGCGGGACAGCTTACAGTTGTTGCCATCGTTTCACCTCCGATACCCCTTGGGGGTATCTCGAATATATACCCTGGAGGGGTATTTGTCAAGCAGCAAAACAGCCCTGCGGGCGGCAGGGCTGTTCGTATCGGATTCAATCCGCCGCGTCGACGTCGGGGACGATATGGATCGTATAATCGGGAAAGGCGGCGCCGACCTCGCGATACAGCACGGCGAGACCTTCCTCGGGCGCAATGTCAAAGCTCATCACAACGTCAAAGCGCAGCGTCTTGCTTTCGGTGTCGGCGTGGAAGCCGTGCAGCTGCAGCGCCCAGTCGTGCGACAGGACGAGATTCATCACGCGGTTGCGGATGGCCGCGGCCTCGTCGTCTTTGGTGTTATAGGCATACACGCCCACGCCGGTGACGATTACGCCGGAGGCCTTGTAGACGCGCGCCTGGATTCGGCGCGTGAGGACGTCGACCTGATCGACGGTCATGACGTCCGGCAGCTCGACGTGCAGCGAGCAGGTGTTCTTGTTCGGGCCATAGTTGTTCACGATGATGTCGTAAACGCCGCGCACCTCGTCCTCTTCAAGCACGCTCGAACGGATCTTGCCGGTCAGCTCGGCGTCGGCGCGCTTGCCGAGGATATCGTCAAGCGTTTCGGTGATCATTTCGACGCCGGACTTGATGATAAAGCCGGAGATCACCACGCTGACCCAGGCTTCGAGCGACACACCCCAGATGAGGAAGATGATCGCCGAAAGCAGGACGGAAGCGGAGAGCACGGCGTCAAAGCTGGCGTCGGCGCCGGAGGCCTCGAGCGCGGCGGAATTCGCCTTTTTGCCCTGCGCCTTGACATAGCGGCCGAGCAGCAGCTTGACGACCACGGCGACGGCGATGATGACGAGCGAAACGACCGAGTAATCCGCCGTTTCGGGATGGATGATCTTCTTGACCGACTCGACCAGCGAGGTCGCGCCGGCGTACAGCACGATCGCTGCGACGACGAGCGCGGTGAGGTACTCGATGCGGCCGTAGCCGAGCGGGTGCTTTTTGTCGGGCAGCTTGGCCGAGAGCTTGGTGCCGATGATCGTGATCAGCGACGAGAGCGCGTCGGAGAGGTTGTTCACCGCGTCGAGCACGACGGCGATCGAGTGGGAAAGCAGCCCGATCGCGGCCTTGAACGCGGCGAGAAAGACGTTTGTGATGATGCCGATGATGCTGGTGCGGACGATCAGTCGGTCGCGGTCAGCCACGACGGCGGTGATTTCTTCGTTTTCCATCTGCTTGATATCTTCCACGGAACTGTGCTCCTTTCAGGAAAAGGGTTGGCGGTGAATGGGCGTGCTCAGAACTCGGTCCCTTCGAGCTTTTTGCAGGCGGTCAGCTTGTCATAGGTCGGCAGCATGGGCATGGCGGCCATCACGCCGCCCTCAAGCTTGAACACGCCGCCGAGGATGCCGAGCTTGGGGTCGAGCCTGCCCTGACAGACGGAGACATAGCTCTTGTAATCGCCGAAGCAACGGAAGGCCGCATCGGGAACGGTGTCCTCGCCCTCGCCGCGGGTGATGCCGGTGACCAGTGTTTTTTCGACCACGTACTTGATCCACTTCGTTTTGCCGGGGACGCCCCAGACGTTGCGGTAGACCTCGACAAGCTGGGTGTTCAGGCTGCCGGGGACGGAAAAGACCTCGCCGATCTTTTTCACATGCATCTCATACCATTCGTCGTCCAGAAACTTCATTGTAAAGTTCTCCTTTGCTGTGTAAAAGTCTTGCAGACAGTATAGCATAGCGGGGCGGAGATGGGAAGATGATTTCTGTTTTACCAGATCTAAACAACGCTTTGGGATCTTGAAAGAAAAGAAAGCTAAGGGCGGTGAAATCCCTTTAAAAACCGCGTTCAGCCAAATCCTTTACGATTGCTTTATAAACATCGCAGATATCTGATATGCCGTCCCCACTGCTCCGAGAGGAGAGAGGAGTACGCCTGAAATCAATCTCATCGTAATGAGAGACGCCTCTGTTTGTTCGGCCTTTCAGAAGGGTAAAAGACTCTCCCCATTTTGCAGATTCAACGCTGACCAAGCCGTCGTTGTCACCTTCGATCATTTTTATAACAGCATTTGCGGTCGAGAGATTGATGTCCGAAAACGGCGTTCTCATTACGCCTGCAAAGCTTTGATAAAAGACGCCCGGAACATCCGGATTTTCTTTGTTGAATGTCTCGGCATACGCCGTGGAAAAGTCTTTGCACACAGCGTAAAAATTTGGCTTTGTGTCACCAATGAGACCGATCCAGTTGTCAACGGCAAAGGACGCGACGTTAAATAAAGAGTCCGGGGCTTTTAGCAGTTTGTCGATGGTTTTTGATCCACGGTGCGGCGTTCCTATTGTCGTTATACTTGCGATCTGGGCACCCATGCCTAATGAAGACGCGGCCATGCGCGCCTCCAGGCCGCCTTTGGAGTGTGCAATGATATTGATTTTCTCAGAGTTTGTCTCATCAAGTATCTGACGGATTCTCGCTTTGATCGATTTTGCATTGTCCTCAATCCGAGCCCAGCAGTCTTGCTGCCCATAGAACAGAACCGCCCCTGCGCCGGCAAGCGCTGCCGGTATTCTGCCCCAATACAATGGCCATTTCAAATCTCTGAAGCCGACGCCGTGAATCATCAAAACAGGATACTTTGTTCCGTGATCTTTATTTTCCATATCATCGCTCCCATCTTGAAAAGACAAGACAAAACTTTCTCAGATTATTAGC
>JAFSWC010000072.1 GCA_017444665.1 Oscillospiraceae bacterium
AGGACCGTTCTCTTCATCAGCGGCTCGCCGTTGCGCGGGTCCTTCAGCTCGGGGAACTCCATGAGAACGTCGGTCATCTCGTTGCCGCGCTCGCCGCAGCCGATGTAGATGACGATGTCGACGTCCGACCACTTGGCCAGCTGGTGCTGCACAACGGTCTTGCCGGAGCCGAACGGGCCGGGGACGGCGGCCGTGCCGCCCTTGGCGATCGGGAAGAGCGTGTCGATGATGCGCTGCCCGCTGTTCATCGGGCGGCTGGGGACGTATTTGTGCTCGTACGGGCGCGCGATACGCACCGGCCAGCGCTGCAGCATCGTCAGCTCGTGTTCCTTGCCCTTTTCGTCGCGCACGACGGCAACGACGTCGGCCACGGTGTGCTCGCCGCTTTCGATGCGCACGAGCTTGCCCGCGATGCCGTAGGGGACCATGATCTTGTGCAGGATGGCCGAGGTTTCCTGCACGGTGCCCAGCACGTCGCCGGCCTTCAGCTTGTCGCCGACCTTGGCGACGGGGACGAAGTCCCATTTCTTTTCGCGGTTCAGCGCCGGCACGTCGATGCCGCGGCTGATACTGTCGCCGGAGATGCTGCGCATCTCGGGCAGCGGGCGCTGGATGCCGTCGTAGATATTGTCCAGCATGCCGGGTCCGAGTTCGACGGACATCGGCATACCGGTCGTGATGACCTCGGCGCCCGGGCCGAGACCGGAGGTCTCTTCATAGACCTGGATCGAGGCCTTGTCGCCGGTCATGTTCAAAATCTCGCCGATGAGGTGCTGAGAGCCGACGCGCACGACGTCGCTGACGTTGGCGTCCGCCAGACCCTCGGCCACGACAAGCGGGCCGGAGACCTTTGTAATAGTTCCGCTCATAAGCATTCCTTCCTTTGCTCAAATTCAAAAAAGGGAATCGTTTTTTGCTTTAATCGCCGAGAATGTTCGTGCCGACGGCGCGCTCGACGGCGGCCTTCAGCGCGCTCTGGCCCAGACCGAGGCTGCCTTCCCGTCCGGGGATCAGGATGATCGCCGGGCTGGGGCTGTCCTTATAGCGGGCGATCTCGTGCTCAAGCGCAGAGGCAAGGTTTTCTTCGATGTAGATGATGGCGTATTCATCGCTCTCACGGGCGAGCTTTTTCAGCACGCCGAGCGCCTCTTGGGCGTTCTCGACGGCAAAGGCCTCCAGACCGAGGGCCTTGAAGCCCATAACGGTCTCGCGCCCGCCGATAACAGCTATCTTAAGCATACAGATCACGCAGCCTTTCTCGGATCGTTTCGGCGCTGACGCCGGCAAGCGATCCGGTCAGGATCATCCGCACCGCGGTGATCTCGTTCTCCATCGCAGCGAGATACGCCACAACGACCTCGGGGCCGTAGGAGAGGAGCTTTGCGCCGCGGATATAGTCGTTGATCGCGTTGTCGCACGCGCGCTCAAACGCAGTCATCGAGCCGCCGGACATGGCCTCGCCGCCTCTCTCCGCCGCCTTTTCCAGCGGCGTGTGGGCAAAGACGGCGCCAAGCGCGTCGCCGTCGGCGCCGGCAAGCCTGCCGATATCCGTCGCCCCGCGTACCAGCACGTCGGAGAGGAAGTCCGCGCTCTTATGCATGCGCGCCGTGCGCACGACGGCCTTGAGATTGGCCGCGTCGATCAGCAGACGCACATAGCCGGAGATAAACGCGCTGCCAAGCCTGTCCGCGATCGCCTTCATCTCGGCAAAGCAGGCTCTGTCCAGGTCAAAGTCGGCCAGCTGCGGGTTGGCCGTGCGGGCAAGCGTGCTGCCAGCCTCGACCATCGCCTCGCCCAGCGCCTTCGGCAGCTCGCTTGTGCGTTCCTCGTCCCAGTCGCTCTTCAGCTTTTCCGGCGCGACACGGCCCGAAACGCTCATCAGACGCAGCGGGTCGGAGCCCATCGCCTCGGCCTTCAGCACGGTTTTGGCATTGTGATAATCGTATTTCAGACGGAACAGCTCGACCAGCTCCTTGTCGGGGACAAGGTTTTCGATCTCCGCGAACAGTCCGGCGCGGCGGGAAGAGAGAGCGGCGTCGACGCCTGCGGCGCCGAGACCCGTCATATCCTCATACCCGCAGTCGACGAGCAGCTTGGCGCAGTCGGCAAAGGTCTGCGCCTCCAGCATGCGCGCGGCGCGGTCGGCGGTCAGCATCTTTCCTTCTCTCGCGCGCAGCATGGCGGAGAGACAGAGATACGCTTCTTTGTTTATTGACAATGGTATTCCCCCTTAGGGTCAGTCAAACAGCACGCCGGCGATCGCGGCGGACATTTCGCCGCGGCACAGCTCGACCAAAAGGGCGATCGTGCAGTTGACCTCGATATTGCCGCGACGGAGGATCAGTCCGCCCTCAAAGTCGCCGACGTCGGGGCAGAGCGTGAGCTTTCCCTTTTCACCCAGCTTTTCGTTGGCGGCCTTGACAACAGCCGCGCCCACTCGCTCGCGGTCGGCGGCGTTGAGCACGATCTCCTCGTCGCCGGTGACGGCGGAGGAGGCAGCAAGCTTAGAGAGCAGCGCGGTGTATTGCTCATCGTCGAGGTTCAGCAGCTTCTGCTCGGCCAGAGCAAAGCTTTTCGCGATCATCTCCTGCTTGAGCGCAAGCAATGCCTTTTTCGCCTCCATGCGGCCCAGACGCGCGGCGCTTTCCCCCTCGTCGGCACAGGTCTTGACGCCGGCGCGGACAGCCTCGCCGTAAGCGGCGGCGGCCTTCTGCGCGTACTCGTCGCGGATACCGGCGCAGCTTTCCTCCGCCGCGGCCAGGATCGCGTCGCACTGCGCCTGCGCGTCGGAGCGGATGTGCGCGATGATTTTTTCAGTGCCTTTCATATCGTTACCTTACCCTTTCAGGTCGGATCAGATGGCAATGGCATTGAGCATCAGGAAGGAGGCCAGCAGGCAGAGAATGGCGTAGAACTCGACGACGATGCACATGATCATGCCCTTGGACCAGTCGTCGGGCTTCTTGGCGAGAATGTTGATGGACGCGGCCGCAACCTTGCCCTGCGCGATAGCAGACAGCAGACCGCCGATCGCGATCGGCAGACAGGCGGAAACGACCTGCAGACCCTGCGCGACAGACAGCGTCGCGATGCTGCCGCTGACCTTGAGGTAGGCGAGGAAGAAGATAACGAAGCCATACAGGCCCTGGGTGCCGGGGATGACCTGCAGGATCATGACCTTACCGGACTTGCTGGGATCCTCGGAAACGAGACCAGCGCCCGCTTCACCGGTGATGCCGGTGCCCTTGGCGGAGCCGACACAGGCGAGTGCCGCCGCGATCGCAGCGCCGAGAAGAGCAAGAGCGCCGCCGCCGATGGTGTTTAAGAATTCCATTTTGTTTTCCTCCTGAATGATTAGGTTTGTATATGGTAGTTTTATTTGCTTACTCTTTGGTACGGACGAATTCACCGCCGAATTTCAGCGGCTTGAAGGGCTTGCCGCCGTCCGAATAGAACTTGCCGAAGAACTCCAGACACTGCAGACGCAGATCGTGCACATAGCAGCCCAGCAGGTTCAGCGCAAAGTTCATCGCATGGCCCAGCACGAAGATGAGCACGAAGGCAAGCATCGTAAACACGTTCACGCCGCTTGACTGGGCGGGCATGATGGCCACGGTGTTGAACACCTTGCCGACAACGCCGCCGGCCAGCATCAGCGCCATGATACGCGAATAGCTCAGCACGTCACCGAACCAGCCCGTCGCGGTGTTGTAGATCGCGCCGAAGGCCGCCGTGACCTTGCCGAAGCCCTTTGCGTTGCGTCCCGCGCCAAGCAGCAGCATCACCGCGCCGACGACCAGTACGGCCAGCGAGGCATAGTGCAGCACGTCGCTGTGGACAAAGAGCATGTCCGCCGCCAGCAGCACGCCGCCGAGCAGGATGACCCAAAGCGAGCCCTCCTCCCAGATCGCGCCGGCTCTGTCGCCGCGCCTACACTTCTGCACCGCCGAGACGACCATGCCGGTGTTTAAATGCAGCAGACCCAGCACCATCGAGCCGTACAACACCAGCTCGCTGTCGCTCTCGGGACTGAAGAGATGCCAGAGACCCGGCCAGGTGCTCTTCGGGTTGAACAGGTGGACAAGCTGATAGGGGATATCGCTGAAGAAGCCGCCCGTCAAAACGCCCATCGCCGTTGTGGCGATGCCGCCGTAAAGCAGCAGCTGACAGAAGGCCAGCGAGCCGCCCCGCGGCTTGAGCTTTTTCAAAGCAACGAGGGCTGCGGCGATCATAAGAATACCGTAGCCGATATCCGCCATCATCAGGCCGTAGAACAAAATGAAGAACGGCGCCATCAGCGGATTCGGATCCACCGTGCCGTAGGCCGGCAGGGAGTACATATCGGTGACCATGTTCAGCGCGTTGGTAAGCTTGTTGTTTTTCAGGCTGACGGGGACTTCGGGATACTCCGCCTCCGCAGGCTCCTCGCACTCCCAGGCGCAGTCAAAGCCGGACAGCGTGCGGTCGAGCGCTTCTTCCTTCTCGGCCGGTACCCAGCCCTGCATGACGACGACGTCTGCGGTCGAAAGCGCCAGATCGGCCGCCTCCGACATCGCAAGCCTGGCCTCCAGCCGGTCGGCGGCAAGCTTTAACTCGTCGCGCCGCGCGGCCTTTTCGACGATCGCGGCGCTAAGCGCCTCCTTTTCGCGCCCCAGCCGTGCCAGCGCGGCGTTGCAGCCGGCGGTGCACTGCTTCGCGGGGCCGCTCATCCCGGCAAAGGACTGGGCGGTAAAGTCAAAGCCGCGCAGCGCCTCCTGCATCGGGGCAAGCGCGTCCTTCATGCAGACGATCATCACGTACGAGGCCTTTTTGTCCCGGCTGACTTCAAACAGCTCCGCCTCCTCGCTCACGCCCCCCATCGCGTCGCGCACCTTCTCGAGCGAGACCTTTACGGGGAAGGAGCCGAGCAGCACGCTGGTGCGCTCGGTGCCGTCGATGTCCAGCGGCATGTCGAGCCCCAGCCAGGGCACAAGCGATTCGATCACGGCCCTTTCGCGGCTTTCCTCGGCGCCGATGCGTTTGATGCGGTCGTCGTCAGAGATGATCTCGTCGGCCAGCGCAAGCGCGTCCAAAAGGCCGCTTTCGTCCAGCAGCGCCTCGCCCGACACCTCCGGCATCGCGGCGAGAAGGGGCTTTTTCTCCGGCGCATAGCGCCCGAGGATCTCCACCGCGCGCTCAAGCGAAGTGCGCTGCGTTTTCAGCGCCATGGTCTCGCTGTCCTCGCGGTGCAGCGTCTCAAGCTGCTGCACCTCGTCCTCCAGCTCGGAGAACTGAACGCAGCCGAGCCGGATCAACTCGCGCAGCATCGCGTCCTTCTGGGAGCGGGCGATCATCAACCGCAGCCTTTTCATTTTCAGAATGGCCATTAGTTGTTCACGATCCTTTCCACGACTAAAGATGCGGCTCTGTCGAGCTTGGCTTCGGCCTTGGCAAGCAGAACGGCTTTCTTCGTCTCCAGCTCGCTTTCAAGCTTTTCGGCCTCGGCTTTTTCCTTTTCTCCGGACTTCACGCGCAGCGCCTTCAGCTCGTCCTCCGCCTTGGCCACCGCCGCCGCGATGGAGGCTTTTCCGGCGCTTTCCGCCTCGGCGATCAGCGCTTTGGCCTTCTGCTCCGCCGCCGCGACGGCGGCCTTGCCCTCGGCCTCGGCCTGCGCGATATTGTAAATCGCCTCGAATGACATCGGCACACCTCCCTTACCCTTGAAGATCCGCCCTTGCGGGCGGGTTTTGTTACAACGGTACTATTTTACCGTAATTCCGTTTTTCTTTCAACATAATCCGCGCGATCGCCTTGTCAAAATTCCGACACGCACGAGTGCTTCTGATGAGAAAGAAACAGTTGGTGATACTTTATTAAATCATATTGTTATTTCTTTGTCAAAAGCTATCGCACAATTCAGCGATTTGCCGAAAAAAAGAGGAGTTGGCCCGGCAAAAAGCAAAAAAACGACGACCCGTTTTCAAAAAACGGGTCGTTTCAATCGTCTTTTTTATCCTTTTTGCACCGAAACAGGCGCAGGCTCCATCAGCGCAGCGCCGAGAAGAAGCGGCGAAGCAGCGCGGCCGACTCCTCCGCCAGCACCCCGGCATAGACGGTGGGGTGATGGCCGTAGCGCTCGAAAAACAGGTCGATCACGCTGCCGCACGAGCCGCTTATCTCGTCTGCCGCACCGTAGACGAGCGTGGGGATGCGGCTGTTGATGATCGCGCCGGCGCACATCGGGCAGGGCTCCAGCGTGACGTAAAGCGTGCAGCCGTCCAGCCGCCAGCTTCCCGTCGTCTCGCCCGCCTGGCGGATCGCCTCGATCTCGGCGTGGGCGGTGGCGTCCGCGGCCTTTTCGCGCCGGTTGCGCCCGCGGCCGATCACCTTGCCGTTTGCGTCCGCAATCACGCAGCCGACAGGCACCTCGCCCTCTTCCGCGGCCTGAAGCGCCAGCTCCAGCGCCATGCGCATATAGCTTTCATGCTCCATAGCACATACCTCAACAGGGCGGCAAAAGCCGCCCTGTTCTAACCCCCAAAAACTGAAAACGAAAGACGAAAACTGCCGTCAGACCAGCGCCGCAGTGATGATGGACATCTGGTAGACTTCCTCGGCGTCGCAGCCGCGGCTGAGATCGTTGATCGGCGCGTTGAGACCCTGCAGGATCGGGCCGAAAGCGGCGTAACCGCCGAGACGCTGGGCGATCTTGTAGCCGATGTTGCCGGACTGGATCTCCGGGAAGATGAAGGTGTTGGCATAGCCGGCGACCTTGCTGCCGGGGAACTTCAGCTGGCCGACGACCGGAGAAACGGCGGCGTCGAACTGCATCTCGCCGTCCACCGGAGTGTCGGGCATGGCCTCTCTGGCCCGGAGCATGGCATTCTGCATCATGGTCACGGTCTCGTCCTTGGCGCTGCCCTTGGTGGAGAAGCTCAGGAAGGCCACCTTGGGGTCG
>JAFSWC010000073.1 GCA_017444665.1 Oscillospiraceae bacterium
CGAGCAAGACGGGAGCTTCCGAAAGGAAGCTCCCGTTATTTCGATGCGAAACAGAAAAAGGGCGAAAAAAAGGATTTGTAAAAAATACATATTGCACCTTGTCCATACAGCGATTATAATATTGTCTGAAAAATAACGATTATTTTGACGGAGGAAGCGCTGCCTTGGAAAGAGTCCTGATCCACATACACGGCATCGTCCAGGGCGTCGGCTTCCGCCCCTTCATCCACAAGCAGGTGCGCGCCTACCGCCTCGCCGGGACGATCAAGAACACATCCTCCGGCGTGGAGCTGGAACTGGAGGGCGAGCGGGAAGAGCTCGAGCGGTTTATCGCCGATCTGCCCCACAAGGCGCCGAAGCTGGCGGTCATCGAGCGCGTCGAGACGGCATTTTCGCCCGAGCTGAAACACTTTTCCGACTTTCAGATCCTGCAGAGCAAAACCGAGGCGCAGCGCAACACGCTCATTTCTCCCGACATCGGCATCTGCGACGACTGCCTGCGGGAACTGCTTGACCCCGCCGACCGGCGTTACCGCTATCCCTTCATCAACTGCACCAACTGCGGCCCGCGCTTTACGATCATCAAGGACGTGCCCTATGACCGGGCCAAGACCTCGATGAGCGAATTTCCGATGTGCCCGGACTGCGACCGGGAATACCACGACATCGAAAACCGCCGCTACCACGCCCAGCCGGACTGCTGCCCGGACTGCGGCCCGCATGTGTTTTATCTCGACGCCGCGGGAGATCCCGTCCCCGGCGACGCGATCGAGCTAGCGCGCGGGGCGCTCAGGGCGGGCAAGATCGTCGCGATCAAGGGCCTCGGCGGGATCCATCTGGCCTGCCGCTGCGACGAGCCGGAGATCGCGCGGACGCTCCGCCGCCGCAAGCAGCGCGACGAAAAGCCCTTTGCCGTCATGTGCCGGGACGCCGCCTGCGCGAGAACGATCTGCGAGGTCTCGGCGGAGGAGGAGGCGCTGCTGACAAGCTTCCGCCGGCCGATCGTGCTGCTGAAAAAGCGCGAGAGAGGCGCTTATGCCCACCTGAGCGAGAACAACTATATCGGCGTGATGCTGCCCTACACGCCGCTGCACGTCCTCCTGTTCGGGGACGATATCGACATGCTCGTCATGACGAGCGCCAACCTCTCCGACACGCCGATCGTCTATCGCAATGACGAGGCGACGGAAAAGCTGCGCGGCATCGCGGACGGCTTCCTGCTGCACAACCGCGAGATCCAGACGCGCTGCGACGATTCGCTGTGCTATTGCCTCGGCGGCGAGGCCTATTTCGCCCGCCGCTCGCGCGGCTATGTCCCTTTCCCGGTCAGCATCCATGAAGACGCTGGCATGAGCCTTGCCTGCGGGGCCGAGCAGAAGGCCAGCTTCTGCCTGTCAAAAGGGAACTACGTCTTCCCCAGCCAGCACATCGGCGATCTGAAGAACATCGAAACGCTGGAGAACTATGAGCGGCAGATCCGCCATTTTGAAAAGCTCTTCGATATCCGCCCGGCGGCGATCGCCTGCGACCTGCACCCCGACTATTTGTCGACCGCCTACGCCGTCGAGCGCAGCGAGGAGGAAAAAATCCCTCTCATCCGCGTCCAGCATCACCACGCCCACATGGCGGCCTGTATGGCGGACAACGCCCTCTCGGGCGAGGTCATCGGTCTTGTCTGGGACGGCACCGGCTACGGCACGGACGGCACGACCTGGGGCGGGGAGTGTCTCATCGGCGGCTACGACGGCTTTACGCGCGTCGGCAGCATCCGGCCCATTCCCCTTGTCGGCGGCGACCTTGTCACAAAAGAGCCGCTGCGCGCGGCCTGGGCGCTGAAGCGCTGCGCCGGCCTGCCCGCGTCGGACGAAAACGGCGCGCTGTATGAAACCATGCTGCAAAACGGCCTGAACTGTCCGCTCTCGTCCGGCATGGGGCGTCTCTTCGACGGCGTCTCGGCCATGATCGGCGTCAAGACGCGCTGCAGCTACGAGGGCCAGGGCGCGATCCTGCTGGAGGCCGCGGCGACGGCCGACGGCGGGCTGTACCCGGCCGCGTGGGAAGACGAAAACGGGCTTTTGCGCTTTGACTGGCGCGAGATGATCCGCGCGATCGTCGCCGATCAGAGCCGCGGCCTTGATCGCGGCGTGATCGCCGCGCGCTTTATGAACACGCTTGTCGACATGGGCGTGCGCCAGTGCCTTTTCGCGCGGGAGAAAAGCGGCCTCGAGCGGGTCGTGCTCTCCGGCGGCAGCTTTCAGAATATGTACATGATGCACCGCCTCCCGGCTGCGCTTACAGCTGCGGGCTTTGCGGTCTATCGCCACCGCCGCGTCTCGGCCAACGACGAGGGGATAAGCCTCGGACAGCTGATGATCGCGCGTGCGGCAGCAGAGAGGAAATAGAAGAAATGTGTCTTGCCATTCCGTTAAAACTTGTTGACATCAACGGCAATACCGCGACCGGCGAGGCGCTGGGCATGACGCGCGAGATCCGCGTCGACTTTATCCCGGAGCCGAAGGTGGGCGATTATGTGATCGTCCACGCAGGCTTTGCCATCGAGCGTCTCGGTGAAAACCAGGCGCTGGAGGATCTCGAGGCCTGGAAGGAAGTGCGCGATGCCCTTTGATGCGCGGCGCGTCCTGCGCGCGATCGAGGCTCTGCCGCTTGGCGAGGTAAGGCTGATGGAGGTGTGCGGCACGCACACGATGGCCATCGCCAAAAGCGGCATCCGCAGCCTGCTGCCGGAAAACGTCAAGCTGCTCTCCGGCCCCGGCTGCCCGGTCTGCGTCACGCCGCCCGAGGTCATCGACGCGGTGCTTGATCTCGCTATGCGGCCCGACGTGATCCTCACGACCTACGGCGACATGGTCCGCGTCCCCGGCAGCACGCCGGGCGACAACCTGGCCCGCCGCCGCGCGCTCGGCGCGAGGGTCGAGGTCGTATATTCCCCCGTAGACGCGGTAAAGCTTGCCAAAGAAAACCCGGAAAAAGAAATCGTGTTCCTCGGCGTCGGCTTTGAAACCACCGCGCCCGGGACGGCCGCCGCCGTGCTGACGGCGCAGGAGCAGGGCGCGGAAAACTTCTCGCTCTTCTCAATGCTGAAAACGGTCGAGCCCGCGCTGCGCGCGCTGATCGCGTCCGAGGGCTTCAACGTCCAGGGCTTCCTGTGCCCCGGCCATGTGGCCACGATCCTGGGGGAGCGGGGCTTCCGCTTTCTGCCGGAGGAATACGGCCTCGGCGCCGTCATCAGCGGCTTTGAGGGCGAGGATATCCTCTTTTCGGTCTATCTGCTGCTCAAACAGCTTGCCGATCAAAAGCCGCGGGTGCAGAACGAATATACCCGCGCCGTCGCGCCCGACGGCAATCCGCTGGCGCGCGCGATGATGGACAAATGCTTTGCCCCGCGCCGCGACATCTGGCGGGGCTTAGGCGAGATCGAGGGAAGCGGCCTTGCGCTGCGCGAAGAGCTTGCGGCCTTTGACGCGGAGCGGAAGTTTGCGATCCGGTATCCGGCGGCGAAAACCGTGACGGCCTGCCGCTGCGGCGAGGTCATCACCGGCCGGCTCGAAGCGCGGGAATGTCCGCTCTTCGCAAAACGCTGCACGCCGGAGGACCCGGTGGGGCCCTGCATGGTCTCCTCCGAGGGCGCCTGCGCCGCCGCGTACAAGTATCAGGCGGTGTAAAATCGGGCCATTTGTGCCTCTTGCCTCCCCCGATGGGGAGGCAAGAAGCCCCCGCAAGCGGGGAAGGCTATCAGGAAGGAACCTCATCAGTCAGCCGTTCGGCTGACAGCTTCCCCAAAAGGGAAGCCTAAGAGGAAATTGATTTGATATGGACGAAATCATCACACTTGACTATGGCAGCGGGGGTAAAAAGACCTCGCGGCTGATCGAAAGCATGATCGTGCCGGCGCTGTCCAACCCTGCGCTCGACGCACTGGGCGACGGGGCGATCCTGCCGGGAGCGGAAAAGCTGGTCTTTTCCACCGACAGCTTTGTCGTCAGCCCCCTCTTCTTCCCCGGCGGCGACATCGGCAAGCTCTCGGTCTGCGGCACGGTGAACGACGTCGCGGTCTGCGGCGGCGTGCCAAAGTATCTAAGCTGCGCATTTTTGATCGAAGAGGGCTTTGCAACAGAGTCTCTTTCGCGTATAATAGAATCGATCCGCAGCGCCGCGCAAAAGGCGGGCGTCACCGTCGTCACAGGCGACACCAAGGTCGTCGAGCGCGGCCGGGGCGACGGACTTTATATCAACACCGCCGGGATCGGCTTTTTGAAGTATCCCGGCCTCTCTCCGGCGAACATCCGGTCGGGGGACAACGTGATCGTCTCCGGCACGGTGGGCGACCACGGCACGGCCGTCATGCTTGCGCGCAGCGGCATGATGCAGGGCGACATCCGCTCGGACTGCGCGGCCTTGAACGGCCTGTGCGCCGCCATTCTGGACACCGGCTGCGCCGTGCGCGTCCTGCGCGACCCCACGCGCGGCGGCGTCGCGACGACGCTGTGCGAATTTGTCGAAGGGACAAAGGTCTCGATCGAACTGGACGAGGACGCGATCCCGGTCCGCCGCGGCGTGCGCGCGGCCTGCGAGATGCTGGGGCTCGACGCGCTGTACTGCGCCAACGAGGGAAAGCTTTTGTGCGTCGTTGCGCACGAGGACTGCGAGCGGGTGCTCGCCGCGATGCGCGAAACGGAGGAGGGCCGCGACGCCGCCGTGATCGGCCGCGTGACGGACCGCTATCCCGGCAAGGTCGTGATGCGCACGCCTTTAGGCGGCAGCCGGATCCTGCAGAAGCTCGCCGGCGCGCAGCTTCCGCGAATTTGTTGATAACAGTTTTTCAGGCTGCTTATCATATAAACGAGCAAGAACTTTCAATAAGGGAAAAACAAGAGGTGAAACGAATGCAGGAGTACAAAAAGACCATGATCAGCAAGGATCAGATCGTACCCATTGCAGAGCGCATGAGGAAGAACGAGGTCTGGC
>JAFSWC010000074.1 GCA_017444665.1 Oscillospiraceae bacterium
CTCCATTTCTTCTGAAGATGATGGAGAATTCCGAATTCCGCTGGTGGGACGATTCAGAGGACTCATATCAAAGTATCAATGTCCTTGTTGATGCTTTGAATGCAAGGCATTCGGAAACGGAGTAGAATTCAACGATTGCCCTAATTATGTTAAAATCGCAATCATTAGCCATAAACAAAAAGCCACCCGATCCGGGTGGTTTTTTTGTTTATACATGGTTGAGGGAGAGATTCGAACAGGGCACGAGCGAAGTGAGAGAAATATGCCGGGGGCATGTTTCTCCTGCCCGCGTGCGTGCCGGCGCGGTGCCCACGCCGGGCGAATCTCTCCATCTCCGCCGGATCATCAAAGGCTTCCCCTCAAGGGGAAGCCTTTTCATAAACCGAATGTGAAGGGGAGACCCTGTTGTCAAATGCGGCGCGGTGTCCTTGCGGACCGTGAATTACAGTTCAGTCTCTGATCACAGCGGAGCAGTGCTCCGTTTACCTCTGTGATGCAGTGATCCCACCGCTCAATCTTTTTCCGGATGATCGCTGGGCACCTTTCAGGATGCGGCGGGTGCCACGGCAAGCACCCAGCCCTCCGTCTCAGTCTGCCCGCGGCCGTCCTCACCGAAGCACAGCACCGTCCCGTCGCGCAGGAGAAAGGCAAAATGCGTGCCTCCGGCGGCGATGGCCACCGCGTCCCGGACGGAGGAAAAGTCGATCGCGGCGTCCTCGTGGAAGAAGGAAGCGAGCACGCTCCCGTCCTCCTTCAGCCCCAGCAGGCAGCTATCCGAGAGGGAGACAGTCAGCAGATCGCTCCACTCCGGAAATTCGCGCCCCTGTCCGGCAAGCCTGCCGTCCGGCAGCAGACCGACGGCGCAGCCGGTCGCCACGCAGAGCTCCACCAGCTCGCCGGGCAGCGGCTCGCCGGGGAGCGCGGGATAAAGCAGCGCCTCGCCTCTGCGCAGCGCGCCGCAGTTGAACGAGCCCGCGCAGAGACTGTCAAGACCGTTCCAGCTTGCGGGCGGCGTATAGCCGAAATTCTTGGTGCAGAGCACGGTTCCGTCCTTCGTCAGCGCAAAGCTGCCGTAGTTCGCGGCGGCGATGGCCGTCACATTTTCCCAGCTCTTGACCTCGCACTGCCCCTCCCTGTTGCGGCCGACGGCACTGACGTGTCCGTCCCGGTGGAGCGCGAGCGTGTGATAGGCGCCCGCGGCCACGGCGACGACGTCATGCCAGCCCTGCACGCCGCACTGTCCGAAGCTGTTGTCGCCGCAGGCGAGCACCGTGCCGTCGCTCCTCAGTCCCACGGTGTGGAAAAAGCCGACGGCAAGCACGCCGCAGGGCAGCGTCTCGCGCTTTTCCTGCAGCGCGCTCATACGCGCCATATCCTCCGGGCTCTTGCCGCTGATCGCTGCCATGGCCTTTTCCGGATCGTCGTAGCCCGTGATCTCGACGGCCAGCGCCAGAAAGCGCGTCTGACTGTCCTGATAGTCGCCGGCCTGCCGGAACAGCGCGGCGGCGCCGGCCCGATCTCCGGCGGAAAGAAGCTGCTCCGCCCAGGCGTAGCGGCAGGCGGCGATCTCCTCCGCGGTATCCCGCAGCGCCGCGAGCTCGGCGTATTTCCCGATCGCCTCTTCCCAGAGACCCTCGCCGCGCAGCGCCTCGGCGATCCGAACGCGGCAGCCCAGCGCAAGCTCCTCCGCGTCCTCGTATTCCCCGGCGGCCTCAAAGCTCTCGGCGGCCTCCTGGAGCTTTCCTTCCTCCATATAGCGCAGCGCGTCCCTGTAATCGCAGCCGGAGAGGATCTGCAGCCGCAGCTCCTCGTCCTCCACTTTCCCGGCGCGGCTGCGGGCAAGCTCCGTGTCCCCGCTCTCCAGAGCGGAGAGGGCAGCGGCCTCGCGCCGGCGGGGGAGCTGCTTTTGCAGCAGCGCGATCCCGCCGAGCAGCGCGAAGAACAACAGCGTCGTCACAGCAAGGGTGGACGCCACCCAGGACCGTTTTCCCCTCATGACTCTGCCCCCGTTTCATGCAGATGGCGGGCGAGCCGCCCCTGGACCCTGTCCCCGCAGAAGGGATAATAGCTGCTGTAGACGATGAAGATATCGTCGATCTCATATTCGCGGATATAGGTCGCGACGTCCGCGCCGGAGCTCTCGATGTCATAGAGCGAATCGCGCAGATCGGTGCTGAGGACGATATCGTAATACGGCGCCATGAACACGGCGAGAGGCAGTGAAAAGCTGTCGCCGATGACCAGCGCGCGGCGTCCGGTGCAGTTCCCGGTCTCGGCAAGCCGCCAGGGGCCGCGCATGCCGCCGTAATAGCAGCTGTAGCCCTTTTCCTCATAGGTGACGAAGATGCCCGGCTTGCGCTGATCCATGTGACTGATCACGCAGCACTCCGCCGGGGAGGTGGGTACGATGACCTCCGTCAGTCCCGGCAGCCCCCTTTGCCCGCGCAGCTGATCGATGGTATAGGGCCCCTTGCCGCTGCCGGGGATGCGAAGATGGTACTGTTCAAAGGTGATCGGAGCGAGCCCCAGCCCGCGAGCAAAGGCGTCCGCGCAAAGGCTGGCGCCCCAGGGCGTCCAGTGGTGGTCCTCCACGTAATAGTACAGGTAAAAATCCGGCGAGGCGGGATCGAGAAAGTCCGTCGGGTCGTAGATATAAACGCCCTCGCCGACCAGACCCTGCAAGACCTCGTCGGTATCGGTGTCCCAGCCCACGTACTGCTTGCGGTTGGTGATGTTGTGGGCGACGCTTGAAACCGGAACATTGGCAAAGTGCAGCGTGCCCCACGCGGGCAGCTCGGCGCGGTAGGCGTCCAGGATCGCGGCGAAGGACTGCAGCTGCGCCGCCGGGAAGTTCATCAGCGGGATCTTGTTCCCGTTCTCGTCCAAGAGCCAGAAGGTTGCGTCCCGCGCCTCGGCGCGCAGCGCCGCGGGCGTCTCGACGGCGGCCGCTTCTTCCGTCAGGGCCGCGCTCTGCGTCTCCTCCTGCCCGGCCTCGGCGGCGGGCTCGTCGCCCAGCAGCGCCTCGTCGATCGCACCGGTGTCGGGCGAATCGTCCGGTACGGAGAAAAGTCCCGTCAGAGAGTCGGAAAAGGCGGCCGCTCCGCTGCGGCAGAAAAACGCGTCGGAGAGATAACTCTCGATCCCGTCCATGAAATCGCCGCTCAGCAGGCTCTGCGCGCTCAGCGCGGGGAAGCCGCTCAGCATGCGGTTTTCCTCCTCCGAGGGGCGCGGCGCCTTGTCGACGAACAGCAGCTCGGATATACCGCAGCAAAAGGCGGCGAGCAGGCAGAGATACATCAGCGCCAGCGATAACTTTTTCATCTGTTGCCCGCCTCCTTAAAACCGGAAATAGATAAAGGGGTTGTAGCTCTGCCCGACAAGGAACAGCACCGAGGCCGCGAAGACCGCCACGGCGCACAGCAGCCGGACAAGCTGCCCAAGCTTCCCGACGCGCGCAAGCAGCTTTTCCGCCGCGGGGAACACCGGCAGACTCAGCAAAAGCGCCAGCAGCGGGAAGAGCGTGTATTGCCTCAGCACGCCCAGCGTCACGCCGTCCGTCAGCGGCAGTCTTCCCGCCGCGCCGAGACCGATAAGCGCGCGCAGATGTTCGCCGAGCGCGGCCGCGTCGGTATAGTAGAAAATCACCCAGCCGACCATCACGACCGCAAAGGTCAGCAGCATGCGCAAAAGCCGCGGCAGCCTGTCCAGCGCCGTTTTCAGAACAAAGCGCTCCAGAATCAGCAGCACGCCGTAATAAGCGCCCCAGAGGACAAAGTTCCAGCTCGCGCCGTGCCAGAGCCCGGTGAGGCTCCACACGATCAGCATGTTCAGAATGGTGCGCCCCGTGCCGCGGCGGTTGCCGCCGAGGGGGATGTACACATAGTCGCGGAAAAAGCTGCCCAGCGAGATGTGCCAGCGCCGCCAGAATTCCGTGACGGACGAGCTGATGTAGGGATAGTTGAAGTTTTCCTTATAGCGAAAGCCCAGCGTGCGCCCCAGGCCGATGGCCATGTCCGAGTAGGCCGAGAAGTCAAAATACAGCTGCAGCGTATAGAGCAGCGCCGCCAGCCAGGCCCCGGCAAGGGACATCTGCGCCCCGCGCCCCGCCAGCGGCAGCGCCTCCAGCGCGGCGCCGCAGATATTGGCAAGCAGGACCTTTTTCCCCAGCCCGAAGCAAAAGCGCTGCATGCCGTCGCCGAAATCCTCAGGACAAATGGCCCGCTCCTCCAGCTGCGCGGCGATATCGCCGTACTGGACGATCGGTCCGGCGATCAGCTGCGGGAAGCAGCTGATATACAGCAGCAGCCGCAGGGGGTTGTGCAGCGCCCTCTCCTTGCCGCGGTAGACGTCCACGGTATAGGTCAGGATCTGGAAGGTGTAAAAGGAGATCCCGATGGGCAGCTTCGGCGCGGAGAGGGGATTTTCAAGCCCCAGCAGGCCGGTGACCGTACCCAAAAGGAAGGCGGCGTATTTGAAATAGAAGAGGAAGCAGATCGAGGTCACGATGCCCAGCACAAGGAAGAGCTTGCGCCGCGCGGCACTGCCGCTGCGCTCGATCAGCAGCGCAAAGACATAGTTCGCCGCCGTTGAAAAGAGCATCGCGAGCACCCACACCGGCTCGCCCCAGGCGTAAAAGATCAGCGAGAAGACGATCAGCACGCCGTTTCTCCACCGCGGCGCGGGGGAGAGGAACACAAAAAGATAGAGCAGCGGCAGGAACAAAAACAGAAAGGTCAGACTGGAAAAAACCAAGATTCCACCCCATTTAAGACTTATCAAGCAAGGATAGATAAACTATAGCACGCCGCGCCGCCGCCGTCAATCAAAGCGCTGTGTGCCCGGCACGGCACGCATGCCGCCCGGGCCGCGCCGCGGCCATGGTTGTATTGCAAAAGGCCGCTAATTCAGACTTGACATATGAAAGAAATATCGGGCCGTCCCGAAAGGGACAGCCCGATATTTGGTCCGAGTGACTAGATTCGAACTAGCGGCCGCAGCGGCGCAAACGCCGCCCGGCCGCTTTGCGGCCATTGATTATATTACAAGAGGCCGCTAGTTCGTTCCGGTACACAGATTAAGAAAAGGGGCTGTGAAAAGCCGCAGGTTTCTTCCTGCTTTTTTTCACAGCCCCTTTTTCTTTATCTCCTGTTTTCCATGCCCCGGTCGCACAGACGGTCGAGCACCGCGACCAGCGAACGGCCCCGCTCG
The DNA here is from genome assembly GCA_017444665.1 of Oscillospiraceae bacterium. Lineage (GTDB taxonomy): Bacteria > Bacillota > Clostridia > Oscillospirales > Oscillospiraceae > Limivicinus. The sequence continues at coordinate 5,209 of JAFSWC010000074.1, forward strand.
GTCAGCGAGTATTCCACCTTCGGCGGGATCTGCGGCAAGTCCTGGCACACCGGCGCGCCGCTGATGAAGCAATAACCCCCCCCATTATCTCGCTCTCCCGCCGCCTGGACGGGGGAACGTTCTTTTCCTCTGCTTGCCTTTCGCCTGTTTGGCATGCTATACTTTTGAAAAAAGCGAAAGGGGCGGGCCGTATGGACGATAAGCTGCGGCGCTTGACGAGGAGGAATAAGCCCATGGCACAGATTTTGCTTTTCAATATCCGCGGCGACAAGCTGCGCAGGATCCGACTGCTGTCTTTCAAGCTCGGTCTCCGCTGTGTCGAGATCGCGCCGGAGGACTTTTCAAAGCCGCTGGGCGCGCTGTGCGGCCGGCCGGACGAGGCCGTGGCGGAGCGTGCGGACGAAGCGCCCGTGTTTGGCGGCGAGATGCTGGTGATGGATGGACTGCGCCCGGAGCAGTTCCACGGGCTGCTTGACGGCCTGCGGCGCGAGCGCGCGGCCGTGGCGCTCAAGGCCGTTGTGACCGATTCCAACGCCCGCTGGAGCGCCGCCCGGCTGTATCGCGAGCTTTCGGCCGAGCACGAGGCCATGGAAAAGCTGAAGAGAAAAAGCATCCACCGCACATAATAAGGATCCCCTTTCCCGGACGGGAAAGGGTATCCTTCGTTTTTCAGAAGCAGGCGATATTGCTGTCGGTACGGCTCTCGGTGCCGCCGACGAGCACGCCGTTCGGGAGCCTTACGATCATTTGTCCGCGGCCGAAGAGCGGCGTATCCGCACTGAAAGAAAGATCGTGGCCGCGCCGGAGCAGCGCGCGGGCAATCTCTTTGTCAAAGCTGTTTTCGACGATCACCCTTCCGTCGCGGAGCCATTGGAAGCGCGGCGCGTCGAGCGCCTGCTGCGGATTGAGGTGAAAATCGACGCAGTTCATCACGACCTGCACGTGCCCCTGCGGCTGCATATAGGCGCCCATCACGCCGAACGGGCCGACCGGAAGGCCGCCTTGCATCAGAAAGCCGGGGATGATCGTGTGGTAACTGCGCTTGCCGGGACGCAGGACGTTGGCCGCCGCCGGGTCGAGCGAGAAGTCCGCCCCGCGGTTCTGCAGCGCGATGCCGGTGCCGTCCACGACGATGCCGGAGCCGAAGCCCATGTAGTTCGACTGGATGTACGAGACCATGTTCCCCTCGCCGTCGGCGCAGCAGAGATATACCGTCCCGCTCTTCGGCGGCAGCGCGCTGCCCCAGATCCGCGCCTCCTGCCCCATTTCGGCGGCGCGCCGCGCGCCGTAGGCGGGATCGAGCAGGCGCGCGGGGTCTATCGACATGTCCGCCGGGTCGGTCACATAGCGGAAGGCGTCGGCAAAGGCCATCTTCAGCGCCTCGATCTGGCGGTGGGCAGTCAGATCGCTGTCCTTTTCGGGGAAATCAAACTCCTTGAGGATGTTCAGCGCCATCAGCGCCACGATGCCCTGGCCGTTGGGCGGGATCTCGCAGACTTCAAAGCCGCGGTAATTCACGCACAGCGGCTCGACCCACCGAGGAGAAAAGGCGGCAAGATCCTCATAGCGCAGATAGCCGCCGTATTTCCGGCTCTCGGCGTCGATCTTCCGGGCCAGCGAGCCGCGGTAATAGTCCTCCGCTCCGCTCTCGCCGATAGCCTCCAGGCTGTCGGCATGGTCGGGCAGGCGGACAAGCTCGCCCGCCGCGGGCGCGCGCCCGTTTGGCGCAAAGGTGCGGAACCACGCCGCGAAGCACGGCTCGGTCAGCTTTTCGCGATAGCTCTCGTACGCCTGCCCCCAGGCGGCGGCAAGATGCGGCGCGCAGGGATAGCCGTCGCGGGCATAGCCCACGGCGGGAGCGAGCGCGGCGGAAAGCGGCAGCGCGCCGAAGCGCCCGGACAGCGCCGCCCAGGCCGCCGGCGCGCCCGGAACTGTGACGGGCGTCCAGCCGTGCGTCGGCATCTTTCCGTTTTGGTCCTTTCCGTCCGCCAGGATCCCTTCGGCCGAGGCAAGCATCGGCGCGGGGCCGCTGGCGTTGAGCCCGAAGAGCTTTTGCTCGCGCGCCGACCAGACGATTGCAAAGGCGTCCGAGCCCAGGCCGTTTGCCGTCGGCTCGACGACCGTGAGCGCGGCCGCCGCGGCCACGGCGGCGTCGATGGCGTTGCCGCCGCGGCGCAGCGCCTCCAGCCCCGCGGCGGAGGCCAGCGGGCTTGAGCAGTTGACCATGCCGCCGCGCGCGTAGATCGGCGTCCGGCGGGAGGGATAGTTTTGCATCAGCGGATCAAAGGACAGCGGCATAAGGCTTTCCCCTTCCTTGTTTTTTCTTATCATACCATCTCTCGTCCTCCTTGGGAAGAAGCACTTGTCTAAACCGGCCGGCTTAGTGTACAATAGGATCATCCAAAACCAAAACCTGGAGGGACATTCTTATGGCCTTTTCCTATCCGACATACCGCGCGCCCGACTTTTCCGACGCGCTTTTCTCCTCCGCTCCCGACGCGGCCTGGGCTGTCGTCGAGCGCGACGGCATCGCGCCGGAGGGCTTTCACAGCACCTCGATGTACCCCGAGTATTTCAAGATCGGCGGCGAGTGGCGCCTTGCGGAGAAGAGCCGCATGGACTCGAGCGTCGTTTTGCGCGACGACGGCACCCTTGCCGTTGTGGAAAACCGCAATCTGCGCCGCGGCGACAGGGTGATCCTCGGCCGGACCGAGCGCGGCGAGGAGGGGATCTATCTCCACAGCCACGGTTTTGACGGGGCGGCCGAAAAGGGCGACGACCAGTTTGTCTTCCGCCAGGGCCGCAGCCGCGAGACCTCTTACGCGCGGGATTACGACAGGCTCATTGAACTGCTGAAAGCTGAGCGCGAGCAGGGCAATATTCTCTGGGTCATGGGGCCTGCCTTCGCCTTTGACCGCGACGCGCGCTTTGCGATGCAGAAGCTGGTCGAAAACGGCTATGCCCACGGTCTGATGGCGGGCAACGCGCTGGCCACCCATGATCTTGAGGGCGCGCTGCTGCACACGGCGCTGGGCCAGGATATCTATACGCAGCAGTCGATGCCGAACGGGCATTACAACCACCTTGACGTCATCAATCTGGTGCGCAAAAGCGGCTCGATCCCGCAGTTCATTTCCGACTATAACATTGAAAACGGCATCCTGTACAGCGCGGTGAAAAACAACGTGCCCTTCGTGCTGGCCGGCTCGATCCGCGACGACGGCCCGCTGCCGGAGGTCATTGCAGACGCCTATGAGGCCCAGTCGGCCATGCGCGCGATGGTGGAAAAGGCCTCGACCGTGATCTGCCTGGCCACGATGCTGCACACGATTGCGACCGGCAACATGACCCCCTCGTTCCGCGTGCGCCCCGACGGCAGCGTACGTCCCGTGTATTTCTACTGCGTGGACGCGGACGAGTTCGTCACCGGCAAGCTGATCGACCGCGGCAGTCTCTCCGCCACGACGATCGTGACCAACGTGCAGGACTTTATCTGCATCGTCGCAAAAGGTCTCGGTCTGATGTGAACAAGTCAAAAAAAAGAGGCTTCCCATCGGGAAGCCTCTTTTTTTGATGCGATTGTTCGCGTGGGGAGGACGCTTATGCGTTCTGCTTATCCTTCTTGGCAACCCAGGTGTTGACGCACAGGGCGCAGGAGGCGTCGCCGATGATGTTGAGCGTGGTACGGCCCATGTCGAACAGACGGTCGATACCGTAGATGATACCAATGTAGATCGGGTTGATGCCGACAGACTCAAGCACCATGGCCAGCATGATCATGCCGGCGCCGGAGGTACCGGCTGTGCCGATGGAGGCCAGCGTCGCGGTGACGACGATCATGGCCATCTGGCCGATCGTCAGGTCAATGCCGATGCACTTGGCCAGGAAGACGGCGGCCACGCACTGGTAGATCGCCGTGCCGTCCATGTTGATCGTCGCGCCGAGCGGCAGGACGAACGAGGAGACGTCGTTTTCGATATCCATCTCATCGCAGCACTCCTTGGTGATCGGGAGCGTGGCGACAGAGGAGGTGGAGGAGAAGGCAAACGCGGCGGCCGGGAAGATCTTCTTGAAGAAGGTCAGCGGGGAGACCTTGGTAAAGATCTTGACCGAGGCCGTGTAGACCAGAACGACGTGCAGGATGTAGCCGATATAGGCCGCCAGCAGAACCAGGCCGAGCGAGCCGAGGATCTTCGGGCCATGGGCGGAGACGACCCACACCATCAGCGCGAACACGCCGTAGGGGGAGACCGCGAGGATGAAGCTCATCACGCGCTGGGTAACGTCGTTGAAGGAGGTGACGAAATCGCCGAAGGGTTTGCCCTTTTCACCGGCAACCAGAACGCCGCAGCCAAAGATCAGCGCAATAAAGATGATCTGCAGCATCGAGGCGGTGGACAGCGGGTTGATCGCGTTGGACGGGAAGATGTTGACGATCGTGCTCATCAGATCGGCGCTCTTGGCCTCATACTCCGCGCCTTCCTGCAGACTCAGCACCGGGAAGCTGCCCTTGAACAGGCCGGCGACGACCAGGCCGATCACGCAGGCGACAGCAGTGGTGACCAGGAAGTAGGCGACAGTCTGCCAGCCGATCTTGCCGACCTTTTTGATGTCGCCCATCTGGATCACGCCGTCCATGATGCTCAGCAGCACCAGAGGAACGACGATGAACTTCAGCAGGTTGACGAAGATGTCGCCGAAGGGCTTGATGTATTTGGCGGTAAACGCGCTGGCCGCTTCTGCGCCCATGATCGCCCAGAAGATGGCACCCACGACGATACCGGCTACCAGGCCGATCAGGATCTTTACGCCGAGGTTCATTCTTTTCTTTTGACTCATAGACTCGATTCTCCCTTCTTATTATTGGTCCGGACTTTGGAAGCCTGTGTTTATTATATGCGATTCTGTCACAGATGTTAAGATTTTTTCACGGATTGTTCATAAAATCGTCATAATTAACAAATTTGAAGTTTCTCTTTCCAAAAAATGCACAAATCTTTAAATTGTTAGCGCGCTAAATTGACAAATAAAGTCTATTCCTTGACTTCATACCCGCAGAAACGGATCGCGGCCTTTGCCAGCTCCATTGACGGATCGACGAAGGGGCCCGGCTCGCCGAGTATTCCCGAGAGGATCGGCAGCTCGGTGCAGCCGAGGATAAAATACGCCGCTCCTCTTTCGCGCAGTCTCTCGAGCAGCAGGCGCCAGTTTTCTCTCTCCGGCGCGATCGGCTTTGAGGCCTTGACCACGTCGTAGATAAGCCGCATCAGCTCGTCCCGCTCCGCCTCCTCCGGGGTCATGAAAGCCACGCCCTCCCGCTCGAGCGCGCGGGCGTATACGCCGCTTTCCAGCGTACCTTTTGTCGCCAGTATGCAGGCACGTTTGCCGGGAAAAAGTTCGGCGCATCGGGCAGCCGCGATCGCGGGCATGTCCAGGATCGGCAGCGCGGTCTCGGCCTGCAGGCGCGGCAGAAAATAGTGCGCCGTGTTGCAGGGCATGATCACGCAGTCCGCCCCGCACTTTTCCAGATTCCGAAGCGCCGAGAGCATCTCCGGCACCGGATCCGTCCCGCCGCGGAGGATGGCCGCCGTCCGGTCGGGGATGGCGGCGTTGCTGTCGATATAAACGCGGATATGGTCGTTGTCGCAGTCGGCGCGCGTCGACTCGACTATCATGCGATAGAGATCCGCCGTGGCCAGCGGCCCCATGCCGCCCAGTATACCGATCGTTTTTTTCATGTTCCGTCCCCTTATATCAATTCCGAAATCACTTTTACGGCCAGCAGCGCCAGCACGACCAGGATGACCGGCCGCACGATCTTCGAGCCGTCTTTGATTGCAAGGCCCGATCCGATAAAATGTCCGGCGACGGAAGCGCACGCGCCGATCAGCCCCAGGACGATAAAGACCTTGCCGCCCGCAAGAGAGGTCATGACCGCGCCGACGTTGCTGGCAAGATTGACAAGCTTGACGTTGCCGGCGGCGGTGCGGAGCCCCATTTTGCCCCAGCGGCAGAAGATCAGCAGCATAAACGTGCCCGCGCCTGGGCCGTAGAACCCGTCATATGCGCCGACAACGGCGGACGCGCCCAGCACGATCGCCCGCTGGACGCCGGGAGCGATCTCGCCGGGTTCCTCGGGCAGCTTTTTCTGCCGCAGCACGGCAAGCGCGACCAGCGGCAGCGCGATAAGCAGCAGCCATTTGAGGGCCCGCTCCTCCACCGCAAGCTGCAGCCGCGTGCCGAAGTGCGCGCCGAGAAGTCCCAGCGCGATCGAGGGGATCGCGAGCTTCCAGTCTACATAGCCGCGGCGGATGAAGCGCACGGCGGATACCGCGGTGCCCACGCAGGAGGACAGCTTGTTCGTCCCCAGCGCCAGATGCGCGGGCAGCCCGGCAAGCAGATAGACCGGGACCGAGATGATCCCGCCTCCGCCGGCCACGCCGTCGACAAAGGAGGCCAGAAACACGCCGAAGACGACGATCACGATCATCCGCGGCGTAAGCGCCATCGGAAAGAGCATCGCCTGCATCTTTCTCCCCCCTTTTTCTGTCTTGTTTTCATTCTATCACGGCATGCGGGAAAGGAAAAGTGGGCGGCGTGAAAAAACGCCGTCGAACGCCCATCTTTTATAATATTTTCCTGAATTTGTATTGATGCCGGCGTGCGGATATGGTATGATTGAACAAAAGAGCGGACCGCCGCTCGGGGCAGAAGCAAAATACCGGCGCTCCTTAAGGCGCCGTGAAATCAGGAAGGAACGGCTTATGAAAAAATACGCGGACATGACCCGGGAGGAGCTTGCGCAGGAACTGGAAACCGTCCGGGCGGAATACGAAGCGCTCAAGGCCAAGGGGCTTTCGCTGAACATGGCGCGCGGCAAGCCCGGCAAGGCGCAGCTGGATATGACGAGCGAAATGATGGATCTGCTGAAATCCGACAGCGATTATCAGTGCGACGGCATCGACGTGCGCAACTACGGCAACCTGGACGGTCTTCCCTCCTGCAAAAAGCTGTTTGCCGAGCTGCTTGGCGTAAAGCCGGAAAATATCTTCTGCGGCGGCAACGCCTCGCTGACGCTGATGTACGACACGATCTCCAAGGCCTATACCCACGGCCGCGTGATGAGCGACAAGCCCTGGGCCAGGCTCGACAAGGTCAAGTGGCTCTGTCCCGCGCCCGGCTATGACCGCCACTTTGCCATCTCCGAAAGCTTCGGCATGGAGATGATCCCCATCCCGATGACCGCCGAGGGGCCCGACATGGATCTGGTCGAGGAGCTGGTGAAAGATCCCGACGTGCGCGGCATGTGGTGCGTGCCGAAATACTCGAACCCCGACGGCATCGTCTACAGCGCCGAGACGATCCGCCGCATCGCCTCGATGAAGCCCGCGGCCAGGGACTTCCTGCTGATGTGGGACAACGCCTACTGCGTGCACGAGTTCTTCGGCGACTATCTGCCGTTCCCGGACATCCTGGGCGAGTGCGCGAAATACGGCAACGGAGACATGGTGTTCGAGTTTGCCTCCACCTCCAAGATCACCTTCCCGGGCGCGGGCGTGTCGGTCTTCGCCTGCAGCGAGAACAACATGGCCTATATGAAGAAGCTGCTCACCGTCCAGCTGATCTCCTTTGACAAGGTCAATCAGCTGCGCCATGTGCGCTATCTCAAGGACAAGGACGGCGTGCTCGCTCTGATGAAGCGCCATGCCGCGATCCTGGGGCCGAAGTTCCAATGCGTGCTCGACTGGCTCGACCGCGAGATCGCCCCGCGCGGCATCGCCGAGTGGCAGAAGCCCAAGGGCGGCTATTTCGTCTCGGTCAACACGATGCCCGGTATCGCAAAGGCAACCTGGAAGCTGTGCAAGGAGGCAGGTCTCACGATGACCGGCGCCGGCGCGACCTTCCCCTACGGCAAGGACCCGCAGGACCGCAACATGCGCGTCGCGCCTTCTCTTCCGCCGATCGAACAGCTCGAGCAGGCGATGGAGATCTACTGCGTCAGCCTGCGCCTGGCCGCGCTGGAAAAGCTGTGCGGCTGATCAAGTCAATAAATATGAAAAAAGGCAGGCTCCTTCCGGAGCCTGCCTTTCGTTTTGCAAAAGTCACTTCACGATGTTTTTGATAAAGGGCGCTTTTTCGACCGGATAGGGCGAGAGCGTGTAGCATTTACGTAAAAGCTCCTCCGCCCGCGCGGCCTTGCCCTCGTCGGAGGCGTGGATCGTGGCCAGGCTCTCGCCCGGCTCGACGCGGTCGCCGACCTTTTTGTGCAGCACGACGCCGACGGAGAGGTCGATCGCGCTCTCCTTCGTCACGCGCCCGCCGCCGAGGTGCATGGAGACAAGCCCCACGTCGTCCGCCTCGATATGGGCGACATAGCCGCCCTCTTCGCACGGCACCTCGCGCTTGAACGCCGCGTCGGGCAGCAGCGAGAAGTCATACACCGCGCGGCTGTCGCCTCCCTGCGCCTCGACCATTTCGGCCAGCTTACGGAGCGCGCTGCCGTCCGCGATCGTGGCTTCAAGCTTTGCTCTGGCCCCCTGCTCATCGGCGGCCAGGCCGGACAGCGCCAGCATATTCGCCCCCAGCGTCAGGCAGAGTTCTTTCAGCTCGCCTGCCTCGGTACGCCCGGCCAGGACGTCGATGGCCTCTTTGACCTCCAGCGCGTTGCCGACGGCAAAGCCCAGCGGCTCGTCCATGTCGGTGATGACGGCCGCGCATTTTCTGCCCGCCAGCTTGCCCACGCGCGTCAGCCCCTCGGCCAGCTCGCGCGCCTGCTCCGGCGTTTTCATAAACGCGCCGGAGCCGCACTTGACGTCTAGCACGATGACGTCCGCGCCCGCGGCCAGCTTTTTGGACATGATCGAGCTGACGATCAGCGGGATGCTGGGCACAGTGCCGGTCACGTCGCGCAGGGCATAGAGCTTTTTGTCCGCCGGGCAGACCTCCGCCGTCTGGCCGGCGATGGCGATGCCGATGCGGTTGACGTTGTCGAAAAAGCGCTCCTCGGAGATGCCGGTGACAAAGCCGGGGAAGCTTTCCAGCTTGTCGATCGTGCCGCCGGTGTGCCCCAGACCGCGCCCGGACATTTTGGCGATCTTGACGCCGCAGGCGGCGACCATCGGGCAGAGCACCAGACTTGTCTTGTCGCCCACGCCGCCGGTAGAGTGTTTGTCCGCCTTGACGCCATGGATCGGCGAGAGGTCCAGCGTCTCGCCCGAGTGCATCATGCACATCGTCAGGTCCAGAACCTCACGGTCGTCCATGCCGGAAAAGAGGATCGCCATGCACATCGCGCTCATCTGATAATCCGGGATCTCGCCGCGGACATAGCCGTCGATCATAAAGCCGATCTCTTCGGTCGTAAGCGCGCCGCCGTCGCGTTTTTTCGCGATCAGTTCGGTCATCTGCATTGTGTTCGCCTCGCTTTTTTTCTGAATAACATCATTATATCTCGCCCGGCGCCATTTCTCAACAGCGAAATACCAGAAACGTCCGACCGCCGATCGAAAGCACGCGCGTTCCGCGCACCTCGCGCCGCAGCGCGCAGGGCAGCGCGATCCAGCGCTCTTTGCCATCCGTGCGGATGAGACTGCCGTCGGGCCGCTCTGTCCACCCGTTTCCTTCCCTCTCCCGCGCCGTCGCTGTTTTTTTCGCCGCCGTCCGCCCGGCGTCACTTTCGGCGCCGGCGTATTCGATCCGGTCCGGGAAGGTGCGCATCGCCGCGCGGGACAGCCGCCGGCGCAGGGTAAGGCCGCCGTTCTCCGGCTGCATCACGCCGAGATAGCCGCGCCGTCCGCCGCCGAATACCCACAGGCGCGTCAGCCCCTCCTGCCGCTCGCAGCGCGCCTCGAAGAGGGTGAAGGACCCGTCGCGCCGCAGCTCCAGCGCGCCGCTTTCCCGTCCGTTCAGGATGATCGGTACCGTCATAAAAAACACCTCTCTCCATTTCTATGGAGAGAGGCGCTTTGATATTCAGTTCAGTCCGAAGCTGACGGCAAGCGCGGCGTCGACCGCGCTCATCGTTTTCTCGTCGAGGCGGCCCATGCGCTCGCGCAGGCGGGATTTGTCCAGCGTTCGGATCTGTTCGAGCAGGATGATGCTCTCGCGGTTCAGCCCCGCGCTCTGGGAGGAGAGTGTGATATGCGTCGGCAGCTTTGCCTTGTCAAGGCGGCTGGTGATCGCCGCGGCGATCACGGTCGGGCTGTGGCGGTTGCCGGTGTCGTTCTGGACGATCAGCACCGGGCGCATGCCGCCCTGTTCGCTGCCGACCACCGGGCTGAGGTCGGCATAATAGATGTCTCCGCGTTTGACGATGCTCATGTGTTTCACTCCGGGAAAAGAATTCGCCCGTATCATTGTATGTACCGGACAACAAGTATTCTCCCCCTGTGCGCGAAAAAATATACGCCGGACAAAAGCCCGGCGTATATAAACCGATGTTTGTTACTTGATCGTGACGTCCGTCACGTGGGGCTGAGAGCCCTCGTACCAGTAGAGGAAGCCTTCCAGATCCACGGTGTCGCCCACGCCGAGGCTCATGACCTTCTTGTAGACCTCGGTATCCGCGCCGCAGAGGTAGGACTCGACGGTGAAGGAATAGGTGTTGGTGCCGTCGGTGAGGTAGAAGTACAGGTCGTCGCCCTCAGCGCCGGAGCCGTCCCAGTTGAACAGGAAGGGAGCGCCGTCGTCATTGGCGGGAGCAACGCTCAGGCCCTTGACCGCGATAAAGGTGTTCTGCTCCTTGATCAGGTCGTCCGTGCCGAGCAGCGCGGTGACGTCCTTGGCCTCGGCCACATAGCTGCCGGGCAGGATCTCAAAGCTGGAGTCGATGATCTCGACCTCGCCGGCCCACTCGGACTTATAGCCGGTGACCTTGATCTTCGTGCCGGGAACGAGCTTGTTGTAATCTTCCTGGCTGCACGGCATGTTGTACAGGAAGTAGCCGCCGTCCTTGTCCTGCGTGTAGAACGAAGCGACGCCGACGCCGTCCTTTTCCCACCAGCCCTGCTTGGCCTGGACAAAGGTTTCGACCGTAACGGCGGTGTCAATATCGGCAGCCTGGTATTCCGCGGCGGTCATGACGCCCTCGCCTTTGGCGAAGATATCGGTCTCGGCCTTTTTGCCGCAGGCGGCCAGGCAGAGGACCATCGTGAGAGCGAGAAGCAATGCGATAAACTTTTTCATTTTGATCTCCTCTTGTCAAGTTTTTTCGGTTTTACCCTTTCGGGCTACCCCTTTATTATAGCATCGCGCGGGTAAAAGTCAAGAAAGCGAGGGGGCAGGCAGCCCTTGCCGGTCAGCGTTTTCCCCGTTTATTTTTTAACAGCTCTCCGCCCGCGTACAGCGCGATCCCGATCCAGGCCGCGCCGAGCACGACAAGCAGCGCCCGCGCCTCGCCCGGCAGCGGGCCGAGAGAAGCGCCGTCCGCGGCGGTGACGCTGCGCTGGTCGAGACGGTAGAGCGAGGTGACGCTTTTGAACAGTTCGTCAAAGTACGCCTCGTCCGCCGTTTCTCCGCGTCGCACGGACTTTGCCGTTTCCTCGATCAGCTGGCCCGCGGCGTTGCGCAGCGAGGTCGAGCCGTTGAAGACCGGCGTGGTGAAGGTGTTGTGCGTGTTGTCAAGAAGCAGCTTTGACGCCGCGATCTTCACGTCGTAATAAAGGGCGTTGTCCTCGCCCGCGCGGGAGAGATAGTCGCGGTATTCCGCGCTCTCGTGCGCCTTGGAGGTGACGGGGAGATAGCCCTCGGTTTCGGAATAGGCGATCTGCACCTCGTTGGTCAGCAGATACTGCGTAAACAGCCACGAGGCCAGCACCTCCTGGGGATCGCGCTTGTTGAACACGCAGACCGACGGGCCCTGCGAGATCATCTGCGGGTGCGCGGGATCATACTGCGGTACGGCGCGCAGGGCCGTTTCAAACTCGACGACCTTGTCCGCGCTGATGTCCAGCAGCGGCGCCTTGCTGCCCATCCAGGTCGCGCCGGCGGTGGAGTCGACGGCAAAGAGACACTGGCCGGCGTTGAAGAAGTTGCCGGGATAGCTGGAGATCTTGAAGGTGGAGAAGGCGCGCGACGCGGCATGCTCCGCCACCGTACGCAGGATCGCGCGCGTGTCGTCGTTGAAGATCAGGATATTCCCCTCTTCGTCCGAATAGGGCGCGCCCTCCTGGCGCAGCATCTGGATCATCATGTTGTCGGTGGACTTGTAGATAAAGGGGATCATGACCTTCTGGCCGTTGACGGCAAAGGTCCCGTCGACGTTCTTTTTCATCGCCTGCTCGGAGACGTCCCACACAAAGTCCCAGGTCAGAACGTCCGGCACCTCATAGCCGAGCTGCTCGAGCATCGTTTTGTTGATGTAGCACGCCTCGGTCGAGCGCATGAAGGGCAGCGCGTAGGTCGTGCCGCCGATGGCGCACTCGGAGAGGAACTGCGGGATGATCTCGTCCTTCGTCGGGCCGTCAAAGCGCAGCTCGCTGCCGCCGAGACCGTACTTTGCGTCGGCAAAAACCGCGTCGAGCGGCACGACGCTGTTCGTGCCGGTCATATAGGTCGCGATATGGTCGGGATAGGTGATGCAGACGTTTGGCGTCGTGCCGGTGGAGATGTTGGTGATGACGTCGTTGTAGATCTTGCCGTAGTCGGTATACAGGCGCATGCTGACGTGGATATTGGGATAGAGCGCCTCAAAGTCCGCGATGGCTTTCTGGTAGATCTCGGTCTGGGTCTTGTTGGTGTCGTTCTTGGCCCAAAAGCTGATCTCATAGCTGCGGGAGGCATCAAAGCTCTCCGGCATCGAAAAATCGTTATAGCCGCGCGAGCCGTGGCAGGCCGTGAGCGGCAGCAGGCACAGCGCGCAGAGGAGCGCGGCAAGGATGCGTTTCCATCGTTTCATCCCTTGGTGCCTCCTCTCGAAACGCCGGCCATGATCTTCTTGCGGAAAAGCAGGAACAGCACGATCAGCGGCACCGAGATCACGACCACCGCCGCCATCATGGCGGGGATGTTCTCGCGGCCGAAGCCGTTTTCGCGGATCGACTGGATGCCGTTGGAGACAAGGAAATAATTCGTGTCGTCGGTGATCAGACGCGGCCAGACGAAGCTGTTCCAGCACTCGATCACCTTGAGGATCGTGACGGTGATGATCGTCGGGCGGCAGATGGGGATCATCACGCGCGTGAGATAGTGAAAATCGCTGGTGCCGTCGACCTTGGCGGCGCGGTAGAGCTCGTCGGGGATCTGCTCAAAGTTCTCCTTGAGCAGATAGATATAGAACACCGACGTGACCGACGGCAGGATAAGGCCGGTGAAGGTGTTGCGCAGCCCGGCGTTCGTGATGGTCTGGAAGTTTGTGATGACGACAAGCTCGCTCGGGATCATCATCAGCGCGAGGAAGAAGGTGAACACCAGATCCTTGCCGCGGAATTCGAGCCTTGAAAAGGCGAAGGCCGCCAGCACCGTCACGATGAGCATCACCGCCGTTGTGACGAGCGTAAAGATCACGGTGTTGAGGAAATACTTGCCCAGCGGCACCGCGGTAAAGGCCTCGGCATAATTTTCAAGGGTCGGGTTCGGGGTGAAAAAGCGCGGGATGTATTCGCCGTTGTATGCGCCGTAGCTTTTGATCGAAGTCAGCAGCATCCAGTAAAACGGAAAGAGCACCAGGATCGCCCACACGGCGAGGAAGAGATAGACAAAGGCTTTGCCGACGCGCGCGCGCGTCATGCTGCGGTCGATGTTTTCCATCTTCTCTCCTCCCCTCAAACGTAATACACGTGCTTGCGGCTGACAAGCAGGTTGATGCAGGTGATCGTCAGCACGATCGCGAAGAGGATGATCGCCGCGGCCGAGGCATAGGACGGCCAGCCGCCGCCGTTGCCGTAGAGCATATCGTAGACATAGCCCACGATCGTGTTCATGCCGGCGGCGTTGAGGTCGGTGCCGAAGATGGCGACGGCATCGCTGTAGGCCTTGAACGCGCCGATAAAGCCGGTGATGATCAGATAGAACAGCTGCGGTGAGATCATCGGCAGCGTGATGCGCGTGAACACGCGCCACTTTGGCGTCGCGTCCAGGCGCGCGGCGTTATAGAAGTCCTGGCGGACGGAGGCCAGCGCGCTGGTCAGGATCAGGATCTTGAAGGGCATGACGACCCAGATCGTATAGAAGCACAGCACGAACATCTTGGCCCAGTAGGGTCCCTCGATAAAGTCGACGGACGGCGAGCCGAAGAAGTTGATCACCAGGTTGACAAGGCCGTCGGTATAGGCGGTCTTTTTGAACAGGATCATAAACACCAGGCCGACGGCCAGCGTGTTTGTGACATAGGGCAGGAAATAGATCGTCTGGAACAGCTCGCGCAGCTTTTTGATCGAGCCGAGCGCGACCGAGATCAGCAGCGCCAGAGACGTCGAGAGCGGAACGGTGATGACAACGAGAAGAAAAGTGTTCTTCAGCGCCTGCAGGAAATACTCGTCGCGCAGGACGTAGGCGTAGTTGTACGCGCCGACGCCGAAAAAGCTCTGGGAGGCGGAATTGTAGCCCTCCTCAAAGGAATATACAAAGACGTCGACAAGCGGGTAGACCATGAACGCGCCGAGGAACAGGATGGCCGGCAGCAGATAGAGCCAGCCTTTCAGGCCGTATTTCTTCATCTCTCTTGCCCTCAAAGCGCCTTCGCGGCGTCAAAGCGGATGCGCTCGCCGCTCTCGGGGTCGAAGAGATGGACCTTCGATTCCTTCAGATAGAAGCGCACCTCTTCACCGCCCACGCCCTCGGCGTATTCCGCGCCGATGACCGCGCGGATCGAGCCGCTGACGCACGCCTCGCTCGTCGCGACGATCGTCGTGTCGCGGCCCATGACCTCGACGCCGACGAGCGCGCAGCGCATCGGCGCGTCGTCGCGCACGCGGAAGGCCTCCGGCCGGATGCCGACGGTGACGTGCCGGTCGGAAACGCCCGTCAGCTCCATCACCGCGTCGCCCGCGATATACAGCCTGCCGCCCCTGACCTCGCCGTCAAAGACGTTGATCGGCGGCGTGCCGAGGAACTTGGCCACGAACAGGTTGTCCGGATCGTTATAGACCTCCTGGGGTTTGCCCTGCTGCTGCAGTACGCCCTCTTTCATCACGACGATCACGTCGGAGATGCTCATGGCCTCCTCCTGGTCGTGCGTGACGAACACGGTCGTGACGCCGGTCTCGCGCTGGATGCGGCGGATCTCCTCACGGGTCTGCAGACGCAGGCGCGCGTCGAGGTTGGACAGCGGCTCGTCGAGCAGGAGCACGCGCGGCGTTTTGACCATGGCGCGCGCGATCGCCACACGCTGCTGCTGGCCGCCGGACATCTCGCTGGGCTTGCGCTCCAGCAGCTGCTCGATCTGGACAAGTCTTGCCGCGGCAAGCATCTTATCCTCCATGGCTTCCTTGCTCAGCTTTTCCTCGCCGCGCAGGTTCTGCAGCGGAAAGAGGATGTTCTGGCGCACGGTCAGATGCGGATAGAGGGCGTAGTTCTGGAAGACCAGGCCGACGCCGCGTTTTTCGGGCGGCAGAGCGGTCACATTGTCGTCTCCGAAAAAGATCTTTCCTTCCGTCGGCGTTTCAAGCCCGCAGATCAGATTGAGCACGGTGCTCTTGCCGCAGCCGGAGGGTCCGAGCAGGCCGACGAGCTTCCCGTCGGGGATCTCGAAGGACATGTCATTGACGGCAATGACCTCGCTCTTATCCTTTTTGTTGCGGCTGGGAAATTTTTTGGTGAGGTGCTCCAATACGACTTTCATACGGCATACCACCTGAAAATAGGATAAATTCAGTTTAATCAAAGCCTGGAGCATTGTCAACGATTCGTAACAGATGGGCAAAAATTTCACAATGCCGATAAGGTAAGCGTGATAATCCGAACTACGGATTATTCCGCTTACCTTAAGCTTGACAAGACGCCCGGATGCCGCTATTCTTTTTCTGTTGCGGGAGGTGATCGTCTTGCGGCGACATTTTAAAAGCTGTGTTCTGTATTTTTCGCTCTGCCTCGTGCTGGCGCTCATGGTCGCGATCTTTTGCTTTTCCTCGCAGAACAGCGAGGAGTCCGGCGCGCTGAGCGCGCGCGTCACCGCGGTCGTGCTTGGCATCGTCCATCCCGACTTTGACCGGCTTGACGCCTCTCAGCGGGCGGAGCTGCTCGCAAAAGCCGGCCATATCGTCAGAAAGTGCGCCCATTTTTCCGAATTCGCGGCCCTCGGCTTCTTTCTGCTTGGGTTTTTCAAGGCGCTTTCGTGGAAGATCCCGCTGCGCCGTCCGGCGCTCGTCACAGCCGTCACGGGGGCTCTGTACGCCGTCTCCGACGAGCTCCACCAGGGCTTTGTCAGCGGCCGCAGCACCGAGCTGCTCGACGTCGTGATCGACAGCGCGGGCGTGCTCTTCGGTATCCTCGTCATGGGGCTGCTCTTCTATCTGCGCCGGAAGTGGGAAGACAGAAAGACATAACGCGAAGCATACAAATAAAAGCCCGAAGGGAAATCCCTTCGGGCTTTTATTTGTTTGAAAAGATCGTTTCGATCAGACCAGCTCGATGACGGCCATCTCGGCTGCATCGCCGCGGCGGGCGCCGATGCGGGTGATGCGGGTGTAGCCGCCGCTGCGCTCGGCGTATTTGCCGGCCAGCTCGTCCTTGACCTTCTTCGCCACGTCTTCACGGGTGATGAAGGTAAGCATCTGACGGTAGGACGCGAGGTCCGCCGCCTTGCCGAGGGTGATCATCTTCTCGGCGAGAGGAGCGATCTCCTTCGCGCGGGTGACGGTGGTCTCCATCCGGCCTTTATCGAGAAAATCGGTGACCTGCTGACGGAGCATCGCCATGCGCTGATCAGTCGGCTTGCCGAGCTTTCTTGTTCCGGGCATAATAGCATTTCCTCCTTCTTACTGGTTGTCCTCGCTTGCCAGCGAAAGACCCATCATGGTGAGCTTGTGCTCGACCTCTTCCAGGGACTTGCGGCCGAGGTTGCGGACCTTGATCATTTCGTCCTGCGTCTTGCTGACCAGGTCCTCGACAGTATTGATGTTTGCGCGCTTGAGACAGTTGAAGCTTCTCACGGACAGATCCAGCTCTTCGATGGACATCTTGAGCATGGTGTCGGGCTCCTTCTCAACGTGGTCGACAACGATGGAGTTCATGCCGGCCGTGTCGGACAGGTCGGTGAAAAGCGTGAAGTGGTCGCAAAGGATCTTGGC
>JAFSWC010000075.1 GCA_017444665.1 Oscillospiraceae bacterium
AACTGTTTTTAAAGCCTGAGCGTAGCTAAACTCACCTGTTTCTGTATTCCCAACGCGGTACTTGTCTCCGATTCTGTTGATAATATCAAATCTGTTCATGCTCTTTACCCTTCCTTTATCCGAGTTGATTAGAAAAAAGTGTTTGTTTTCTGCACTCAGTATAGATTTACAGATCCATTGGAATTTGCTCAGTATTACTCCCCAAGAACATTACATCATAGATCGGGATATACGTGATCTTTCCGCTCGTCGTGATCTCGCGGGTATTGGAGAGGACAAAGGCCTTTTTCACATGATAGTCTTCGTTCTTCACAAAAGAGTTCAGCGCGCTGTGGATGGTGTAGTCCTTGCCGGACTTGACCTCAATGGGGACGGCGGACAGGCTGTCGTAATCGTCGATCAGATAATCGACCTCGCCTTTGTTGCGGTTATCGTAATAAAACAGCTTGCAGCCGTGAGCGGCCAGCTCCTGGGCCACCACGCTTTCATACACGGAGCCGAGATTGATTCCGGTCTCATCGTCCAGAATTGCGCGGATATTGCTGCCGTACAAAACATCGGTCAAAAGCCCGACGTCATTCAGATAGAGCTTGAGCAGGTTTTTGCCGACCGCCTGCGTAAGCGGGAACACCGGTGTGGAGATCGCGTTGACGTCCAGAACGATCCCCGCGGAGATCAGATATTCAAACTCGTCCTGATAATCGGAAAAACGCTTGCCGCGCTTGTCCTCGATATCCTGAAAGACCACGCGCTTTTTCTTACTCTCCAGATTGGAGGGGATCATCTCATAGATCCGGCGGATCTTCAGCTTCTTGTTGTTGTCCGCCTCGTACTTCGCCGCATCGTCGGCATAGAACGCACGGATATCGCGGTGGATCGCGCGCACCTTCACGATGTTCGTATCGGCAATAAAGGAGTTGACGGCGTCCGGCAGCCCGCCGATCAGCAGATATTTCTTGAAAAGATCCATGACCTTCTCATGCGCCGCTGCGTCCAGACTCTCACCGGCCTGGAACTTCTCGCGCATTGTGTCGATCGCAAAGCGGTTAAAGCCGTTGGCGAGAAGGAACTCTTCAAAGTCCAGCGGGAACATGCGCTTAACCTCGATGCTGCCGATGGGGATCGAGCTTGTCTTCTTCAATGTCACGCCAAGCAGCGAGCCGCTTGCGATGTAGGTAAACTTATCGTCCTGCTTGAGGAATTTGAGCATGGTCAGCAGGTGGGGGTAGGCCTGAATCTCGTCGAGGAAAATCAGCGTGTTTTCCTTCTCGCCCATTTTTTCGCCGGCGATCGTGCTGACCTGAAAATAAAAGTCCTTGACCGTGCGGACAGACTCAAACACACGGGGACCGTTTTGATCCTCCGCGAAGTTCAGCTCAATATAGTTTTCAAAAAGCTGCTGCCCGACGTGGCGGATGATAAAGGTCTTGCCGATCTGCCGCGCCCCGTCGTTGATCAGCACTTTGTTGGAGTCCGACTTCAGATAGTCCTCAATTAACGGTTGGATTTTTCGGTA
>JAFSWC010000076.1 GCA_017444665.1 Oscillospiraceae bacterium
ACGCTTACCGGATGCGATCTGATCATCGACGATACGCCCGAAACGATCACCGTTTCCAGCTTTGACCCAGTCCGCCGCGAGGTGGCGCGTCTGGCGCTGGAAAAGCTGATCCAGGACGGCCGCATCCACCCCGCCCGCATCGAGGAAATGATCGCCAAAGCCCAGCGCTAGGTCAACGCCACCATCAAGGCCGAGGGCGAACGCGCCGTGTTTGAAACGAACATCCACGGTCTCAATCCCGAGATCATCAAGCTGCTCGGCCGCATGCGCTATCGCACCAGCTACGGCCAGAACGTGCTGAACCACTCGATCGAGGTCTCCCACATCGCGGGGCTGCTTGCCTCCGAGCTGGGGGTCGACGTCAACATCGCCAAGCGCGCGGGTCTGCTGCACGACATCGGCAAGGCCATCGACCACGAGGTCGAGGGCAGCCACGTCTCCATCGGCGTCGATATCGCCCGCAAGTACCACGAAAGCGAAGCCGTCATCCACTGCATCGAGGCGCACCACAACGACGTCGAGCCGCACACGGTCGAGGCATGCCTGATCCAGGCGGCGGACGCGATCTCCGCGTCCCGTCCCGGCGCGCGCCGTGAAAACATCGAAAACTACGTCAAGCGCCTTGAAAAGCTCGAGGAGATCTCCAAGAGCTTCCCCGGCATCTCCAGCAGCTATGCCATCCAGGCCGGCCGCGAGATCCGCATCATGGTCAAGCCCGAGGAAGTCAGCGAGGACAAGATGGTTCTGCTGGCCCGCGACATCGCCAAGAAGATCGAGGACGAGCTGACCTATCCCGGTCAGATCAAGGTCCATGTCCTGCGCGAGACGAAGGCCGTCGATTACGCCAAGTAAGAAAAAAGAAAAGCACACCCTGCCCCGGGTGTGCTTTTTTCAAAAGACGAAGGAGCGGAAGATGGATCGCTATCAACTCAGAGAATACATGGCGGCCGAGCCCGAGGCCAAGCTGCGCGACCTGGTCAGCAAGCTCATCTACGACGAGATCGTCGCGCTGCGCATCGCGCCCGGCGCAAGGCTGAACGTCAACCAGATCGCGACCTCGCTCGGCATCTCGCGCACGCCGGTGGCCGAAGCGATCGCCAAGCTGACGGACATCGGCTTTGCCGTCACCCATCCGGGGCAGAGCGGCAGCTATGTTCTGGACCTGAACCTGACGGACATGATCAGTCTCTATCAGGTGCGCTCCGCCATCGAAAGCGAGGCGGCCGCGCTTGCGGCCTACAGCGCCGACGAAGCCGCCGTGCGCGAGCTTACCGTCCTGGCCGAGGCCTTTCACGACAGCGTCACGCGGCGCGACATCCGCGGCATGAAGGACACGGACATGCCCTTCCACCGGCTTTTGATCGACAGCTGCGGCAACCCCTATCTCAAAGAGAGCTATGAGCTGCTGCTGCCGAAGCTGACGATGTACCAGTCCTCGATGGTCGAGTTTATCGGCAAAATGGGCGGCGAGGACAACCCCTGGATGCCCAGCGTGAAATACAACCACACCTCGATCATCTCGGCGATCCGGCTGCGCATGCCGGAGATGGCGCGCCATTCGATGGCGGATCACGTCAGCGCCTCGCTCAGCTTTACCTCTCTCGCCGGCCACGGGGCCGACCCCTTTACCGCGATCAAGGGAAAGTAAGGGCAAGTCCGCTTGCCTTTAAGCAAATCATAAAAGGAGGGAAACCGCGGCGGACAGCAGCCGCGGCACACAGAAGAAATGAAACAGAGAAAGATCCTTTGCGCGCTTGTGATCGCTTTGGCGCTCTTTGCCGTTACGGGCTGCAGTCTGCGCCCCGCGCAGGTACCCGCGACAGACGTGCCCGGGCAGCAGGCGCCCGCTGCGGCCGAAACGCCGCTGCCCGTCGAACAGCCCGACGCCGAGGCTCCCGTCGAAACCGCCGCGCCCGAAGCGACGCCGGAGCCCACGCCCGAACCCACGCCCGAAGCGACGCCGGAGCCCACGCCCGAACCCACGCCCGAGCCGACGCCCCAGCCGCACAAGGATCCCCCCACCATCACCAAGACCCCGACGAGCGAGACGGTAACGCCCGGCGGCACGGCCTGGTTCATCGCCCGCGCCACCGACGCCACGGAAATCGCCTGGTTCATCGCCAGCCCCGACGGCACCAAGGGCTATAACGCCAAGGATATTTCCACCGACTTTCCGAAGACCTTCTGCACCGGCACGAACACGGAGATGCTCGGCATCAACGGCGTCGTCGCCGAGCTGGACGGCTGGAAGGTCAAGTGCAAGTTCACCGGCCCCGGCGGCTCGGTCTTCACAGAGGACGCCGAGATCCATGTGGCCGGCAGCTCCAGCCCCTGCCGTTCGATCGAAGAGGTCATCGTGCTGATCCGCAACAAGAAGCCCGCCGGCACCGCCGGCGTCGGACTGGCCAACGCCAGCGTCACGGCGCAGATCGCGGACTACTTTGCCGAATCCGGCGTCAGCGCGGCTGACGTGAAAAAGACCGTGGGAGAATACACCCAGCGCCTGATCTATGAGAACAAGGTGACCTACCGCGACAACGCCGACGACATCCTGGCGACCTTCAAGGGCATCGCCGCCGATCCCGACGAGTTCAACGGCCGCCTCAAGGACAGCGGCTACGAGCCCAAGCATGCGCCCTGGAATGACGAGCGAATCGCCGCCTGCTTCGAGGCGCTCACCATTTCGTGGTAAACGCGCGACCCGTCCCATAAAACAATCTGCACCTATAAAAAGCCAGCATGGGCAATTTCGCCCATGCTGGCTTTTTAACCGCAAACAACTAAAAACGAAAAACTCATTCCACGCGCTCGCTGCCCCAGAAGAACAGCGCCACGGTGCCGGGGCCGGTGTGGCTGCCGATCAGGTTGCCGACGCTGTTGATCAGCACGTTTCCGTTCAGCTTCGGAAAGCGTGCCTCCACAAGATCCGCCACAGCGCGGGCGTCGTCATAGCAGGCCGACTGACTGATAAAGCACTTGCCGGAATAGTCCGTGCCGCCCTCGGCGCACTCCTCCATCTTCTTGACGATCTCGCGGATGACCTTTTTCTTTGTGCGGATCTTAAAGCGCGGGATCAGCCTGCCCTGGTCGTCCATGTTCATCAGCGGGCAGATCTCCAGAATGCCGCCGAACACGCCCGCGGCCTTGGAGATGCGGCCGCCCTTGACAAAGAAGGTGAGATCGGAGGAGAAAAACCAGTGGTGGACCTTCAGCCGGTTTTCCTCGATCCATTGGGCAAGCTCCCCGGCGGACAGCCCCTCGTCGCGTTTGGCGGCGGCGGTGTCCATCAACAGACCGTAGCCGGAGGATGCGCCCAGCGAGTCGATCACATACACCTTGCGCTCGGGATAGCGCTCGTTCAGGATCAGCGCGGCGTTGCGGGCGGAGTTGATCGTGCCCGAAATGCCGGAGGAGAGGCACACATGCACCACGTCCTTGCCCGCTTCCAGGAAGGGCGTGAAAAAGTCGACGTATTCCGAAACGTTGACCTGTGCGGTGCGGGTGTCGGCGCCCTGGCTCATGCGCCTGTAAAATTCGTCAAACGGGATCGTCTGGCCCAGATCGTCGGGATACTCCACGCCGTCAAGGGCATAGTGAAAGCAGACGTAACGAACGCCGATGCGCTCGAAGTGTTCTTTTGACAGGTCGGCGGGGGAGCAGCAGCTCAATATATAATCGCTCATAATTCTCATCCTTTCGCAAAAAGTTCGCGGTACAATCACAGCACAAGCATAGCCCCGCCTGCTTTTTTTTACAAGCTACCCGCGCGCGTGCGCGCTCTACAATATAAAAAAGCGCGCGTAGAACGGCAGCAGCACACTCTACGCGCGAAAAAAGATTGCTCTACGATTTGTAGAAATCAAGGCTTTCCGGTCTTTTTGCTCTTTGCGTGCTTGCGGATGCGCACGTTGCAGGCCAAAAACACCAGTACCTCGGCCGGGACAAGGATCAGAAACAGCTGCCAAGGATTGGCCGTCGGCAGCGTGAAATAGACGATCAGAAACAGCGAGGCCACAAACACGGCGATCACATACTGCAAATGCCGCGTGCGCTTAAACACGCAGATCAGGATCATATAGGCCAAAATCGCCGCGCTGAGCGCGAAGAGGAACAGCCGCCACTCGACGATGTCCAGCAGCCACAGCGTGACAAAGGCGATCAGAAAGGCCGTCAGCGTACCGATCACGGCGAGCGCGATGATGTGCTCGACGCTGTAGCGGACCTCCTCGACCTCGTTTTCCTTCGGCTTTTCCCATTTGTCATGCGACGAGAGGATAAAATCCACGCTCACGCCGAACAGCTCCGCCATCTGCGTCAGCACGTACGCGTCGGGGATTGCCTCGCCGCGCTCCCACTTGGAGATGGTCTTGTCCGAATAGTTCAGCTTTGCGCCGAGCTCGGCCTGTGTCAGGCCGTTTCCCGTGCGGAGCTTTATGATATTGCTTGCCGTAACAAGCTTCAGCTCGTTTAATTCCATGAAGAGCTCCTTTGCTCTGTGACCGAAAAAACCCTTTTTGCTTGCCTCATTTTATCTGTTCATCCCCGGCAAGTCAAGGAAAAAAGTTGAAACGATCTGCGAGATCGGATATAATAAAAAGGAGAACAACGCATGAACAGCGCGGCGGATAAAACGGTGAAAAACGCAAGAGCTCCCGGCGGCTATTTCCGCTGGCTGAAGGTCTGCGGCTCGGTCCTGCGGCTTTTTTTGTGCGCGCCGCCCGGCAACGGAAGAGCGGCGGCCGCCCGCCGTCTCATCCTGACGCGAAGCCGCGCGCAGGAGACGCTGCTCAAAGGCTTTCCCGGCCTTGTCGCCGTGCCGGCGGCGCTGTTTCCCCATCTGGCGGAGACGCTTGCGCTCCCCGCCTTTCCCCGTGCGGGATCGACGGAGGAGGATCTGCTTGTCGCCGTCCGTGATCTTGAGCGGAGAAGCGGGCAGCGCTTTGACTGGGATGCGTTCCTCGGCGCGTGTGAACGGCGAAACCGCCTTGCCCGCGCCGCACAGCGGCTTGCCGATGCGATCCGCCGAAAGGCCGACCCGCCGCTGGACACAGCCTCGGCGCAGACCGCATTTGCCGCGCTTGCAAAAGAACTTAACGACAGAAAGGAATAAAGAGATATGAAAAAGAGATGGATCCCGGTCCTTGCCGCCGCTTTGCTGCTGTTCACGCTGGCCGCCTGCTCGGCTCCCGAGGCGCCGCAGACGACGCCTGCCCCGGCGGACGTGCCGGCCGCGGAGGAAGCGTCTGCCGCCCCCGATGGGGAAGAAGCCGGCTCCGACGCCAAAGAAGCTGTCCCCGACGGGGAAGAAGCAGTCCCCGACGGGGAGGAAGCCGCCACGGAAAACGCGGAAATGGCTGTTCACTTTACGACCATAGCCTTTGACGGAACGACTGTGAACGAGAGCATCCTGTCCGAGGCGTCCGTTACGATGATCAATTTCTTCGAGCCCTGGTGCCCGCCCTGCATCGCCGAGCTGCCGGAGCTGCAGAAGCTCTATGAAAACTATGCCGACAAGGGCTTCAACCTTATCGGCGTGTATTCGACCGTGGAAGGCACAGCCGACGTGCTTGCCGACGCCGGGGTCGGCTATCCCGTCCTGCTCTATGTGCCGCCCTTTGACGTCTATCAGACCGGCTATGTGCCGACGACGGTCTTTCTCGATGCCGCGGGCAACCAGCTGGGCGAGACGGTGGTCGGCTCGCGCTCCTACGAGGAGTGGGAGGAGATCGTAAAGGGGCTGCTGGGATGAAGAACACGCTTGCGTGGATCCTGCTTGCCGCCGCGGCCGCGCTGACGGGCGCGGGGCTGTGGCTGGGGCAGAACGCGCTCGTGCTGCAAAAGGCCGTGCGCGTGTGCTTAGAGTGCGTGGGGATCGGCTGAACATGACGGACAGAAAGAGATTTTCGATCCAGACGGCGGCCGCGCTTTTGCAGAACGCCAATTTCAAGGGCTTTTTCACCGGCCGGATCTATCAGGGCGCGGGGAAAAACGTCTGCGTCCCGGGGCTGAACTGCTATTCCTGCCCCGGCGCGGTCGGCGCCTGCCCGGTGGGCTCGCTGCAGAACTTTCTCGGCTCGCGGCCGGTCAGGCTGCCCTATTATGTTTTAGGGCTGCTGCTTTTCTTCGGCGCGCTGCTGGGCCGCGCGGTCTGCGGTTTCCTCTGTCCGGCCGGCTGGCTGCAGGAGCTGCTCCACCGGATCCCATTTCCGAAAAAGCGCCGGGGCGACCGCGCGGCAGCTCCGCTGCGCAAGCTGAAATACGTTATCCTTGCGCTGACGGTCGTGCTGCCGCTTTTCTTCGCCCTCACGCCCTTTTTCTGCAAATACCTCTGCCCGGCGGGGACGCTCGCGGGCGTTTTCCTGGCGCTTTCGGACTCGGCGGTCCGCCCGCTGCTGGGCGGGCTCTTCGCCTGGAAGGCGGCGGTGCTCGTCTCGCTTGCCGCGGCAAGCATCCTGCTCTTCCGGCCGTTTTGCAAATATCTCTGCCCGCTCGGGGCGATCTACGGGCTTTTCAACCGCTTTGCGCTCTACCGCGGCGAGGTGGACGAAGGGAAATGCATCCGCTGTGAAAAGTGCGCCGCCGCCTGCCGCATGGGCGTCGAGCCGCACAAGGATATCAACAGCGCCGAGTGCATCCGCTGCGGCGACTGTGTCCGCGCCTGCCCCACCGCCGCGATCCGCATGGGATTTCCGTCAGCGCGGCCGGAGCGTGACGGAACAGGCAAATCATAGTCCCATATCCGAAAAAGGCTGTCTCAAAACCTCTGCCGATACGATGTCCCTCGGGAACGCGGCGGCGCGGTGCTTTGAGACAGCTTTTTTTCGTCCTTTCCATAAAAAACAACAATACCGCTTGACACACAATACTATGTGTTATATAGTATTACGCGAAAGGGGGGTGCCGCCGATGCTGGACGCACAGATGAAGCGGGGACTGATCGAAAACTGCGTGCTCGCCGCGCTGGCGCGGGGAGACTCCTACGGCTATCAGATCATCAAGGATATGTCCGCCTTCGTCGCGGTCACGGAATCGACGCTCTATCCGATCCTGCGCCGGCTGGAGAGCGCCGGCGCGCTCACGGTCTACAGCGTGGAGCACAACGGCCGCCTGCGAAAGTTTTACCATCTCACAGATGCGGGCCGCCGCCGGCTGGAGAGCTTTGCCGCCGACTGGGGGGAGCTTGCCGCCATGTACGACTTTATCCGGGAGGGACTGGGCCATGAATAAACAGGAATATCTCGACGCGCTGCGGCGCGCGCTTGAACAGATGCCGAGCGAGGAGAGGGAAAAGCAGCTTGCCTATTACGACGAGCTGATCCAGGACATGTGCGAGGACGGCATGACGGAAACCGAGGCCACGGCCCGCCTGGGCGATCCGCAGCGCGTGGCGCAGGAGCTGCTCACGGCGCTGCCGCTCTCAACGCTTGTCAAAAGCCGCGTCAGGACGGGCGAAGGCTCCTCGCCGCTTGTGATCGCACTGCTCATCCTCGGCTTTCCGCTCTGGTTTCCGCTGCTCGTCTCCGCCTTTGCCGTGGTACTGAGCCTGCTCATCACGCTTTGGGCGCTCTTTATCAGTTATGCCGCGGTGGCGGTCGCGCTGCTCCTCTCCGCGCTTGCGATGGCGGCTGCGCTGCCGCTGGGCTATGTGGAGGGCCCGCCGCTGATGGCCGCGGGGCTCCTGCTGACCTTTGCCGGCGCGGGGATCCTGCTGGCGCTGGGGCTGCCGCCGCTTGCACGGCTGCTGGGACGCGCGACAAAAGCAATGGGCCGCGGCGTCAAATCGATCTTTATCAAAAAGGAGAGATGACAAGATGAAAAAGGGAACGAAAATCGCCCTGCTGATCGGCATCCTTTTCCTTGCGCTCGGCGCGACGATGTGCAACATCGCCTACGGTCGGGGCGAGCGTATTTCCGCTAGGCTGGGAACAAAGGGCGGCTCTGTCCAGACGGGCTATACGGTCTGCCTCGACGGCGAAGAGCGCTTTGACGCCGACGGGGTCGAGCGGCTTTCGATCGACTGGGTCTCCGGTTCGGTCAGGATAGAGCCGTATGACGGCGAAGAGATCCTCGTGCGCGAAAAGGCGGGCGAGACGCTGTCGGAAAACGACCGTCTGCGCTGGCGCCTCCGGAGCGGCGAGCTGTCCATCCTCAGCTGCGCTGAGAGCGTCGGCGTCCTGACGCGGCTGCCGGACAAGGAACTGACCGTTCTGGTACCGTCTGGCTTTTCTCCGCGGGAGATCGACCTGGACGGCGCCTCGGCTGATTTTAGCGTGCGCGCGCTCAGCGTGAAAGGGACGCTTACGGCCGACACGGCGAGCGGCGACGTCCGGATCGGGGATCTGCGCTGCGCCGCGCTGGACGTCGATACGGCAAGCGGCGAGATCCGCCTGGACGAGGTGAGCTGCGACGATCTTGCGCTGGATACGGCCAGCGGCTCGATCACCGCCGAAGGCCTTGCCTGCCGGACCGTCGAGACCGACACGGCCTCCGGGGACGTGAGCCTTGCCTTTTTAGAGGCGCCGCGCAGCGTGGACGCGGACAGCATGAGCGGCGACGTGACGCTCGTCTTCCCAAAGGGCACCGGTCTCAAGCTGGACTTTGATACGGCCTCCGGCAAGCTGTACGGCGAGGTTGAAAGCGGCGCGCTTTCGGTCAGCGTAGACACCGCCAGCGGCGACCTTACGATCGAATACCGGTGATGAGTACATGAAAAAACGCTCCCCTTCGGATGATCCGAAGGGGAGCGTTTGGCTTTTCGGGGAAGGAGCGGGATCAGGCAAGCGCCTCGCGGAGCACCTTGCCCAGTCTCTTGATGCCCTCGACGATGCGCTCGTCGGTGGCGTTGGAATAGTTCAGTCTCATGCAGTTCTTGGTCGTGCCGCTCGGATAGAAGCCGGAGCCGGGCACATAGGCCACGTTCTGCGCCATCGCCTTGGGGGCGAGCTCGCGCGTGTCGATGCCCTCGGGCAGCTCGACCCAGGTGAACAGGCCGCCGTCCGGATCGGTGAACTTGGCCTCGGGCGGGAACTCGGCGCGCATCGTGTCGATCATCAGCTGGCAGCGGCGCTTGTAGACCGCGCGGATCTTCTCCACGTGTGCGTCGATGTCGAACATGTCAAGATACTTCGAGATGACGAGGGCGTTGATCGTCGGGGTCTGCAGGGCGGAGGCCTGCATGATGAGGTTGACCTTTTCCACGACCTCGGTGCTGGCGTTGATCCAGCCCATGCGGAAGCCGGGGGAGAGGATCTTGGAGAAGGTGCCGAAGTAGATGATCAGATCCTTTTCGTCCATGCTGCGCAGCGCGGGCAGGAATTCGCCCTTGAAGCGCAGATCGCCGTAAGGGTTGTCCTCGATCGTGGGGATCTCGTACTTGTTGATGATCTCCATGAACTGCTTGCGGCGCTCGAGCGGCATCGTGCGGCCGGAGGGGTTCTGGAAGTCGGGGATGACGTAGATCAGCTTGACGTTTTCCGTCGTGGCAAGCACGCGGTCCAGCTCTTCCATGATGATGCCGTTCTCGTCAGTCGGCACTTCTACAAAGTTGGGCTCGTACTGCTTGAAGGCGTTGATCGCGCCGAGATAGGAGGGGCTTTCCAGCACGACGACGTCGCCGGGGTTGAGATACAGCTTGCCGATGAAGTCAAGACCCTGCTGGCTGCCGGCGGTCAGGATCAGATGATCGGCGTCGGTGATGATATTGTTCTTGGCGGCCAGACGGTCGGCGATCTGCTCACGCAGATGCTTGGGGCCTTCGGTCACGCCGTACTGCAGCGCGGCGGTGCCGCACTCGTCCATCACCGCGTCCATCGCGGCCTTCAGATCCGCCACGGGGAACAGCTCCGGCGCGGGAAGTCCGCCGGCAAAGGAGATGATCTCGGGTCTCGCGGTCAGCTTTAAGAGCTCGCGGACGTCCGAGGCCTTAATGTTATCCATGCGGTCGGCGAATTTTACCATAATATGTCCTCCTCTTTTTATTATAATAGGTGAAATAATAATAGACGAAAAAATACTATGCTATTCTCTTTATAGCACAAAACGGGAACAATGTAAAGGCAGAAACGGACAGCTTATTTTTTCAGCAGACGTCCGAGCAAGCCCTTGCGGCCGGGCTTTTCCTCCTCCTGCGCCAGCGCGCCCCAGGCCTCCGGGCCGCAGTATTTCAGCACGGCCACCTGCGGCTCCGTATCCGGCGTGACGGTAAAGGTGTCGGTGGGATACCAGTGGATAAATTCCGGCGATTCAAACTTGTCGGTAAACTCCTTGACCGATTCCAGTCTGTGCGCGCCGCGGCTGCCGTCGCGGTAGTGCATCGGGATGATGACTTTTGCCGCGATCTCGTCGGCCGCGCGCTTGGCCTCCTGCGAGGGCAGCGCCGTGATCGACCCGGCGCAGATCATGCACACGTCCGCGCCGTACAGCCGCGAGATCTGCCCGCCGTCCAGCTGCGTGCCGAGATCGCTCATATGCACCAGCTTATAGCCGTCGGCCTCTAAAATGTGGATCGTGCAGAAGCCGCGCCAGTTGCCAAGCTTGAACTCATGCGGCACCTTCAGCTCCGTGATCGCAAAGGGACAGTCGCTCTCCGGCCTGTCCGAGAGCAAAACGCCCTCGCGGTAGTTGTGGCCGTAATGCTCGTGGCTGACAAGCAGCTTGTCCGCCTTGACGCGCAGCTTCGGATACCCGGCCGTATAGTCGCTGTTATAGGGGTCGATCAGCACCGTATAGCCCTTGTGCGTGATGGCAAAACAGGCGTGACCCAGCCATTTGATCTCCATCCAGATCTCCTTCCTTACAGGCTTCCCCCTCGGGGGAAGCTGTCGCCGCAGGCGACTGATGAGAGGTGTATCCCTCTGTTGAGTGCGCCGGGCTTATTCTTCCATGATATGCAGCGCGCGGATCGCCCCGTTTTCGATGCGCCGCTGGATCTCAAAGGCATGCGCTTCGAGATACGCGCCGCCGCCCTGCGTCAGCCCCTGCGCTTTCAGCTCACGCAGCACGCTTGCGCAGATGTCCTCGACGAGCTGGATCTTCAGCCTGTCGCCCTCTCCGCCGTTTTCGCCCGTCAGCAGAAATTCCAAAGGCCCCTCCATGTCCGCAAGCAGCGGCAGCGTGCGCATCGCGCGCAGCGACCACTTGTAATAGGGCATGTGGCGGCGATTGAGCAGGAAGACGGTCTCGGCCGCGGCGCGCACGAACTCGCACAGCGCCAGCATCGCGGCCCCTGCCTCGCCGTGGGAAAGGCAGCGGGCGTAATTATACTGTCCCGCCTGCGCCATCGTGATGACGCGCGCGGCAAGCTTTTTACGCCGCACGTCCTCGGGCATGCCGCTTATCAGCGTCTCGCGCACGGCGGAAAACACGCCGAGTTCGTCGCGCCAGACCTCGCCGTTCGTGGCCTCGGCCAGCGCCCAGGAGGGGAGCGAGAGCCACTGCTGCCAGCTCTCCGGCGCGCCGGACGAGCCGGTGTAGCGCCGGTAAAAATCACTGATGCGCCTTACGCCGAGACCGCTTTCGGCCAGCATGCCGTGCTCCGACGAGCTCTCGCCGCACAGCTCGCGATAGGCGCGCGACAGCGCCACGCCAAAGCGCGCGTCGTCCTCGTCCGTCAGCCACAGGCAAAAGCCCCGGTCAAAATCGTGGTCGCGCGAAACGGCGTCGTCAAAACCGAAGCACTGCGAGCCGTGCCCGGCCAGCCCGACCGCGATGCGCCCTTCGACCTCGCCGAAGTGCGCGCGGAGCATTTCGCGGCCCCGCTCTTCATAGAACAGCCTTGCTTCGTCAAGTCCTCGCATGGATCTCACCGATCCTTTCCTTTAAATCGGCGGCGTACAGGAAAAAGCCCAGCCGGTCGAACACCGGCAGACATTTCGAGGCCATAAAGGCATAATAGCCGTCGCGCGGCAGCGCCGGGTCGTCCAGCGCCGCCCAGGCCTGCTCCAGACAGTCGGCGATGCGCGCGTCCTCCGGGTCGGCGGCGTCGAACATCTCCGCCATGCTGCACATGGTCACGGCGATCTCGTTCTGTCCGCCCGGCAGCTTTTCCATGATCGCGATCGCCGCGCGGAACATGCTCTCCGCCCCCTCCGTGTCGCCGACGGCGACAAGAGACTGGGCCATGTTGTTGTAAAGCCCGGCAAAGCGGTAGTCGCCGGGGTCCAGATTGTCGGAATAGATCCGGCTGACGTGCCGGAAGACGGGAAGGGCGTCCTCGTGCTCGCCGAAGCAGCCCAGCGTCGTCGCGGCGTTTAAAAGCACCGTCGCGCCCGACACCGTGCGCCCCATGCCGCGGGTCTTGATGATCGCAAGCGCGTCGTCCACGGCCGCAAGTCCTTTTTCGGCGTCCATGCTGCGGCGGTATTGCCCCAGCAGCTCGCTTATCATCGCAAGCTCCGCCCGCCAGTCGCCGAGCGCCGCGGCTTCCGCCCGCTTTGCTTCCAGAAAGCTCTGGGCCTCGCTCTCGCGTCCCGCGGCGTACAGCGCGTCAAGCGCGCGGATCGCGCCCGGCACGTCCATCGTGCGCTCGCAGGGCTCACGGTCCGGCACGCCGGTATATTCGCTTGTATCAAAACAGCAGCGCATTTCAATTCTCCTTCTTGCAATGAGGGATAATCTGGTATATAATTAACATAACACCATTTTATTATAAAACCGTCTGGATTTCAATACGGAGCATAGTATGGATCAAGACCTGTCCTGGGGCGAGCGGGCACTCGCCGGCGTCGAGCGGATGCGCGAAGGGGACTTCGACGTGCGCAGCCGGGCGAGCTCGCTGCTGCTTCTGCTGCGCGGCGCTTACTTTACCGGTCAGACGAAATGGCGCGTCATGGCCGAGGAGGACTTGCGCAGCCTGTGGCGCAGCGGCGTGCACGACCACATCGGCGGCGGCTTCTTCTCCGCAGGCTTTGACCGCGAATGGCTGCGCCCCAGCTTTGAAAAACGCCTCGACGACAACGCCGTCCTCGCCTTCCTTTATACCGAGGCGTGGGAGAGCGGGCACATGCCCTTCTACCGCGACGCGGCCGAGGAAGCGCTCGACTTCTGCCTGCGCGAGCTGATCACGCCCTCCGGCCTGTACGGCGCGGGCCGCTGCGCCGCCGACGGCGCGGATGAGAACAACCCCTTCCTCTTTACCCCTTCCGAGATCTGCGCGGCGCTGGGGGAGGAGGACGGCCGCCATTTTGCCGAATGCTATGACGTCACCGGGGAGGGCAACTGCGGCGCGAAAAGCATCCCCAACCTGCTGCTCAACGACCGGTGGCACCTCGTCCCGCCCGGATACGACGACTTCCGCGAGCGTCTGCGCACCGTGCGCGAGACGCGGGCGGGCCTTGTTACCGATACGCGCATCTCGCTTTCGTGGAACGCGCTGCTGCTTGCCGCGCTTGCCAAAGCCGGCCGCGTCTTTGCCGACCGGCGCTATCTGGCCGAGGCCGGGGCGCTGTGCGCCGCCCTGTCCGCCGCGGCGGAAAAAGAAAACTCCGGCCGCGCGGCGCTGGCCTTTGCGCTGAGCGAGCTGTACGCCGCCGATTTCGATCCGGCGCATCTCGCCGCCGCGTCGCGAGTTCTTGCCTCGCCGCCCCGCCCCGCTGCCGAGCGGAAGGGAGAAGCCTTTTCCGCCGAAAGCGACCGGACGCTGGCGCTGCTTGCGCTTTCGTTCGACGCGCTCTTTGCGCTGACGGGAAAAGAGACCTGGCGCGGCAGACGAGGGGAGGTCCTGCGGGAGCTCACGCTCCGCGCCGACCGGCACGGACCGGAGAGCCTTTCGGGCCTGTGCGTGCTTCTCTCGGCCGCCCGGCCGGAGCGGAAGCTTTTGTGCGTCACGCCCCAGCCCGAGCCCCCCGAAGCGCTCAAAGGGATCCTCTCACGCTATTCGCCGGACCTGCGCGTGCTGGTAAAAACGCCGCAAAACGCAGCGGCGCTAAGCGAAACAGCCCCCTGGACGGCGCGCTTCCCCATCGGGGAGAGGCCGCTTTTCCACCCCTGCACCGACGGCGTCTGGGGCGAAGCGATCGGGCTTTGAGCAAAGAGAACAAATAAGAATTCTTAAATTTTTTATTTTTTGTTACCGAATTGAAATTTTTCTCTTGCACTTTCAAAAACTTTGTCGTACAATGTATGCAACAAGAAATGCATTCTTGGGAGGAATTGGAAATGAAGAAAAGAATTGTCAGCCTGCTTCTCGCGGTCGTGCTCTTTGCGGCGCTGCCCGTGATGGGAGCAACGGCTCTCGCCGCCGGCGAGACGATCGATTACACGATCAAAGCCGAGACGATGAAAATGATTTGCGAGGCGCATGGCCTCGACTATGACTTCTGCAAGGACGCGATCATCAAGGTCAACGATGCGTTCACAAAGGAAGAGGACTTCTCGAACATGCACGTTGATCAGGTGATCAAGCTGCCTAAGGACAACCAGGCCGCGGCCGATATCCTTGGCGTTGCTCTGCCCGACAGACTCAAGCCCGCCTCCACCGCCACCGGTGAGACGCAGGACTACGTCGTCAAGACCGGCGACACGATGATCGGCATCTGCGGCAAGAAGGGCCTTGACTTCAACAAGTGCAAGACCGCGATCATGAAGCTCAACAACTTCGCGACGGACTACAGCTTCCTGACGCTGAAGACCGGCCAGAAGCTCAAGCTGCCCAAGACCGACGCCGACGCCGCCAAGATCGCGGCCACCGCCAGCAGCGGCACCGCCACCGGCAGCGCCACCAGCACCGGCGCCACGGGCACGCCCACGGGCACCGTCGTTGCGGGCAACACCGTGTCTTATCTGATCCCGCACGTCGTCAAGGCGGGCGAGACGATCTACGGCATCTGTGCTGAAAACGGCATCGACTTCTCGAAGTACTTCAACATGATCATGGCGGTCAGCGGCATCCAGTATGCCACCAACCTGCGCGCGGGCAACATCCTGTACCTGCCCAGCGCCACGTCGGCCACCGGCGCCATCGCCATCACGGCCCACACCGTCCGCACCGGCGAGACGACCTACGGCATCTGCCAGGATCTCGGCATTAACTACAGTGCCCGCCTCAGCATGATCACCGCGCTCAACCCGGGCAAGAACCTCAATTCGATCCGCACCGGCGAAGTCCTTTACTTCCCGACCGGCGGCGTGATCCCCAGCGGCGGCGGCACCACGCCCAGCGGCGGCGGCACCACGCCCAGCGGCAGCGGCAACACCGGCTACGGCGGCGGCTACACGCCCGCGGCCCCCAAGGAATCGACCACGCCCGCTGACGTCAAGCCCAAGGAAGGCGTCATGTACTACCTCACCGAGATCACCATCAAGAAGGACGACACGGTTTACGCGCTTGTCAAGGCGGCCGGCTTTGATTACACCACCTACTATGCCGACGTGCTGCTGAGCTTCAACTCCATGTCCAACTTCAACAATCTCAAAGAGGGCGACAAGATGCTGATGCTCTCCTCCAGCGCCACCGGCGCCAAGTTTGCCGTCACCGGCGTCAAGGTCAAGGACGGCGACACGCTCACCAAGATGTGCGAAGCGGCCGGCATCACCTACAGCAATAACGTCAACCTGATCGCCAAGCTCAACCCCGGCGTGAACGTCAACAACATCAAGACGGGCGACATCATCGTCCTGCCGAAGAAGGCGGCCTGATCGGATCTGCCAATCGAATAAACAGCACCGGGACCTCCAAACGGAGGTCCCGGTTTTTTGCCGCGCAAGAGGCGCGACGCATAGGAAAGCAAAGAAAAAACGGGAGCCGCCGCACCATGTCGTACGTCGGCTCCCGTTCCTGTTTCCCCTTTTTCCCTTAGCCTGCCGCATCCGCCAGATAGTGCAGATAGCGGATCGCCTCGTCCGTCCGCGGGCTGTTGGCCAGCACGCCGACATAGACCTCGCCGGAAAAGCCGGCGTCGGAGAACCGCGGCCAGACGCCGGCCGACAGCGCGTTCGCGGCCTCCTCGGTCACAACATCATGGGTCTCCGCCTCGCCCAGCTGATATTCGATGCCGTTGTCCGAAAGCACCACGCTGTTTTGCGTCAGATAGGGCGCAAGCGCCTGTTCCAGCGCCGGGTCGGCGGCAAGCAGCTCCGGCAGCTCCAGCAGAAAACCGTTGGAGGAGAAGAGATCGTAGCCCTCGCGGTTCATCACGGCCACGTCCAGCTTCTGCGACTGGATCGCGCCCATGACCTTCATGCGCGAGGCGTAGGCATACTCGTGGTTGAGCACGTCGGCGTCATCCGAAAGGTAAAGGTCCCGGTACAGGTACACCGCGCGCCCTGCCGCGCCGGGATCGCGCTGCGCAAGATACTCCTCCGTCAGCGCTTTTTCCATATCCTCGCCGACGGACACGTTGACCAGCGCAAGATACAACGCCGGCTCCCTGTAAGTCAGCTGCCGATGCAGCACCGAGCCCAGCACGATCAGCGCAATCAGCGCAAGCAAAATCGGCCACTTATAATAGGTAGCGATATGATCCAGCTTTTCCGCCGCGCTCATCTTCCGAAAAGCCGCCCGATGGGCGGCTTTTTCCCGTTCCGGCAGCTTCATGGCGCGTCTCCCTCGCCCTTCGGCCCGGCCTCCTCAGGCGCCGCTCCGGCCTCCTCAAGCACCGGCGCGTCTCCCTCGTCCCCGGGCGCAGCGTCGTCAGCTTCCGGCAGCGCTTCCCGGTCCTCCGGCGTGCCGGAGCAGGAGATCAGGATGCTGTTCATCAGCCATGCGCTTATGACCGCGCACAGCCCCTCGCCGAAGATGATCAGCGGCGTGAACCACGCGACCACGACAAAGAACATCGCAAAGTGCACGGCAAAAACAAGGATCGTGGCAAAGAGATAGTGCGTGCCGATCAGAAAGGCGTTTTTCAGCATCGCGGCGTTGGTGTTGCTGACGCTGGCCAGCAGGGGAAAGACGTATTCCAGCACGATCACGTACACGACGCCCGCCGCGATGACCATCGCCAGGATCAGCGTCCAGATCACGGCGATCGTACCCTCCGAGGTCTGGCGCAGGTGATAGAGGATATAGCCGTCGCCGGCCAGGAACAGCCCTATGCCCAGCAGGATCAGCCACAGCACCGTGGCCTGCCTGAAGTTTTCGCGGAATGAGCGGAAAAAGGCGGCGGCGACATGACTTTCCTCGTCGCGCACGACCTTCAGCGCGGCGTAATACAGCGCCGTCGTCGAAGCGCCGATCGTAACGATCGGGATCGAGCAGATAAACCACAGCAGATTGAGGTAACAGGCATAGCACAGCTTCAGCAGAAGCTGGCTGAATCTGCTTTCATACGAAAAGAACTTCATTCTGTCTCCCTGCCTCCGTCAAAGCTTGTCGACTCGCGATAGATCAAGTCAGTCTGCGTGTGCACGATGCGGTAGTCAAGCGACGGCTCGTGGATGCGCGACATCAAAAGCTGCACGGCCGTATAGGCCATGATCTGGGTGTGGATGTGGACGGTGCTCAGCGCCGGACGGCTGAGACGCGACTCCGCCGAGTCGTCAAAGCCCAGCAGCCGCACGTCCTTCGGCACGGTCTTGCCGATGGAAAACAGCGCGCGCATCGTGTCCCCGGCCACAAAATCGTTGGCGCAGATGAACACGTCGGGCAGTTCCCGGATCGCGTCGAGCCGCTCGGCGATCTCATCCTGGTGGTTGTAGCAGACACAGCAGTCCTCGTCCACCTCCGCGCCTGCCATCAGCATCGCACAGCGAAAGGCGGCGTAGCGCTCGAAGAAGGACTGGCAGTGATGATAGTTGCCGATAAAGCCGATCCGCTTTTTCCCCTGGTTCAGCATGTCGTTGACAAAGCGCATGATCTCGGTGGAGTTGTCCATATACAGCTGGTCGGCCGGCAGGGAAAAACCGTCATGTTTGGCCGGGCCGTCCACGAACAGGACCGGGAGCCCCAGCTCGCACACCATCTCATCGTAGGCGCGGTCGAACATCTCGATGCAGATGATCGCCTTGACCTGGTCGGCGCGGAAGGAGAGGGGAAGACTTTTTTCTTTCAGATTGGCAGATGTGACGCGGTGGGTGTTCATCGTATAGCCGAGCTGCGCGATCTCGCCCTGGAATTTGTCCAGCATCGTCGAGGCAAAGTGGGACTGGGTCAGAAACGCGCTCGTCAGCAGTGCGATCTCGCCCTGATAGCCGGAGATGCTCAGCCCGCCTCCTGCGCCGGCGTCGGAAACGGCGGCAAAGGTGCTGAAATAGGAAAACTGCTTATAGCCCATCTCCACCGCCTTCTGCAGGATCTTTTCCCGCGTGGCGTCGGCCAGACCCTCCGAATTGTTGATGGCCTTGGAGACCGTGTTGCGGGAGATCCCCAGCGCGTCCGCAATATCCTGAATGGTGACCTTCTTTTTCATAGCGCACATCCGTTCTTTCATTAATTAATGAAAGTGTATCATACCGGCAAATCAAATGTCAAACAGAAACACCGAATGAAATGGTGCAAATGTAAACTTTCCACACTGTGCAACCTGACGATTTCAACAGAGCGATTTTGAACAATAGCGCCAAACTTTGTGCAAATGTGAAAAATTAATTGACACTGGACACAAGGCGATGCTAATATGATGTTGCAAAAATCTGTCCTCATGTGTGCATATGCACAACCCTTAAAATTGTGCGGTGCACGGAGAATAGAGAAGAGGAGGAATTCTATGAGAAAGGCCATGGCAAATGCTCCCGCCGCCAAAGACGGCAGCAGCAAGTTGCACAACACGCTGGTCTATCTCCGCCAGCACTGGCAGCTGTACGCGCTCTTCATGCTGCCTGCCTTCGCGCTGACGGTGATTTTCCGGTACATCCCCATGGGCGGTATTCTGATCGCCTTTACGGAGTACAACCCGATCCGCGGCATCCTGCACAGCGAATGGGTCGGCTTCGAGCACTTCCAGCGTTTCCTCTCATCCCCGGACTTCATGCGCTACCTGATGAACACCCTGAAGCTGAGCGTGTACGGTCTGCTCTGGGGCTTCCCGGCGCCGATCCTGCTTGCCTTCCTGCTCAACCGCATCCTCTCCAAGAGCATCAAGCAAAAGATCCAGCTGGTCCTCTACATGCCCAACTTCATCTCCGTCATCGTCCTTTGCGGTATCGTGCGTATCCTGCTGGCGCCCACCGGCATGATCAACATGCTGCTCGGCACCTCGACAAACTTTATGACGATGCCCTCTGCTTTCCGCACGATTTACATCGCGTCCGGTATCTGGCAGGGCGCAGGCTGGGCCTCCATCATCTACACGGCGGCTCTGTCCAACGCCAGCAAGGAACTGAAGGAAGCGGCCGTCATCGACGGCGCCAACATCATCCAGCAGATCAAGGCCGTTGAGTGGCCCGCCATCAAGGACACGGTCCTGATCCAGTTCATCATGTCCGTCGGCAACATCATGTCCGTCGGCTTTGAAAAGGCCTACGCCCTGCAG